>NZ_JBMPZU010000023.1:0-17460 GCF_049463095.1 Neobacillus sp. 19 | reverse complement strand
TGTCATCTTACTTGGTTCAGTTATGCAGCCGATGTTGACCCCAAACCCGACGACCTAGATAGGCGTTTTCGCATTTATCGTGAAACGCTTTCGCGTTTTTCGTGCGCCGCTTCAACACCGAAATGATTTGGAACCTGCCGCAAGGATATTTGGATCCTATTGAAAACCCGGGCATGCACACGATGAAAATGTTCCGTGAGTTAGGAAACGGCAAGATTAAATTTTTATGGAGTATGTCTAATAACTGGGGGCAGACAAATCCGAAGTTAAACAGATATCGCGGAAAAGATGCGAATGGGAAAGGTGTCATTGATGGATTTATCGTTGTTTCCGATGTGTATCCAAACCGCTCGACGGAAATGGCAGATGTGGTGTTCCCGGCAGCCATGTGGGTTGAGCGTGAAGGTCAATTCGGGAATGCTGAACGACGGACGTCGATTTTTGAAAAATGTGTGGATCCGCCGGGTGAAGCCAAATGGGATTTATGGGCGATTGTTCAGGTAGCAAAGCGAGTGCTGGATGGAAAAATGATTGGCGACAAGCCGGCATTTGATGTTTTGTTTGGTATGGTATGGGATAAAAAGAAAAATGATCTTCTTAAGGACCAGCATGAAGTGAATCGCCTTTTGTGGGAGGAATACCGCTTATTCACGAATCCACATGAGCATCCAAATAAAGCAGCCCAGGAACTCGGGGCCAAACTGAAAATGAAAGCGAAACAAATGGCTCCATATGAGGAATATTTGAAACAGCACGGGATTTGCTGGCCGGTCCGAAACGTGGATGGCAAATGGCTCGAGACGAACTGGCGCTATTCGTATGGGAAGCAGGAGGACGGCTTCGATCAATACGGGGTGGAGGAGTTTGGCCATAAAGGAAAATACATGGACCTCGACTTCTATAAATCGGCTGATCATAAACCGGCGATTCTGTTCCGGCCATTTGAAGAAGCGGCAGAAGTGCCGGATCAGGAATATCCATTCTGGTTATGTACGGGCCGGGTGTTAGAGCACTGGCACAGTGGAACGATGACAAGAAGGGTGCCAGAACTTCATAAGGCATTCCCGGAAGCGCTGTGTGAAATCCACCCTGATGATGCTGCCTCCCTGGGGGTTAAAACAGGGGATATGGTAAAAGTGATCTCGCGCCGTGGTGAAGTGAAGGTGAAGGCGACGACGACAGGACGCGGAAACCCGCCGAAGGGACTTATTTATGTACCATTTTTTGCTGAAGAAACATTGATTAATTTGGTGACATTGGATTGCTATTGCCCGATTTCCAAGCAGACAGATTTTAAAAAATGTGCTGTTAAAATTGAAAAGGCTTAATGGGGGGTGGGGAGATTATGAAGGAAAAGGGAATTCTTTTTATCTTAGGGTTTATCATTGTTCTTACTGCAGCTATAGGAGCTACAAAGCTTCAATGGTCGTTAGTGTCGACAGAAACTGCTGCTGTTGTAAGTACGCAGCCAGCGCTGGTGCAATTGACGGAAAAAGGGCGGCCAGATAGCGAAACCATGGGGCTCGTCAGTGCACCGCCGCTACAGCCGGCAACCCACGTAGACCGGTGGAATCCAAAGGCCCATCAAGATAGCTGTCTCGCCTGCCACGGAAAACCGGATACAGGGGCGCCAACACCAACAGCTGTCCATTTCTATGACAATGATACAAAAGGAAAGGTTTTTCGGGATAATTGTATTCAGTGTCATGCCCAGCAAAATGAAACAAAAACTAAGACGGCGTTTAGTAAGTAAGATGCGAGCAGGGCTGTGGATTCGTGAAGCAGCCCCTTTTTACTTCAGGAGGGGAAGACAAATGGTTATTTCGGGAATCTTTGTGGAAACAATTCCTGGGCAAGCGAGTCTTGCAGCAGGGCAGCTGGCTTTATTAAATGGGGTTGAAATCCATCATATTCATGAGGAGAAGAAGGTAATCCTGACGATTGAATCGGATACGGTCGATCAAGGCTATCGAACGGCAGAAAGATTTAAAGAGATTGATGGTGTGCTGAATATTTGTCTTGTGTATACAAATTTCGAGAATGAACTGTTTTATCAAGAAGCAGCTGGTGAACAATGACTGAGAGATGCAACAGAAGGGAATTTCTCAACTTAAACTGGGAATCGACAATTGGGTTTTTGGGGAATTTTCTTGCACCCCAGCTTGAAATCGACCGGGACTTTATACGTCCTCCTGGTGCGGGCAGTGAGCTAGAATTCCTTACTTCATGCACCAGATGCGGAAAATGTCAGGAGGTCTGTCCGGAGCAGACCATTTGTTTGTTTTCACTGACAAGCGGCGCGAAGCTCGTCAATACCCCTTATGTAGACCCGAATGAGTCACCATGCACATTTTGTCTAAGGTGTATCGAAGCCTGCCCGACGGAGGCTTTAAACTTGGCTGACTATAAAAAACGGCCCGCAATTGGAATGGTTAAAGTGCAAAGGGACAGCTGTCTTGGAAATCAGCAGGTGATGTGCGATTATTGTGTCCGTTCCTGCCCTGTTGGAGGTGCGCTTACGCTTGTTAACGGAATTCCGGTCGTGTCCGAAAAACACTGCACAGGCTGCGGCATCTGTGTTGCCAGCTGTATTGCTGACGGTGGGGCATTAAAAGTAATTGGAGTTTTTTAATAGGATTCTACGTGACTGAAACTACGGAAAAAGCTGGCGATTGGTCACGTAGAGAGGTTCTATGTGAACGAAACGGTGGAAAAAGAGGGTGTTCGGTCACGTAGAGAGCTATCCACGTGACGAACCACTTCAATTCTCAGAAAAGCTCGTCGCACAAAACCAGCTCATTGAAAAATTAATCAACATTGTTTTAATCATAAACAACCGATAAAATAAAATCATGGAAAATTATCATTTAGGAGATTAAACAATGGGTCACGATAGACAAATCAAGTCTTTACATGGGAATGAGTTACTAACAAAAATTAGAGAGATTGCAAAGAAATTTCCCGAAGTAATCGAAGCTGTCGATAAATTTGGACACACATCTTTTCGGGTAAAGGACAAGCCATTTGTGATGATGGGCGAAAATGGGGATAACCTAACGCTATCGATAAAGACATTGAAAACAACCCAACAGCTATTATTGCAAGAGCAAGACCGTTTTTTCAAAACCCCTTACATCGGTCAGCATGGCTGGACGTCTGTCAGCACCAATCAAAAACTTAATTGGAACGTAATCGAAGGGTTTATTCTGGAAGGGTACCTTCAAGCGGCTCCTAGAAACCTTTCTAAGGGATTAATAGAGGCACTCAAGAATGAATAGATGCGGCTGGGTGAATCAGGATCCTTTATATATAGAGTATCACGATCACGAATGGGGAGTGCCGGTTTATGATGACCGGCTGCTATTTGAGTATTTAAATCTCGAAGGGGCCCAGGCCGGCTTAAGTTGGTATACGATTTTAAAAAAACGTGCGAATTACCGCGAGGCATTTGATCAGTTTGATGCAGAAAAAATTTCCCGCTATGATGAAGAAAAAATCACCGAGCTCTTACATAATGAAGGAATTGTCAGAAATAAGCTGAAGATTAATGCGGTTATTACCAATGCCAAAGCCTATTTAAGGGTAATTGACGAATTCGGGTCCTTCCATACCTATATCTGGTCCTTTGTTGGCGGGAAACAAATTCAAAACCATTTCAAAGAAATGAAAGATGTCCCGGCAACAACCGAAATTAGTGACAAATTAAGCAAGGATTTAAAGAAACGCGGCTTTAAATTTGTCGGCTCTACCATTTGCTATGCGTTCATGCAGGCAACAGGAATGGTGAATGATCATATCGTCAGCTGTGACTGTTATCCAGGAAAATAATTACTCGAAATTACAGGTAAAAAACAGGAAGGCCCGTCACAAATAAGTGACGGGCTTCCGTGCTTTTAGAGACATATAAACCATTATTTTGCAGGTTTTTCAATCATGAAATCTGATGCAGGAATCGGAATAATTTTTCCGCCTATTTGGACATGAACGGTATCGTTGAAAATGGCTTTTACTATTCCCTTTAATGAAATAGTTGAATTAACAGAGATTTTCTTCGATTCAGTTTGATTGGCCAAATTACTCAACACCTTCCAATTATTGGTTTGCCTTTATGAGATAAAAAATAATCAGGATTATAATACTATAAATTATTCGCAAAAAATTTTTAAATTCCTGCTGTTTCGTTCATACTTTTTAGAAAAAATGAAGAAAAATTGGTCATGTTACAAATCATTTATTGCATGGGGTGTTAAACAATAATAATGAATATAACATGAACCATGGTTCAAGTATCACATGTTTTAGGCTGGCTGTCAATAAAAAAGTGAACTATGGTTCAAATTTAAAAATCGTGTTATGATAGCACTGAGGTGATTATATGCCAGACCGTGAAGATAAACTTGTAGGTGAATTTCCATTTGTCCCTAAACAGGAACGAGCGCAGCAAAAAAGGAATGCCCTGATTGAAAGCGGATATGCTTTATTTAATTCGAAAGGATACGAGCAGACAACCGCAAAGGAAATCGCCGCACATGCAGGGGTAGCAACCGGAACCTTTTACCGTTATTTTTCAGACAAGCGGCAGCTATTAATGTCGCTGTTAGAAGATAAATTAGAAAAGTTTCTTCCGCCTGAACCAAGTTGGGCTGCAGGTGACCCTGAATCTGTTATGGCCGCGCTTTTTGAATCACATTATGAACGTCTTAATGAGGTCGGACTAAGGCGTGTACTCCCAGAGCTGTTATCCAAAGATTCTGAACTTGCAGAGGTTCTAGGGGCCGCAAGGAGAAAAATCCATGCTAGAATTCACGATGGCTTAGTTCAAGCCAGTGAAAAAGGGTTAACCTGGACGGATTTGGATTTAGAAATGGTCTCATGGGCTATCATGGTTTTAGTGGAGAATGGACAGGAAAAAGAGAGCCAAAGCGGAAAAAAAGCTGATTATCTTGAAATGTCAAAGGTTATTTGCCGGATGGTCTTTCCACCTGATGTTTTAGCGGATTTTCGAAACAGTGAAAAAAATAAAATGGGTGAATCATAACAAGAGAGGAAGCTAGTACTTGGATATTGAACAAGTTATTGATATGAAGGAGTTAAAATCGCTTAAAGTAAAACTAACACGTTTTATGATGGCGTATAAGTTTGCGTTAGATGAAATGAATACGAAAATTAATATCCTAAAAGATGAATTTAATTATATTCATGATTATAATCCAATAGAACATGTAAAATCGCGATTAAAATCACCGGAAAGCATTTTGAAGAAAGTGCAACGGAAAGGATATGCGTTTTCATTACCTTCCATTAAAGAAAATGTTCGGGATATTGCCGGGATTCGGATTACCTGTTCGTTTATTTCCGATATTTATGAGCTTGCGAAAATGATTGGGAATCAGAAAGACGTTCGGGTTATTGATTATAAAGATTATATAAAGAATCCAAAGCCAAATGGCTATCAAAGTCTTCATTTAATATTAGAAATACCGATTTTCATGTCCGATCGTGAGGAATTAACGTATGTAGAGGTGCAAATTCGATCGATCGCCATGGATTTTTGGGCAAGTTTGGAACACAAGATTTATTACAAATACAACAAGGCAGTTCCAAGCAAGATGATTGATGAGCTTAAAGACGCAGCATTAATGGCAGCACAGCTGGATCGAAAAATGGAACGGCTGCATAAAGAAATAAGGGAGATAAAACAAGCTGACCATGAAAGGGAAGAGCAATTCCTTAATAAAGAACATATTAACCTTGCATTTTTAAATGATTTTTTAAAAAAATAAATTGGACTTCTACTTAACCAAACGAAAGTGGTGAACTTCATGAAGGTAAAAGATTTTATGGTGAAAGATGTGATTTCGGTAAATCCGGAAAGTTCCATTAAAGATGTGATGGCTACGTTTGTAGAGAAGAAAATTGGCGGCGTGCCCATAATGAAGAAGGATGGGACGTTATGCGGGATGGTAACGGACGGTGACCTTTTGCGGGCCATTAAGCCAATCGATCGTCGCATTCCAGATTATTTTAGCTTTATTACCTATGTCGCGGAGGAAAATATGACGGACCGCTTACATGAACTGGCTCATACAGAAATCGGTAAGATTGCCAAATCACATGGAATCGTGACCGTTCACCCAGACGATGATATGAAAACAGTGGTGGACCTGTTAGCTAGACACCACTTTAAGAAGCTTCCGGTTGTGGATGAATCGAACCATGTTGTTGGTGTCATCAGCCGCGGTGATGTCATTCGTAATATCCAGGAAACGATTGTTAAAAATATGGAATAGGTGCTTTCGCATCATGTTTTTCGTTATCGATAAAAGCATCGCTTTACTATACGGGGGTATGATATAATAGGAAAAAAAAGGAGGGAATGTCATGTCCTTAGACCGTGAAAATGAGGAAGAATTAAATGATGATTCCTGTTGTACACATGATGGCGGACATCGAAAAAGCCATCATTCGGATAAAGTGAAAAACAATCTGGTTACAAGGCTTAACCGGATCGAAGGGCAAATACGCGGGATTAAAGGCTTAATCGAAAAAGATACGTATTGTGATGATGTCATTAACCAAATCTCCGCTACCCAATCGGCGCTAAACAGTGTGGCGAAAATCTTACTTGAAGGCCATATGAAGAGTTGTGTCGTCGAGAGAATTCAAGAAGGTGATTATGAGGTTCTGGATGAGGTTCTCGTTACCATACAAAAACTAATGAAAAAATAATGGAGGCAAGAAAAATGGAAAATGTTACATTAGATGTTAGTGGTATGTCTTGTGGCCATTGTGTAAAAGCAGTAGAAGGCAGCGTCGGTAAACTTGAGGGGGTAAAAAGG
Organism: Neobacillus sp. 19; assembly: GCF_049463095.1. Taxonomy (NCBI): domain Bacteria; kingdom Bacillati; phylum Bacillota; class Bacilli; order Caryophanales; family Bacillaceae; genus Neobacillus; species Neobacillus sp. 19. The sequence continues at coordinate 10,621 of NZ_JBMPZU010000023.1, read as the reverse complement.
TTGCCGTAAAGCTTGATCAAGGTCAAGTTGACGTCGAATTTGATGCAAAAGTGGTATCTCTCAGTACGATTAAAGAAACAATTGATGACCAGGGTTACGATGTAAAATAACAAGGAAAGAGCTCGCCGGCTGGTGAGCTCTTTTCTCCATCAATTAGCTTATAGAATTTCCTTTTGGAATATGATTGGCTTCTGGTACACGCAGCAGGATCAATCCGCCAATGATAAACAATACTATGAGACTAAATACGCCGCTATTGGTGCTGCCGGTTAACTGCGCGGTCAAGCCGACTAAAAATGGACCTAAGATGGCTGCGAATTTATAAAAGATACTGTAGAAACCAAAGAACTCATTGGCATTCTCTTTTGGAACAAGTTTTGCAAAATAGGACCGGCTTAATGCCTGAATTCCACCTTGTGAAGATGCCACGAGCATGGCCAATATCCAGAAATCAAGAGTCGTTTTTAAAAAATAGGCATACGTGCATATGATTATATATATAAATATTCCGACCAACAGCATCGTTTTGGCGTGAAATTTATCGGCAAGTTTGCCATATATAACCGCAAATGGTGCAGCAACGACTTGGGTAGCAAATAAAATAATCAAAAGGTTGTTGGAAGAGATTCCTAAATCCGACCCATATGCAGTTGACATCGTAATGATCGTGTTAACTCCATCAATATAGAAGAAATACGCTACTAAAAAGAGAAACAATGGACGGTAAAGCTTAATTTTCCTGAATGTTTCAAAAAGCTGTTTAAATCCATTGGATATCGGATTAGCGACGCGTTCTTTATAATAAACCTGTTTGACATTTTTCAACATTGGAATCGTAAACAAGCCCCACCAAAGGGCCGTAATCGCAAAGGCGGCTTGACTTGCGACAGTAACGCTTAAAGGCAGAATACTTCTATCCGCTAGAATGATCAGGGCAATCCCGATAATAAACGGGATCGTACTTCCAATGTAGCCCATCGCAAACCCCTTCGATGAAATCTGATTCATCCGTTCTTCTGATGTCACGTCAACAAGGAAGGCATCGTAGAAAATGTTCGTTCCGCCAAACCCGATGACGGTCACCATATAACAGATTAAGAGAATGAACCATTGGTCGCTCGGGACAACCGCTAATAAAAAGGTAAAAATAATACCGAGGGCAAAGAAAAAAGTGAAAAATCGTTTTTTGAACCCTTTAAAATCTGCAATACTTCCCAATATCGGAGCGCAGAGCGAAATAAGCAATGTGGCAAATGAATTGGCATAACCCCAGTAGGCTGTAGAAGTAGAGGCAGCAAGTCCTGCCTCGTTCGCCGCTGCCTTAAAATACAACGGAAATACGGCTGTGGTGATCAGGATAGAGTAGGCAGAGTTTGCCCAATCATAAAACACCCAGCCCTTTTCTTGCTTTGTCATCCGGCTCATTCAAGTTCCTCCTTTAATGGCTTTATATGGTTAACATTTCTTCGACAGCCCTCCCATCTGTATTGCCTAAGGTAATACCAAGGAGCCTTGCGAAGGTGGGGCCTTCATCAACGAGACGGATGGAAGATAGTATGGTGGACTGGATTCCTTTCCCGGCCGCCATCAAGATGGTTCCGTAATTTTCTTTTTCCGGCGAGTAACCATGACAGGCTAATGTATATTTTTTATCTGCTGTGGCATCCTCCCTGGTAATGGTTTTGATATAATCTCCCTTTAAATCTTCTAAAAAATAATACCCGCGGCATGCTTCAATCATAAAGGCACACGTACCATCTGCCCCTTTTTCGGCAGCCTGTGCCCCTGTTAGCACACGCTCGATCCCTGATTCGGGGTCGTCTAGCAATGAGTCTAATAAATGTTTAACCTGGTGAAGAACCGTGGAATTATGCTGATCTTTAATGTAAATATATGCAGAGCCATCACAACTTTTACAATAGGCCTGCCAATTAATTATTTTCCCTTTTGTGTTTGTTGAAATGAGATTTTTTTTATGTAAAAGGACATTAAGGTTGACCGCTTTATGTTCATCAAGTGCACTATGGTCACCTAATACTGCTACAGTGGCGTTTTCATGAATCCCGCTTTCATGGAGAGCAGCTAGAATTCGGCCAAGACGTTTGTGGTGACGATGGATCGCGGCAATTGCCTCTTCTGATGAAAACCCGTGATCATGGCGCTGCGTGTCTAAATCGGTGAAGTGCACCATCAATAAATTCGGCTTCTTTGTTTTAATCGTATCGACGGCGGATTCTAAGACAAAGTCGTCTAATTCCGGCTGACTAAGCCCTTTGCGGATATGCCCGTAGCGTTTATTTAAATCCCATTGAAAGGAGGGAGTACCGCTCATTAGTGAAACAAGGATTTGGTTTTGCCAGGGGCGGTTAGCGAAAATTTCCGGCATATTGTAGTCGATGTTTGCTTTTCCGGTAACGGGCCAGAGGAGCGCCGCTGTGGTCAGGTTTGCCTTTTTGGCTTCATCATACAATGTCGTGCCTTGAATACAATTACGATACCAATTCCAATCCGGTGACGGTCTTCCAGGCTGCAGGAGGGTATTATTGATCACCCCGTGCCTGTTCGGATAATTTCCAGTCACAATCGTCGCATGACATGGATAAGTGACCGATGGATAGATTGTTTCGACATTTTCTACATACGTTCCATTTTTCAAAAGTGATTGAAAGTGGGGTAAGTCTTTGAGAATTGGATAGTCTAATGCAGAAAGACAATCAAAGGAAATGATAATTAAATGATCTGTTAGTCGATTCATGACATCCTCCAGGAATAAAGTTCTGGTTATGATAATTGTACTATATGAAACTAGAAATGGAAGAATTGTTACAGAATATTTACAAAATTTTTGGAAGTTTGCCTAAAAATGGTGAATATTGGATTTGTGACAATGGATTTTTTAGTATAATGATATCGACCATTATTGGAAATATAAGGGGGCAGCCATCATGCCAAGTTTCCGAAGTTATTTTTTTGAAAAAGCAATTAAGACATCGGTTAAAAGAGCGGTGAAAAAGGGGGTTAAGGGAAAAGGGATGGAAGATAAGCGGCAGATGCTTGATGCGGCCGCAAGAAGACTCGGTACTCTACCCAAAAATTGTAAGGTAGTTCCAGTGGAAATTGAAGGATTATATGCTGAGTGGATTACAACCACGTCTGCCGAAACGTTAGTGGCGGCTGACAAGGTCATTCTCTATTTACATGGAGGGGGCTATGCCCTCTGCTCTGCCAACACCCATCGTCCGCTGGCTGCCAGGATTGGGAAGGCAGCAGGTCTGAAGGTGTTGTTTCCGGAGTATCGGCTTGCACCGGAACATCCATTTCCTGCCGCCATTGAGGATGCTGTCAATGTATATCGCTGGCTGAGAAGTCAGGGGTATGACCCGGCTAACATCTTATTTGCAGGTGATTCAGCCGGCGGAGGATTATGTCTGGCAACTGCACTCGTTTTACGCGACCAGAACGAGCCGCTCCCGGCCGCAATCGTTTGTCTTTCACCGTGGGTAGATTTAACGAGCAGCGGGGAAAGCTATCGAAAAAATAAAGCGGTCGATCCGTATTTAAGTATTGAGGCAGTAAGAGAAGCTGTAAAGATGTATGCGGCGAACGAAGCGCCGGACCACCCGCTCATATCACCTGTTTTTGCGGACCTTACGGGATTGCCGCCCTTGTTTATTCAGGCAGGCAGCCATGAAATTTTGCAAAGTGATGCAGAGAAACTGGCGGACGCGGCACGAAATGCCGGGGTCACGGTTTCGTTCAAAATCTGGAATGGCATGTGGCATGTATGGCAAATAAGTGGTGATGCATTACCCGAAGCAAGAAAAGCAATAAAGGAGATTGGGGCATTTATAAAGAAAATCTTAAAAAAGTGAACTGAAAGTTGTAATAATATTGCCAATATTATTTCATCCAGATGAATTGTATGGGGTTATAATGGTAGTGAGTAAATTGAAGCCCGGCCAATATATAGGAAATCACGGCTGGTTTTTTTGTACAGGAAGGAAGGGGAATAGGACATGAAAAGTTTAATTGTTTATTGCTCATCCCATGGGACTACAGAAAAAGCGGTTGGATTAATAAGCGAGAATCTTGAAGGTGACGTGTTATCAGTAGATTTAAAAAGGGAGAAAACGCTTTTTGATCTCAAGGATTTTGACACGGTCATTATTGGCGGTTCCATTCACGCTGGACAGATCCAACGGAAAATTAGTCAATTTATCAAACATCATCATCATAGGCTTCTAGAAAAAAATCTTGGCCTTTTTCTTTGCTGTATGCGAGAAGGCGACATTGCCATCGAGCAATTTAATCATGCCTTTCCACAGGACCTACGAAAGAATTCCGCAGCGATGGGATTATTTGGCGGAGAATTCCTCGTGTCTAAAATGAACTTCTTTGAAAGACAGGTTGTCAAAAGAGTAGATGGAATCACAGTCGATCAATCAAAATTAGATACAGCGTCCATTATGGAATTTGTTTCAAGTATGAATCACGTAAAGAGCTATGTTTAAGAAATGGATTACCATGGTGATTGGAACGGAAGGCGAAGCGCCCGGAGTGGAAATCAACAGCCATTTTAACAATATTATCGTTATTTGATTATAAAATACCTCTAGTTCGTACATAATGGAAAAGGTCTAACTACAACATGAAAGAGGATACACATGAAGATTTGGTTTAATCGGTGGTTTACAACCGTTTCGCATTATATCGATATGATTCGGAACAACGAAGATCATCGGAAATTTATCATCTATGGAACACATCCAAATAAAGATGCCCTTTATTTACAAAATTGTGATTACGCCTTCGTCGAGCCAGACATCTCTGGGGATGAATACATTGAGTTTTGTCTTGATTTTTGCCAGAAACACGAGGTCAATATTTTCATACCCCGGAAAGAGAATGTTCTGATTTCGAAACGGCTGAAAGATTTTGAGAATCTGGGTGTGAAGGTCCTTGTTTGCCCTGATTCCAGCCTCATGGAAATGCTGGATAATAAAGCCGCCGCCTATCAATCATTGTCAAAAAGTGATCCGATTTTTTCGATTCCTGACTATTATGTCGTCAATAACATAGAAGATTTTAAACAGGCTTATCAATCGCTTAAGGATAAAGGGCATGAAGTTTGCTTTAAACCTGTAATTGGTGAAGGGGCAAATGGGTTTCGGGTGATTAAAGATCAGATTGAGTCCATACCGCAGCTTTTTCAACAGGGTATTGGCCATCGGATTCCTTATCATTATGCCTGCGAGATTTTAAGCCAGCAGGAGACTTTTCCTGACTTAATGGTGCTAGAGTTTTTAGAAGGCAGAGAGTTTAGCATTGACTGCGTATCTTCTCGGGATGAATTATTTGCCGCAATCCCGCGGATGAAAGGGGATGGACGGGTGCGGGAGCTGGTGGAAAGTTTTGAACTCATTCAGCAGGCACGCAGGTTCCATCAGGAATATAAATTACCGTATGTGTTCAATATCCAGGTTAAGTACAACAACGGTGTTCCGAAACTGCTCGAAATCAATCCGCGGATGAGCGGGGGAATGCACGTCAGCTGTCTATCGGGCATTAATCTTCCCTATTTAGCGATTAAGATTTTATTAGGTGAAAAAGTAGGGCGATTAACCCCGCAGTTTGGCATTAGAGCCAGCCATATTGAAAAAGAAATGATCTTGAAATATGGAAATATAAGTTAATAAATAAAAAGCTGTGTAATAAAAATGCTTAGCAATGTAGATTGGAGCGGAAGGCGCGAGACTCCTGCGGAAGTACGGGGCCGAGGAGGCTCCCCGGCACGCCCGCGGAAAGCGAAGCGCCTGGAGCGCAAATCAACAGACAAGGATAACATAGACAAAAAAAGAGCGGGTTTTCTGTTACCGGCTCTTTTCAATGAAAAATGATTATTTGTAAAATACTTTGTCGGTATTGTACTTTGCTTGGAGAGTATTAATCATATAGGTTTCGTAGATTTCTCTTTCCATTGGTTCGTCCACTACGAAAACCGCAATTTTATATACTTCATCGCGATGGTTTTTAATTGGTGATACGGTATCTTCAAAATGGCGCTTCACGCGAGGTCTTAATTTTCTTGCTTTGCCTACAAAAAGCAATTCATCACTAGAGTTAAAAAAAAGAATAATTCCGCCTTTGTCACGGGGAATTTTATTGTAATCAGTAAAACCATATTCACTGCTAAGTGGCGCTTCCACTTTTTCTCCTACTTGTCGATTTTTCGTAATCACGACATCTGGATTGGGTATTTCAATTTTTATCATATATAGTATCGCTCCCTGCTTAAAATAAACGGTGAATCCGTTCGCTGACAGTTCATTATAGCACAACCCTCGCTTTGGGGGTTTGTCTTTCTTAATTTACCCAATTTTTTGCGGAATAATTGATAATAGTGGTAAAACAAAGCTTAATTTTGTACACTTGAAGAAGGTACATAAAAAACTTGCGGAAGGGTGTTAGTATGGCAATTTCATTATCTAAAGGTCAAAAGGTAGATTTAACGAAAACAAATCCTGGTTTATCTAAGGTTGTTGTAGGTCTTGGCTGGGATACTAACCGTTACGATGGCGGGAATGATTTCGATTTAGATGCAAGTATCTTTCTTTTAGGTGCGAATGGTAAATGTGGCTCTGAAAAGGATTTTGTATTCTATAATCAACTTGAAGGCGGAAATGGTTCCGTTGTACATACTGGGGATAACCGTACAGGAGAAGGGGACGGCGATGATGAGCTAGTAAAAGTAAATTTATCAGCTGTTCCTGCTGGTGTGGAGAGAATTTCATTTGTCATTACCATTCATGATGCAGAATCACGCGGTCAGAACTTTGGACAAGTTTCAAATGCCTTCTGCCGGATCGTAAATGAAGAGACAAATCAAGAAATTATCCGTTACGATTTAGGGGAGGATTTCTCCATTGAAACTGCGATCATCGTTGGGGAATTATACCGCCACAACGGTGAATGGAAGTTCTCAGCTGTGGGCTCTGGCTATCAAGGCGGACTTGCACGCATCGCAACAGACTTTGGCCTAAACGTAGGCTGATAAGAATGATAAAGAAGGACAAGCTGGATTTTTTAGATCCTGTCTTGTCCTTTTCTTTAAGTAAGGTAACGGTATGATTTTTTAGGGAATAAAGGGAGATTGGTTTATGAGGTTTGTTGTCAAGACACAAGTTCTTGCTATATTAATGGGACTTTTTTGGATTATTTACCTATCTATTTTGGCTTTTTTTGATCAGCCAGGTCGAGCTCTTCAGTATATCAATGTATTGGTCTACGGATTTGCGATTCTTTTTGCCGTCATGTATTTTCTGATGACGAAAGTATTAATTGGCCGAAATTGGCTTGCGGTTCCATTGGTTCTTATACCTTATTTCCTTGTTTATAAACCGTTTTTTCAACGGATTTTAACAAAAGCGGCGAATAGCTATGAGGGGATTATCAACTTCCTTGCTCTTTCCACTGGGGCGACCCATTTTCTTGCGATTATCTTCGGTTTAGGTTTAGGGATTATGTTTACAAGACCAAAATTACAATCATAATACAGATTCAGAAAAAGGACGAATCCATGAGGATTTGTCCTTTATCTAATTTAAAAAGGTGTATAGTCCACGTCCGCTGTATAGTCGTTGGCGGCATTCCAGAGTAAAAATTCATTGATCCCTTGTGCATGGAGCGCGCGAATTTGATCTTCAATTTCCCGTTTGCCATACACTTTGTAATTTCCTTTGCCAAGCCATGCTGCCGTAAAATCTTGGAGCCACGGCCTCGATGTAGGTGGTGCGGCTAATTTCTTCAAGCGAGTATTTTCAACCTTGGCATATTCTTCGACAAGCCGGTACGGTTCCAAATCAGGCTTTGGGATTCCGAAACTTGCTGACCAATGGCTGGGATAAATCATTGAAGAAATCACATCAACATGTTTGGCGATTTCTGAAAAATTTTGTCCTATCCCGCTCGCTTCCGGAATTACGGTCGCATTTCCAAATGTATCAACAGACACCTTAACACCGTAAGGCTTCAACTTTTCGCTTGCATATTTAACGAATCCAGAAACGGCAGCAACACGATTGCCCCGGCTTTTTCCTGTGTAGTGGAGCGGGCCCTCAATCGACTCGAATTTTTCAGGAAATCTGACATAATCAAATTGAATTTCTTTAAATCCGAGTTTGACTGCTTCGATGGCCATCCCGAGATTGTAATCCCATACTTCCCTATGAAAGGGGTTGGTAAATGAATCCCCATGGGAATTCCGCCATAGGCCTTTATTTGTCGTAAATGACCAGCCTGGGTGAGAATTAGCTAAGACATTATCTTTAAAAACAACCATCCTTGCAATCGGGTAGATCTGATTTTTCTTTAACGTTTCCATCAGACCTTTTGGATTTGTGATATAAGGATGACTAGAAGCGAAATATGGTGAATGTTTCGATGGCGTGAAGGTTAGATGGCCGTGGTCGTCCTTAATATCAATTACCATCGCATTTAAATCCGTTTGGTTTACAAGACTAAGCAGCTTATCAAACTGTGGACCCTTTGTGTTGGCGGCATTTACATAGATGCCCCTGATGGGTTCGTTCCAATCGTGAGTTTTTGTAAAAGCAGTTTCGAGAGGGAATAATACCACCATCATAAAGGCGAATAGAATGATTTTTCGCATCGGGCTCACTCCTTATTCTTTTTTATTATCGTTAACCATAACCATCGATACCATTCGTATCGTGCTTCTGGCGGATTTTATGTATAATTGTGGTGAAGGGGGATGACTGGTTTATGGAAGGAAAGTGGCTGATCGCCGATCGGGATCTGAATGAGCGGGAAGGGTTAAAATGGTTATTAAAAACATCATCAATTCCCGTTTCGGATATTTTTTTGGCATCGAACTACCAGGAATTTATTGTTTTATTTGAAAATGAACCCCCCGACATTGTTCTACTGGAGCTGGACATGATCAGTAAGGATGAGTGGGCAGGCTTCCGCGACCTCATGCAGATCTATGATCCTGTCTTACTTTTAACAAGTGCAGAAGCCACCTTTGAAAAAGCACGCCTGGCAATTGATATGCAGGCATTGGATTTAATGATCAAACCATTTTCGTCAACAAAGGTTAAATCGGCCTTTCAAAAGGCTTTAAGAAGACTGGACACGAAATTTCATACAACTGGTATGCACCATCCACATTCACATAAAGATATTTCATATGAGGCATTATTCCTCCCGCAGGAAGCTACATCTGGAAATGTTAAAATAGCTGCTTTTCAGACAGAAAGTATCGGCATGCTGCCAACACTCTATTCGTTTATCATGGAATATCCGTTTACTGACAGCAGGGGTGTTTTCGCCTTAAGTGATATGGTCGTGTTATTATTCAATGGGGCTTGTCACAATATGACGGAACAATGTCAGAAAGCGATGAGAAAATGGGAAGAAGAATTTTCTGAGCACTTGGCGATTGTTGTCCACAAAGGGAATTCGGCGGCAATGACACTGAACCAGGAATACCTGCAAACGCGGAAAATGCTGGAGTTCACCTACTACAAAGGGTACCGGCAAGTAGTCGAATTCGAATATTCACCTAATTGGGGGCATATCGATCCCTTTCTGACTCCACCGGAACAAAGAGAGTGGGTCGATATTCTTGCAAATCTAAACATCGAAAAAATTAAAAAGTGGCTATATGATGAATTTCTTCAATTACAGCATCCCTATCCGGATCCAGGCTTAGTCAGAATCAGGTTAACGAGCATACTGGCTCAGGTCAGAAGATTTATGAAGACATACAAGCTGAATGATGACCCCAGCCTTGAACAGGATTATCGAACGATTTTTAACTTAATCTTATATGATACCGTTCTGTATCGAACCGTACAAAATCTTATTTTATTTATTCAAAAAATATTTGTTGGTGCAGAAAACTCTATGCAGCAAATGAAACAAGATCCAATTGAGCTCGGAATGTCGTATATGAAGGCTAATTTTTCCAAAAGCAGTCTTAGGCTCGAAGATGTGGCGCAGTATGTGGACCTGAAATCCCGCTTACTTCAGTCATCTGCTAATAACGAAAACCGGATATAGTTTCACCGAACTCTTGGCCGGCATACGAATGAAAGAAGCAAAGCGATTATTGATTGAAACAAGAAAGCCGATTAAAGAGATTTCCATTTTATCAGGTTATCAAAATGCCAATTATTTTAGCAGAATGTTTCGGGAACTAATCGGGATGTCTCCCCGTGATTTCCGCATGCAAAAACCGGATTGGATGATAAATGAGAAGGGAACTGTTTAGTGAAACAGTTTCCTTAATTTCTATAAAAATTATCATTTTATAAAAATATTATCGTTTATTGGTGATTAGTCCTAGAAAAAATGTTCTTCTACATAGAAAAATTATCCTCTTTCTAATTATTCATCCGTATTTTTCAGAAAATTGGATTTTTATAATAGTAATAGAATCATAAATAGGGAGTGAAATCAATGGAAACGAAGACAACGAATAAGCGGATGAAGCGGCGCACGAAAAACGCGAAAGCGTTTCACGATAAATGCGAAAACGCCTATCTAGGTTGTCGAGTTTGGGCGTTACAATATCGGGCGCGCTTCACCGAACGAGTAC
>NZ_JBMPZU010000022.1:0-80885 GCF_049463095.1 Neobacillus sp. 19 | reverse complement strand
GACTGCATCAGAAGCTAGGCCAAGAGTGCAATCAAGAATAGTCATACCTTCAGTTAGTTGTGCTGCATCGGCAAATGGATCGTTCTCCCCGCTTAGCAGCCGCTTGATGCGAAACATAGCAGAATTGGGATGGAAAAAGAATGGGAGCGTGGAGCCTTTTTCAAACAGCTCTACACGATCTTTCCCGACCACAAGACAGTCACTGTTTGCTTTTAATTGCAATTGGATAATTGATTTCTTTTTCTTGGAAGATACGGTACTCCTAAAGTTACAGCAATTTCTTTGGCCTTATCTGTCATTTCTTGATTTGTACGACCGGCAGTTGTTACAAACATACAATCATCCCATTTAAGTTAATAAAAAGAAAAGGACGTCTAATGACATCCTAGTTAGCAATGAACTTCAAACGCTCCCAATAAATTTTGCATAACCGTTTCCATTGGCATACCTTCAATATCATGGCGGGGAATGAAATGGACGACCTTTCTATCCTTTATTAACGCCATTGATGGAGATGATGGTTCAATTCCCTCGAAATACTCACGCATTTTAGCCGTTGCCTCTTTATCCTGGCCAGCAAATACGGTAACAAGATGATTCGGCTTTTTGGCACTATTTAGAACCGCTTGTGTCGCAGCAGGGCGGGCTAGTCCGGCAGCACAGCCGCACACGGAATTCACCACAACAAGTGTCGTCCCGTCTGATTTGTCCATAAAGTTTTCTACAGCTACTGGTGTTGTCAGCTCTTCAAAACCAGCTCTTGTCAGCTCTTCCCGCATCGGCAGCACCATTTGTTTCATATATTCTTCATATGCATTAGACATTTAATCACTCCATTTCTCCTATTTATAATACTATACAATTGAAAAGTTACATAATTACGTGTCTGACTTTCTCGCTTCGGTCATCTGCTTCCAGACGGAACCCATTGCTTCCTCGCCGCCTTCAATTCTTTCAATTGCCATCTTGATTTGCAAGCTAACCTCGAATTCCCGGTCGTTTTCCGCTGCTTTTAAAGCTGGAATCGACTTTTCGTCACCCACTTCGTATAAAAACATTGCCGCTCTCCAGCGCACCAATTTACTTTGATCTTGCAATGCCTTTGCCATTTCTTCTGAGGCTTCGGCAAAACCTAAATCAGATAAGCAATCTCCTGCGGTTCTCCTGACGGTAACAGTTTTATCCTTAAGCGCCCGATATAAAAGCGGCAGCACTTCCTTCTCTTTTATCATCCCAAGATAGACAGTCGCCAGTCTTCGAATCGATGGTTTCTCATCTGCTAAAGCCTTTTCAAGAACAGGTAAATCATCAAGTTCGGGGTCATCCATTTGCTCAAGAAGCTGATAGCGAATCTGCCAGTCTGGATTCTCTAGATTGGCAATAGTTACTTTATTGCGAGTTCGATGTGGTTTGTGACCAACAGCGGTAGTTGAGTCGCTTGTTTGAGCTTTTATGACAAGTGCTTCTAAACGATCTTTTGGATAGGCAGCGATTAATTCCTCGACAACCTCTATGCCAATCTGATCAAAGTCACCATAGCGGACACCTTGATTTTGCCATTTCCGCAATAGAATATAGTTGTCTTCGGGAAGTTGAGCCCGCTCCCTTGCCTTTAAAAAATAATCAGGCATACCAAATCTGCGTTCCGTCGAGCTGTCTGTCAGCTTTACTTGCAACGGAATATCCTTAAACATTTGGATTTCAACCTTAATTTCACCAAAATGTTCATCTACTTTAACGGTTTGGACGGCATCATCCGCTTTTTCTCCAAAAGCCTGCCGGACTTGAGGCAATAATTCCTTCCAGTCATATTTCGCATTCCGCTCAACGGCTAAAAAATCAACGACGTGGTATACGCCTTTAATCCCTTCAATTTGTAGGATAGACTGGATAATTGGAGGTGCCTCATTTGCAGTTTCCTTCTTATAATTATGGCTCTTCCCCATTGGCAGTTCTTGATCTAAATTGATTTTCATCGTATTCGGACTTGGCGTTGGTTCGATGGTCTTAATTTTCAACACAATCACCTAATTCTCATATATTTCAATTACAAGTTTAACATAACCGAAATAGCACTTTCATTTGAAATGCATTTGGCAAATGAATTAGTCATTTTCGGCAAGTTCCGCAAGATATGACCAGCGCTCGATTAGATGCTCGAGCTTTTCATTCAATTCAGCTTCCTGCTTCATCAACTCCTGAGCCTTAGTAAAATCACTGCCTACCGTTCCCAATTCTTCCGTTATCTCTTCAAGGCTGGCCTCAGTCTGTGCAATAACCTCATCAATCTCTTCCCATTCCTTTTTTTCCTTAAAGGTGAGCTTTTTCTTCTTTTCCTTTTCAAGAGCTCTGGCAGGTTGATTTACCTTTGTTTCGGATTTCACCTTTTGTGCTTCAAGTTCCGTTTCTCTTGAAAGATAATCGCTATAATTTCCATAGAAAAATTCAATTACCCCTTCACCTCTTAACACCAATAACTGCTCAGCAATTTTATCAAGGAAATATCGGTCATGAGAAACCGTAATCACAACACCAGGAAATTCTTCCAGATAATCCTCTAATACTGTCAAGGTTTGAGTATCGAGATCGTTTGTTGGTTCGTCCAGCAAGAGGACATTAGGCGCGGTCATCAGAAGCTTTAAAAGGTAAAGCCGGCGCTTTTCGCCGCCGGACAGCTTGCGGATAGGCGTTCCATGTGTAAATGCCGGAAATAGAAAGCGCTCCAGCATTTGTGCTGCAGAAATCGTTTTCCCATCTGATGTTTCTACAATCTCAGCTGTCTCTTTAATATATTCAATCATGCGCTTATTTTCATCCATATCTTCACTTTCTTGGGTATAATAAGCAATTTTAACCGTTTGTCCCATGATGAATTCACCTTCATCAAGCGGGATTTTCTTAGCTAAAATATTTAATAATGTTGATTTGCCGGCTCCGTTCCTGCCGATGATGCCAATTCTGTCCCCTGGTTTTATGAGTAAATTAAAGTGATCTAAAATCACCTTTTCCACATAGTGCTTCGAAGCATCCTTCAGTTCAAAAACCTGTTTCCCGAGCCTGCTCCCATTTAACGAAATATCCAGTTTTTCTCCGGATGGCTTCCCGCTTGAAAGTTTATCTTCAAGGTCTTCAAATCGCTGAATCCTTGCCTTTTGCTTCGTGGTTCTCGCTTTAGCCCCGCGCCTCATCCACTCGAGCTCACGTCGAAAGAGGTTACTTCTTTTTTCAAACGTAGCCGCATCATTTTCCTCGCGGATTGCTTTTGCCTCTAAAAAGGCTGCATAATTTCCTTTGTAGCTGTAAAGATTTCCTCCATCTAATTCAAACATGCGGTTAGCTACCCGGTCTAAAAAGTAACGATCGTGAGTAACAAGCAAAATAGACCCCTTGTATCTGCTTAGGTAGTCCTCCAGCCATTTAACAGAATCAAAATCAAGATGGTTTGTCGGCTCGTCTAAAATCAATAAATCCGGTTCAGCAATTAATACCTGAGCTAAAGCAACCCGCTTTTTTTGTCCACCCGACAGCTCACCGATTTTCTTTGTAAAATCCTCAAGCCCTAATTTCATTAAAATCGACTTGGCATTTGTACTAGCATCCCACGCATTTAACGCATCCATTTGCTTTTGTAATCGAAAAAGCTCCTCTTGAACCTTAGAATCATTTGGCGACTTATTCAGAGATAATAAAGTCTTTTCGTAATCCCGCATTAGTTTAAGTATTGGTGCATCGCCATGAAAGACCTGTTCTAACACTGATTTTTCATCATCTAACTCTGGCTTTTGATTTAAAAAAGAAATCGAATAATCTTTACCCGTGATGATTTTTCCTTCGTCAGGCACATCAAGACCGGCAATAATTTTTAATAGAGACGATTTGCCGGTACCGTTAATCCCAATTAAACCGACACGCTCTTTTTCACTAATGGTAAAAGAGATGTCATTAAAAAGCTGTTTCTCGCCATATGTTTTCGAAACATTTTCCACTGTGAGCATTTTCATTTACTTTTTTCCATCCCATTCTTGGTAAAATTGGTCTAGAAAACCAAGCATCATCTGCTGACGGCTTTCCGCCATCTTTCTGGCAGCATTCGTGTTCAATAAATCTGTTAATTTCAAGAGCTTTTCATAGAAATGGTGGATGCTTGTTGATTTCCCTTTTCGGTATTCTTCTATCGTCATTTCATTCCTTACTTCAATCGACGGGTCGTAGATTGGCTGTCCTTTTTTACCGCCATAAGCGAATACTCTGGCAATTCCGATGGCACCAATCGCATCTAAGCGGTCAGCATCCTGAACGATTTTTGCCTCTATTGTTAAAAGCTCCTTTTTTCTTCCACCCTTAAATGAAATCGATTCAATGATTTGGATAATATGTTTTCTTTCCTTGTCAGCAAGGGAAATCGTTTTGAAAAAAGAAGCTAATTTCTCTCTGCCTTTTTCAGCACTTTCGTTTAGCTTTTCATCGGGGATATCATGGAGAAGCGCAGACATTTCAATGATAAACGGATCTCCTGTCAATTCTTCCTTGGAAATATGTAAGGCATTTCGCCGCACGCGGTCTACATGGAACCAATCATGCCCTGTTGCATCTTCACCTAATTCACTTCGGACAAACTTTTCTGTCTCTTCTATAACTTGATTTTTCAATCACAAACACCTACCTTCATCCTTGCTATTTTAACATAAATAAAAAATCCGCGGAATTATCACTGAATTCCGCGGATTTTATTATTTTAGCCCATTAAACCAGCTGATCCCCAATGTGTTTTCACCGGCATGGACCCCGATTACAGCTCCAAGCGGACAACACTTAATCTCCAGTTGCGGAAATTGTTCCATTAGCTCACCTCGCCAATGTTCTGCCTGTTCCTCATGTAATCCGTATAAAATATACACTTCTTTAAATTGGTATTTTTCATAGGAAAGGCGGAAGTAATCAAGAATTTTTTCTTTTGCCTTTTTCTCTCCACGAACCTTTTCCTTCACTTCTAATGCGCCATTTTCGATCGAAATGATCGGTTTAACATTTAACATACTGCCAAGGAAGAATTGCAGCCCTGACATTCTGCCGCCACGATGAAGCTGTTCCAGACTTCCAATCAATACATATGTCTCGTTTGTATCCCTGATTTGTTCAAGCGCTTCCTTAACCGCATCAAGGCCGTGACCTGCAGCAAATAATTCCATCCCTTTTTTCAATAAGGCAGACATGGGATAGGTAAGGATTTGTGAATCAAAGATTGTTACCGGAATATCAACTAGTTTGGCTGCCTGCTCACTTGAGGATACCGTTCCACTTAATTTTCCTGAAAGGAGGACAGTGACAATTTGGTCATAATCCTTCGCAAGCTGCTCATATAAAGATTGAAACGCACCCACAGACGGCTGCGATGTCATCGGAGGGTTTTTCAATTGTTTTAAACGGTCAAAAAGCTGTTGTGGGGTTAGGTCTATCCCATCGGAATACTCTTCACCATCCAGCAAAACTGTTAATGGAATCGTATACAAGTCTGGATGATTTTTCAATTCCTGATCTAAATAGGCAGTACTATCGGTAACCCATGCCGTCTTCACCAATGCATCTCCCCTTATTTTTAGTATGAGGTCTTATTATCTAGTTAGTACCATCGTACCTTTATTTTTGAATATTGTAAATATTTTATACTACAAATAGAACCAGCTATTTTATAAAGCTGGTTCTACGTTAATTTTCTATATTGCTTTGTTCAGTTTTTCTAAAGTGATTACCAGAAAATCAGTCATTTCAACCAGATCATCTAATTGATCTTCAGTAATCAATCGATCAAATACCAACGTAATGACTGTTTTAATGCTTTTATCCGGTTCTAGCGGTTTTTTGTGAACGGACAGAGATATTTTTCTAGTTGCTCCCCAAATATCACGAAGGATTTTTACTATGGATTGATAATCAATTTCCACATCATGTTCAAGAAAGAACTGCATGTTTAAATAACACCCGGCATGATGATCTGATAGTGAATTTGGAAGGAGCTCCGCTGCTAAATTATGAAGGTCTGATTTTAACTCCATTTTAACGATGACAGAACTATGAGGCAGTCGAATAGATACATCAAACTGACGGGACATTTTAGCTATATTTAGTAAATCATTTCTGTCCGTTATGACGATTTCACCGCTAATGTCCCGATCATAAAGGACACCTTCAATCACAACCTTCATATTATCGAAAGCCGTTGGATCAAACATTATCGCGACTCCTTTTTAGAAAAGCCCAACTGCATTTCCGTTTTCATCTATATCCATTTTTAAGGCTGCAGGTTTCTTAGGCAAGCCTGGCATGGTCATGACTTCACCTGTTAAGGCCACAATAAAACCGGCCCCAATCGATGGTTTAAATTCCCTGATGGTAACGGTGAAATTCGTGGGTCTGCCAAGCTTTGTTGGGTCATCTGATAAGGAATATTGAGATTTTGCCATGCAGACGGCCAAATTGGACCAGCCAAACTTTTCAAATTCAATTAATTGTTTTTTTGCTTTTGATGAAAACTCGACATCCTTCCCACCATACACCTTTTGTACGATGGTTTCTATCTTTTGCTCAATCGAGTCAGATAGATCGTATAACGGGTGAAATTTGTTTTCTTCTTTTTCGATGACTGCTAAAAGCTTTTCAGCCAAATCGATACCTCCCAAACCGCCTTTTTCCCATACTTCAGTTAGGGCAACTGGAACCTTCTCCCGATTACACCACTCTAACAATGTTTCGACCTCAAGATCAGTATCGGTAATAAATTTATTAATTGCAACCACAACTGGCAGCCCAAAGCTTTTAATCGTTTCAATATGCTTTTGCAAATTTGCAAATCCTAATGTAAGCGATGGAATATTTTCTTGGGCTAAATCTGTTTTCGCTACACCGCCATGCATTTTCAAGGCACGAATGGTCGCGACGACAACAACGGCCTCCGGTTTAATCCCTGCACTTCGAGATTTGATATGTAAAAACTTTTCTGCACCTAAATCCGCTCCAAAACCGCCTTCGGTGATGACGTAGTCTGCTAACTTTGCAGCTGCCGTTGTGGCAATTACACTGTTGCATCCATGCGCAATATTGGCAAAAGGTCCACCATGAATCAGCGCAGGAGTATGTTCAATCGTTTGAACAAGGTTTGGCTTAACAGCTTCTTTTAAAAGCAACGTTAATGCGCCCTCAACGCCTAGATCACCTACTGTAACCGGCTCCTTATTCATATTATAGGCAACCACCATCCGAGATAAGCGAAGCTTTAAATCCTTTAAATCAGTTGCTAGACAAAGAACCGCCATAATTTCCGATGCCACTGTAATATCAAAGCCATCTTCTCTTGGTATCCCCTGCAGAGGTCCACCCAGTCCAATAATTACTTTTCTTAATGCGCGATCATTTAAATCAACAGCCCGTTTCCATACGATACGGCGCTGGTCAATTTTCAGCTCATTCCCTTGTTGGAGATGATTGTCAATTAATGCTGCGAGGGCGTTATTTGCTGTTGTAATCGCATGAAGGTCTCCAGTGAAATGGAGATTAATATCTTCCATTGGCAATACTTGTGAGTAACCTCCGCCTGTCGCCCCCCCTTTAATCCCCATTGTCGGACCTAATGAAGGTTCACGCATCGCAATCATAGCTTTTTTACCAATGCGATTAAAAGCATCTCCAAGCCCAACGGTAACAGTCGATTTCCCTTCTCCGGCAGGTGTTGGATTAATCGAGGTGACAAGAATGATTTTTCCACTTTCTTTTGTCCTCATTTTGATTAAGGCATCATTGGAAATCTTCGCTTTATATTTCCCATAAAGCTCGAGATCATCCTCTGTCAAACCGATTTTTTCAGCTATTTCCAAAATTGGCTTCATTGTTGATGCTTGTGCAATTTCAATGTCTGATTTCACAGTTGTTTTCATAGCCACATTAATCCCCCGCTTCAGCATTTATAATTTGATCTACTTTTTCATTGTACCAAAAAAGCGCTTTCTTTCCGATTGTTAATTATGAACAAATTATTATCTTTTCTGAAATTATAATAATGTTTATAATAGAAATATCGAATTTTTATAATATTCATTGACTTTGAACTGTTTGCCGTAGTATTAATGAATTTAGTATTCGGAATTTTGCCTTAGAGCAACTTACAAAAAGGGGGATGATCACTTGCCAATTAACATTCCAAAGTTATTGCCTGCAAGAGAGGTTCTTGAGCAGGAAAATATTTTCATTATGGAAAATGAACGGGCAATCAGCCAGGATATCAGGCCTTTAAAAATACTGATTTTAAATTTAATGCCTGAAAAAGAAAAAGCAGAAACACAGCTCTTAAGATTATTGGGAAACACACCATTACAGGTAAATGTTAATTTGCTAAAAACCGACTCATATGAATCTACTCATACTAGCAAACAGCATTTGGAGCAGTTTTATACCACTTTCCCGGAAATTAAAAATCAGAAATTTGACGGGATGATTATAACTGGTGCCCCTGTTGAACTATTAGAATTCGATCAGGTAAAATACTGGACCGAATTAACCGAAATTATGGACTGGGCCACTCAAAATGTAACCTCAACATTACATATTTGCTGGGGTGCACAGGCTGCACTTTACTACCATTACGGCATCCGTAAATTTGAGTTGCAGCGAAAATGTTCAGGGATTTATCCCCACCGTATATTCGAGCAAAATGATATTTTATTACGGGGATTTGACGACCAATTTTATGCTCCCCATTCCCGCTATACGGATGTTTCGATTGAGGCAATCTTACAAAAGCCTGAGTTAAAATTGCTGGCTGCCTCAGAAGATGCCGGCGCATTATTGATTGCATCTCAAGACCGGAAGCATGTGATGATTACCGGACATTTGGAATACGAATCCGATTCACTGGCACAGGAATATGAAAGAGATTTGAATAAAGGTCTTGAAATCCATATGCCAGAGAATTATTTTCCAAACAATGACCCTACCCAGCCTCCTATTAATCGCTGGCGTTCTCATGGTCACTTATTTTTTTCAAACTGGCTCAATTATTATGTATATCAAGAAACCCCATTTTCTTGGGATTAAAACAGAGCATCGGATTCGTCCGATGCTCTGTTTCTATTGAGAATATATCATCCTTTTGTTTAATATTCGTCCAATCAAGGAATAATACGGACAAAGGAGGAATTTCATTGGAATCAATTTCTGCTGTACATCGCAACCATTTCGGAGATATTATCAGTTTTGTTACATCGGAAGGGCGTGTAATTTCTTATCGCAAAGCCCTATTAGAAGTTGAGAACGGACAGATTGAGGGGGCACAAGCCATCCTGGATCTGGAAGGACGCGTGTCATTAATTCCGGAGATTGACCAGTCTTTTGACCATTATCCTAACTTATATTAAAAAGCACCCAGCCATTTTATTTTGCTAGGTGCTTTCTTTTTATCACTCTTGTTCATTTTGCTTTTGAATATCTCTCAATTGATCCACTCTGCCCTCGTCTTCTTCAAAAAACTGAACAAGGTCACCAATTCGATCAATAGAATCCCAGCTTAAATGATGTTCGATGCCTTCAACATCGGTATAAATATTTTCTTCTTTAACACCAATAATGTTAAGGAATTGTTCAAGTAAATCATGCCTAAAGACAAGCCGTTTACCAACTTTATTCCCTTTTGTCGTTAACCTTAGCCCTCGGTATTTCTCATAAACCAAATATTCATCTTTATCAAGTTTTTGCACCATTTTCGTTACTGAGGAGGGATGGACAGACAGCGCTTCGGCAATATCTGAAACCCGAGCGTATCCTTTTTCTTCAATCAAAATATAGATTTGTTCAATATAATCTTCCATACTAGGTGTTGGCATCCCATAACCTCCAAAAAAATTACTCCATTAAAAGTTTACTATAGAAAAAATGGAGTGACAAGGCTCTTTATCACTTAATGCAGGAAACGTTATTTAGTTGATGTTTCCGCAAATGCAAATTTAACCTTTTTTTCTTGTTCATCAAGGATCAGCCGTGCGTTAAAGGTATTATCCCTATTAGTGAATCCTTCAATCAAGTCAGTCTTTCCTTCAGAAAGAAGCAGCTTAATATGTTTTTGAGTAATATTTTTCCCGAGGATTTTTTTAGAAATGGTAAAATTGCATTGATTCTTTTTATAATTACTGCAGCCGTAAAAACTACCCTTATCAATAATAGTTCCATCACATTTTTTACAAGGCCCAAGTTTTGTGACGGTATTTCTCCTTGTTCTTTGTTTTCCGGGGGTGAAGCTCTCAATTATTTCCTCAGAAAATGTCCAGCTGGCAGATTGATCCATACTAGAGGAAATTAAATGGACGACCATCTTTTTTGTTTGCTCCATAAAATGTATGGGCACCGCGGAACCCTCAGAAATTTCCTTTAGTTTTTGTTCCCATTTTGCAGTCATTTCTGGTGAAGCAAGGATTTCCTGACCTATTGCTCCAATTAATATTTTTGCTTTTGCCGTTGCATAAACCAAATTCTTTTTCACTTCAATGTATAATCGATCCTTGAGCATCGTAATGATTCCGGCACGAGTAGCTTCCGTCCCAAGACCTTCAGTTCTTGTCAATACTTTTTCAAGTTCTTTATCATCAATATGCTTACCAGCTGTCTTCATTAATGTAATTAACTGACCTTCGGTGTAACGTTTTGGCGGCTGTGTCTGGCTTTCTTTTACCTCTGCCTTTACCGTTTTCCCCTGCTCTCCCTTTTTCAGGTCAGGAAGTTCCGGCTCATCCTCACGTTCCTTTTGTTTAAGGACCTTTCTCCATCCTTGTTCAAGTTGTACCTTGCCCTTCGAAACAAATGCCGCGCGTCCATCAACTAATGTAGTAACGGTAGTATATTCAGCTACAGCATTATAGTAATGAGCGGCGATTAAACTGGTTACAATTAAATCATAGAGTTGCCGTTCGTCAGGGCTAAGCCTATCCACATGTGGGATTTGTTCAGTAGGGATAATCGCATAGTGGTCCGTTACCTTCTTTTCATTGACATATCGTTTATTATCCGCAATTGAGGCTATGGGTAATGGGAAAAAGCTTGCATATGCTTTTATATGACTCAATTTATTAAGAATTTCAGGAAAGGTATTGGCCTCTTCTTTTGTTACGTACCGCGAATCAGAGCGGGGGTAGGATACATGCCCTTTTTGATAGAGCTTTTGCAGGACATCTAGCGTTTTTTTCGGTGGAAATTTAAAGCGTTTATTTGCCTCTGCCTGCAATGCAGATAAATTATAGAGTAACGGTGGTGAAAATTCTTTTCTCTCAGCTATTACATCTGCTACTTCAGCGGACTTTTCACGGCAAAAGGCAGCAACTTTTTCAGCCATTTCCTTTGTCTTAACGCGGGTTTCCCCTTCATTTTGCCACTTCCCGCTATATTTTTTACCATTGATGTCAAAATGGCCAACTACCTCCCAAAAGGGCTCGGATTTAAAGTTCTCAATTTCCAGTTCCCTTTTTACAATGAGGGCTAACGTTGGCGTCTGTACCCGGCCAACTGAAAATACATCTGAAAAACCTCTCTTCTGGAGCAGCAGGCTATAAAGCCTGGATCCATTCATTCCAACAACCCAATCCGCACAAGCTCGGGTATAGGCTTCAAAGTATAAACTTTTCGTCTCACTTTCATCTAACAACTTAGAAAAACCTTCGCGAATAGCGTTAGGGGTTAACGATGATATCCAAAGTCGTTTCATCGGTTTTTTACAATTGGTTAACCTTAAGATATTGCGGATGATTAGTTCACCTTCACGCCCGGCATCTCCTGCGTGGATTATTTCTGTAACAGCTGGGTTAGCAACCAGTTTTCTTATAACTGTAAATTGTTTTGCTTTATCTTTTGTTACTTCATACTTGAAATGTTCAGGTATGATTGGCAAGTTGTCCAATGACCATTTTTTCCAGCCCGGTTCATACTTTTCCGGTGCCACGAGCTGACAAAGATGGCCAATCGCCCACGTGACATACGCCCCTTTTGTAAACGTTTCATTAGGAAAAATCTCAATAAAGCCATTTTGTTTTTTATGTTTAAAAATTGAAGCTAATGTTGAGCCTTGGTCGGGTTTTTCAGCAATAATTAATTTCATTTATTTATGCTCCTTTGTACAGCATCCCGGATTCATTTTCCCACTTCAAGAGAGTTTCGTAAAGAGATAAAAAATGAAATAGGGGTGCCAAATTATTATGGCCCCCTTGGAAAACAATCTATTTATTTAACTATTTTAATCCTTTGATGCTTTCTCCCTGGATATACCAATTTTCTTCAGGAACGATATTGGATACCGTTAATATTAAAGATGGAATTCTTTCTACATCGAAGACAATGGCACCTATTTTTTTCGCAAACATAATAAAGGCACTACCATGAGAAAAATTGGCTAAATCATCGCCAATATGCAGCAGTGACATCAAAATCGCCTGCTTTTCATCTGCCTCAATAGAAACTTGTGGTGAGAATCTTAAAATCCAATCCTCTCCCTCGACTGAAAATCGGAACATGCGGGACCCCACCTCTAACATGTTAAAGTTATTAATTTAACATATGAGATAGAGCCATTATTATGTTAAGTTACAAGTTAAATTCAGACTTTTTTATTTATTTGTTGAAACCTGAATATTTTAGGCAAAAAACAGTCTGCACTTCCTTGACTGTCCATTTTCATTATTGTATATTAAAAGCATCATGTAACCGAATAACAAAAATTGTTCATTTGCTGCATGAAAATATTTAACTTTGGCACCAACAGATGGTGTCTTGAAAGGCTTAGGAGGAAGAAGTACATGCAAAACGGTAAAGTAAAATGGTTTAACAACGAAAAAGGCTTTGGGTTTATCGAAGTTGAAGGCGGCGACGATGTATTCGTACATTTCAGCGCAATCCAAGGCGAAGGCTTCAAATCTTTAGAAGAAGGCCAAGAAGTTTCTTTCGAAATCGTTGAAGGAAACCGTGGACCACAAGCTGCAAACGTTGTAAAACTATAATCTTTAAATAATAATGACCGATCAAAGGCTGACGATTTTCGTCAGCCTTTTTATTTCAATTAAATCACTTAAGTTTGCTTCCAACCTCTTGCAGCTTAATACCTATCGTACATTGCGAAATACAGAAACGATGTGCCAATCTCCGCCCGCCGTCTTTTTTTAAATGCTGATGTAAAAAACAGCCGTCACAATATTGTTTCATCAACTCTTCTGCTTGGCTAAAAAGTTCTTTTCTGACTGAATGCTTCATTACTACTGAGCACCCTCTTTTTATAGTATTAATGTTTTGGCGAAGATTTCTTTTCCTTCTAAAGCTTGAGTAGCCAATTTATCTGACTCCTTATTATCTTTTCTAGGAATGACTGTATATTTTGCCACAATTCCGAGTGCTTTCATTTTTTCTTCAATCCGGTCAAGCCATCGGTTTAGCGTTTCTTCATAACACGGCCATTCTCCTTCAAGCTGCTTTAAAACTCCCTGTGAATCACCTCTAAATTCACAGGAAAGATGTTGGACTCCCAAATCTTCTAAAATATTTAATGCATAATAAAAAGCCGCGTATTCTGCTTCGTTGTTGGATTCCATTTCATTAAAGCGAGCGTTTGCCCGGATGCGGTATTTCTTTTTTCCTTGTTTAAAAAAGATCACAGCCCCAAGCCCTGCCTGATTTGTTTCCTTATGAAATCCACCATCAAAATAAATGGTAATATCATGGGGATCATCCTCGATTTCCGTTAACAGCTTTTTCATTTCTTTTAGTATCCAAGATGTCCCCTTTTCATCATAAAAATACAATTCTGTTACCTTTCCGGTTCCTTCGAGCTCTTCGCCCATTTGCAGGGCTACTTCCCCTGCTGCCCATTCAGATGAACATTGGACTTTTTCATTTGTTTTTAGTTTGTAGTTCCACTCGAGCCTATATTTCATTGTTTTCAGCCTCTCAAGATTGAATTTCATGGTCTTACCAACTAGCTTATTCATTTTGCCAATAAATATATATATTTTTATTCAAAACCACAGAGAGCTTAAAATATTTTCCCGTATTACTGTATTAAAATA
The DNA here is from genome assembly GCF_049463095.1 of Neobacillus sp. 19. Taxonomy (NCBI): domain Bacteria; kingdom Bacillati; phylum Bacillota; class Bacilli; order Caryophanales; family Bacillaceae; genus Neobacillus; species Neobacillus sp. 19. The sequence continues at coordinate 66,804 of NZ_JBMPZU010000022.1, read as the reverse complement.
TGTTAAACTTTCATTATGATCATACAGGAGGAATCTGACTTGATTGAAGTATATATTGATGGAGCAAGTGCCGGTAACCCCGGTCAAAGCGGGGCTGGGATTTTTATTAAGGCACATGGCACAACGGAAAAATATTCACTGCCGCTAGGCATTATGTCAAATCATGAAGCTGAATTTCATGCTTTTATTCAAGCTTTAAACATCTGCTTAACTAAAGGATTCGTCCATTCAGTGGTATCGTTTCGTACGGATTCAGAATTAGTAAGTAGATCAGTCGAAAAAGAGTTTGTCAAAAATAAATTGTATGCTCCCTTACTTGAAGAAGCATTACAGTTAACGAAAAAAATCGATTTATTCTTTATGAAATGGATTCCAAGTTCCGAAAACAAAGTGGCAGATGAATTAGCACGAAAGGCCATCCAAAAAAATTAGTTCCGTTACAAAAGAAAGAAAACGTCTTGAGGTAAGTAAAAAACTCCCGTTCATGGGAGTTTTTCGCTTAAATTGCGAGTAATTCTTGTTTCTTTACAAAATGTATAGCGGCTTTCCTTGTGTTAATCTGATTTGAAATAAATGTTTCCAGCAATGACATATAAAAACTGCCGTCAAAGCTCTTTTGAGCCTTTAACGTTAACTCTATTGCTGTATTGGTCATTTCATCTGAAGCATTTGTATAATGTTTCCCGAAGAAAATAAAGCCAACGGCATCTTCTTGAAAATGAAAGCCTTTTCCCGTCAAGTAGCACAAATACTCTTCAACTGTTTGCACAGACAACCCATTCCTCTCCCCACGGTATTCGAAATATGAATATCCCCTTAAAATCTTACCCTAAAAGTTTGGGCTTTTCTATTCTTTTTTGTACATAAATGACCAATAGCCCCGACCGCTATACCCAACAGGGCACCACCAAGCACTTCTTCAGGCTGGTGTCCTAACATTTCTTTTAACTTCTTTGGAGATTCCTGTTTTACTTCAACACTTTCTTCTTTATGAATTTTTTCGATTAATTCATTCATGGAGTTTACCTTTAATGTAAGTTCGCCTGTCTGCCTCCTGACACCTTGTGCATCATACATAACAATTAATCCATACACAAGAGAAAGCGCAAAATCGAAGGTTGGCAGCCCTCTTTGCAGAGCAATATAGGTGGTTAATGTGGAAACTCCAGCAGAATGTGAGCTAGGCATGCCGCCCGTACCGAAAAATAACTCAGGCCGCCATTCCTTCTTTTTCACATAATGAATTGGTATTTTCACAGCTTGGGCAAGTCCAATGCTAAAAAGTGCCAAATAAACACCCTTATTCATTTTTTATCACCTCTCATATTATTGTTAGAGAACATGAGTTGGATTATTCCATATGGAAATACTACTTTTAATGGGAGGTGATCTTGATGGGAAAAGGCGCTAGCAGAAACCGCGGTGTAAAGGCACCTGGAGTGAATCCACAAGGATATGGACAAGATGCAGAATTTGCCGAGGAACCAAAGAGTAAGCTTGAAAATGCTGCAAAGAAAAAGAACACAAAATAACATATTTTTACCAAAAAAGGTTGTCCCTGACTCGAGACAACCTTTTGCTGCTTTTAAGAAATAATCGCTTCGTCAAACGACAACAGCCGTTGTACTCCACGCAGTTCAATTTCCATTAATTTATTTAAAGCTTTCTCTTTTTCAATTCGCAGTCCTGCCTCTTCAAAGACACAGTTAACAGGAACATCGCATTTTATTTCCGCAAGAATCCTTGAAAGATGGAGCATGTCTAAGTCCTGCTCAATTTTTGTTTTATTGGATTTCGACAATCGATCTAGGTTCTCTATAATACCCTCAATATGTTCAAATTCTTGTAAAAGCTTCAATGCCGTCTTTTCACCGATTCCCCTCACACCCGGATAATTATCACTTGTATCACCCATTAGAGCTTTTAAATCAATCATCTGTCTAGGAGTAATCCCTTTTTCTTCAAAAAAGGTTTCCGGCGTGTGAACAAGGTAATTCCCGTACCCTTTTTTCATCAAAATAACGGAGATGCTTTCGTCAAGGAGCTGGAGGATATCCTGATCACCAGTTAATATCGACACATGTGCATCATGCTTCATTTGATTGGCAATCGTTCCGATACAATCATCCGCTTCAAAACCTTCTAATCCGATATTGGGAATATCGAAGGATGCAACAACTTCCTTGACTAAATCAAATTGCGGGATAAGCTCGACAGGGGCTTCTCCCCGATTTCCCTTATAATCCGGAAATAATTCAGTGCGGAAGGTTTTACTGCCCATATCCCAGCAAACAACAAGGTGTGATGGTTTGAATGAGTTTACTGCTGTAAATAAATGTTTAATGAATCCGTGAATTCCATTTGTTGGAATTCCTTTAGAATTTATCATAAATTGACCTGTTACTGCTGTAGCATAAAAGGCGCGGAATAACAGGGCCATTCCATCAACAAGCATAAGTGAAGGTTTTTGATTTTCCATTCTCTCAGTCCCTCCTATAAAAAAACAATACGAGAACCATTATAACATAAGAAGGACTGATATATTATAGGATATTATTTTCCTCATAAGAGATCCAGTCGCTAAAACTGCCAACATAAAGCTTAACCTTTTTAAAACCAGCTTCCTTTAAAGTGAGGAAATTAGGGACAGCCGTGATCCCCGACCCACAATAAACGATAATTTGACTCTCAGGGTCAAGGTCATGAAACCGTTGTTTTTGTTCCTCAACTGGTAAATATTTATTGTTTTGTAAACCGTTCATCCATGGCTTATTGAGTGCTCCTGGGATGCGGCCGGCTTTTTTATCAATTGGTTCCTCTATACCAAGAAAACGCTTTTCTTCGCGGGAGTCGATAAGAATTTTGTCCCGTTTTTTAACGGCTTCCCTCACCTCTTCTACATCCGCCATTAGTTCAGATCTAAAATTGACATGAAAAACCGCTTTTTCAAAGTTTGGAATATCCTTCGTTATTGGATTATCGCCAACAATCCAGCCACTATATCCGCCATCAAGAACATACGCCTGTTCATGGCCAAGATATTGCAGTAACCACCAAAACCGGGCAGCATATTGCCCTTCTCCGCTATCATAGGCTATGACTGTTGTATCGTCACCAATACCAGCAGCCTCAAGCTTCTTAACGAACTCAGCTGTATCTGGCAATGGATGCCGTCCGCCATGCTCTCCAACCGGCGCTGACAGATCCTGTTCTACATCAAAGAATACAGCACCAGGCACATGACCGATTAAATAGTCCTTTTTCCCTTTTTCGGGTTCTGCCAATGAATAACGGCAATCAATAATTCTAATATTATTTTCATTTAAATGATTCAAAACCCAATCCTGTTCTTTCACAAATTTCATTTGCCAGTGCCCCCTTAATTAGTTGATTCTTTCTTCAGACCTTTTTGGATGTCGATTAAAAGTTCGATGGACACTCCACCTTCCAAGGCAGAAAGAAAGCCTAGATAGAATTCATCCGCTTGCTCATTTAGTTTCTTCACTACTCGATTGAATTCTTTTGTCAATTCAGCTTCATAATGGGCAATTAACCGCCTTGATTCATTTTGCAAATAGTTATCCGCAAGTCCGTTTAAAATCTTATATAGTTCATCACTCATGTATTTCTTTTCATTTTTTTCAAAAAAAGATTTTGGATTATTAAAATAGGTCATTGCTTTCGCAAATATCTGCTGGTCGGCATCGATAAAGGCAGTTGGAAACTCAATTCTTGAGCTTTTGTCTTTTTCAAATGCAGAAAAGGAAAGGTCTTCGTTTATTTCTTGCAGATTCCGAATGAATCCTGTTTGATAATCGATTAATAGCTTTCCAATAAAACGGTCGATTCTGACTGTTGTTGCTCTCATTTCTTGTGCAAAATCAAAGCCCAGGCTTTCGAGAAACTCATCAAGAGCACCATGCAGTGCCTTTTTTAAATTTCGGCCATCGTCGCGAAGTGTTGACGGGTTAAAGGCCTCTTTAAAGAAATCGCCAAAACGCAGGAAAACCCTTTGTTTAATATAGAATACTAATTCTTCTGCTTCCATTTGCAAACGGCTTTGCAAAGCCTCGGCAGTTTGTTTCTCCGTTAATGCCATGATTTCTGCCTTTTGCTTTTCAATCTCGGTTCTTTTTTGTTCTTTTACTGATTGATCTTCATTGGAGCTTTGGATAAGCCTGCTCACAAGTTCGTTGACACGGCTCAATTCGTTTTCAGCTGCAGAAATGCTCATTTCTGTTAGGTCATTTGAAATGAAGTGATAAAAATTCTCTTCAAACCTGCTCATACCGGAAGCTGCTTCCATTTTGCGATTTAATTTTTCGTTTATTGCGAGCAAACTTGATAATGGATATAGATGTGGATTCCTAATTCCATATTTCAATAGCTGCTCTGTAACATACTGAGAAACGGTTTCCTGTTCGTCATTATTTTCCGCAAGATCTATCGCATTAATAATGAAAAACATTTTATCCATTTGGAATGAATCTTTTACCCGTCCTAACTGAATTAAGAATTCACGGTCCGCTTTTGAAAAAGCATGGTTGTAATACGTCACAAAGAGAATGGCATCAGAGTTTTTAATATACTCAAAGGCCACACCTGTATGACGGGCATTAATGGAATCGGCTCCCGGGGTATCAACGAGTGTAATTCCTTTTTGTGTTAGCTCGCAATCATAGTATAGTTCTATCCATTCGACATAACAGGATTTTTCTTCCATCGCGACAAAATCATGAAATTCGTTTAAATCGGTTTTCTTAATCGTTCCGAGTAATTCGATAAATGCTGTATATCCTTTTTTAAACGCATGCAAAAAGGCAAGGTGTGTTTTTTCTAGTACTCCATCCAGACCTTTTTCAAGTAAAATTTGGTCAATTAATTTTGCTGCTGTATTGAAATCACCGGCCCGTAGATCAAAAATTTTCAAGGCTCGGTTGACATCGTCAAGCATGGTTTCATGGTCCTTGAACTTCACTAGAACGGTTCCATGCGGATATTCAGCCGAAACCGGCTTTATCTTATTGATGGCAGCGGTCGTAGGATTAGGAGAAACGGGTAATACCTTTTCGCCCATTAGGGCATTCGCAAACGAGGATTTTCCGGCACTGAAAGCGCCAAATAATGCGACCGTAAATCCCTTGTTTTCCAATCTCTCTGCTTTCTCCTTTAATTCCTTTGCCAGCTTTTGAAAACCAGGCAGAGGGCTGATCAGCTTTGATGCATGATAAAGCCGCTCAGTCGTATTCTTCAATTGATCTACACTTTGATTGCTGTCAAGTATTCCAGTTTCTTTAATAGCTGGTACTTCCACTTTTCTTTCTTCCATGGTGAACCCTTGTTTTAGAGTACTGTTTTCACTCGCAGAATTTACAACCTCATATTCTTCCTCATCTTGGACAAACAGCTTATATGCATCATTTTGGAAATCATTAGACTGAGTAAGAAGTTCATCAATTGTTTTTTCTCGTAAAGAACCTTTTTGTTCATGCTTTGTTAACTCTTCGAATGCATTTACATATTTTTCGATTTTACTAAATTGTTTTTCATATTGTTCCTTTACCTTGGCTGATTGATTTTTAACCGCATCTAGAAAGCTGGTTTTAAAATCGGCCAGTTGATTTCTTGCAATTCTCTTAATCCCACCCGCAACATCTTCTGTATAGTGGAGGACATATTCTCCCGTTACACGTGCCCCTGACTTTACGGTATTTTTCACGAGATCAATGGGGACAGGGATGGAATAAGCTTGTGCTAAGCCAGTGAGCTCGCTTTGATGAAGATCTGCATTCTTTAAGGTTTGAAGCAGAAATTCTCTCACATGCCACTCAAGCTGTGATTTTGTTTTTTCAAGGAGATCTTGATAAAAACTCTCTAACCTTTTATTTTTTTCTTCCAAAGTTTTTTGCTTTGCAAACAGGATACCTACTTTAAATTCCGGTTGACAGGATTCTAAATAACTTTCTGCTAACTCCCTCGTTTGAAACGGCATAAGATAAGCCGTTTTCATAATTTGAGCTATTTCCTCATCAAATTCTTTTTCCTTGTCACTCGAACCTACTTTTATCGTCTTCAAAGTAGACGTAAGATCTTCATAGGAAGATAGTAAATCTTGTTTTTCATCCTCTGATAATTCATTTAGTATTTCAATAATCGGTGCAAGTTCTTCTTCTTCCTGTCTATTTACTTCATTAATATGATCTTGGACAATTTTTCTTAACGAATGATATATGGATGGAACGAGCAATTCATCCTTTGCCGCCAATTTTTCTGCAATAAATGCTTGAAGTTGCCGGAATTCATTAAAAGGGTGATTGGTTTGCTTTAAAGACGTATAAAAAATCCGTGGAGGTTTTACTCCCCATGAAGCAAACGAATCAATCACACTCTTTTGGAAATCTAAGAAACTTAATTCCTCATCATTGTGCTTATCAATTTGGTTAATCACCAAATAAACTTCTTTCCCTGCCTCTGTTAATTCTTTAGTAAATAGAAAGTTAAGTTCTGCCTGGACGTGATTGTAGTCCATTACGTAAAAAATTAAATCAGCCAGATGGATCGCGGATTCCGTTGCGATTCGGTGGGCATCATCGGCAGAATCAATTCCCGGCGTATCCATGATCACGCTATTCGAAGGCAGTCGGGAGTCACTGTGGCTAATCTCCAATTCCTCAATACTGTCCCCATCTTTACAATAATTTTTTACTAATTCATAATCATATGGAGCTAAATAAAGCCTTGGCTTTTCATTTTTAAAAAATACTTTTGCATAATCCTCACCGGATTTAACCTTGACTAAATTTGCACTTGTGGGAATCGGACTAGATGGCAGTAGATTTTCCCCTACCACTTGATTTATCATCGTTGATTTTCCGGCGGAAAAATGACCGCAAAATGCTATCAGGAATTCGCGAGTCTCCAGCTTTTTCGCAAGCTGCTTTACCTTTTCTGCCTGTTTTGAATCATTGGATTTTACTAAATACTCATGTATTGAAACAATTTTTTGTTTTAAAGTCTGGATTGTTTCTATCTGCTTGGTTGTTTGTACCATTTTTGATTATTCCCCTTAATAACGTTGTAATATTTTTTATTTTATACGATAATTCAAACTTTTCCTATCTTGACACTGATTTTAATAAAAACAATTTTCAACACAAAAAGGCCAAGGTTTAATACCTTGGCCAAATACATAAACAATTCCTTATTGAGTGACATTTTTTAAAACGTGCTTCATGACAAATGCATAAATAATAATGGTGCCGCCGACAAAAGCAATGGCCATATGTAACACCTTCCTTATCAGACTCGTATATGAGAATGATTTTCATTATTGAACTTATTTTATCACGAGTGATATTCATTTTCAATAGTCCCATTAATACTGTCACATTTATTTAATAATTTTGGGGAGAAAGCGATGGCAGTCCTGAAAAGCAGCATTATACTCTGTTAATGTACTAAGCGCCTTCTCTTCCTCAGGGATTCGGATCATTAACATGATGATATTTAAAAGTGTGAATAAAAAGGCTGTATAAAAGGCATTAAACAAGACGGGAACCAACACCAGTTCAATCGCTACCACAAAATAATTCGGATGCTTTAAAAATCGGTACGGCCCTTTTCTTATAATTTTTGCTCCTGCTAAGACTAGAATTTTTGTGTTCCAATACTTTCCTAGAGAAACGATTGCCCAGATTCTCATGGTCTGAGCAAGACAAAATAAACAAATAACAATTGGCCATACTGGGAATAGACCTCGATTCAACACTACCTTTTCCGTAATGAATACGAGAAAAAATAGTACATGCAGCGTGACCATATACTTATAATGCTTTTCACCAAACTCCACTGCTCCCTGACGCTTCATCCATTTTTCATTGCCTTTGGCAATAATTAATTCCACGATACGCTGCATGATGACAACACTTAGCAGAATGATAAATGGACCAATATCCCTCATTATTTCCACCTCAACAAGAGTAATTCGGAGCTAAATCCTGGCCCTAGTGCCGTCCCCAGACCAATTGTATTATTCGGAATATCCATCTCCATATATCGTCTTAACACATAAAGAATTGTTGCTGATGACATATTTCCAAATTGTTTTAAAACCTCTAATGATATCTCATTCATTGAAGAAGGAATATCCAATGATCTCACATATGCATCCAAGACCTTCTTTCCACCAGGGTGAGCAATGAAACAATCGATTTGTTCAAGTTTCAGTTTGTAATCCGCTAAAAAACCCATAACATTTGGCTTAAGCCACCCCTCGACAATATGAGGGATATCACGGGAAAAGATCACGAATAATCCTGTGTTCCTTAATTCCCAGCCCATCACATCCAAGGAATCAGGCATAAGTGTTGATTGGGTAGCAATGATTTCAGGACTTGTATTTTTTTTGCTTAACGTCTCTATTCTTACCTCATCACCAATAACCAATGCACAGGCAATCCCATCGGCAAAAAGCGAGGTTCCAATTAAATTACTTTTTGACAGGTCATTCTTCTGAAACGTTAAACTGCACAGTTCAATGGAAAGGACGATCACTTTTGCCTGTGGAAATGCTAAGCAATATTCATGCGCCCTCGATAAGCCGGCCGCCCCGCCGGCACAGCCAAGTCCCCATATCGGCACCCGTTTTGTATGCGGGTTAAATGCTAATTGATTCATGATTCTTGCTTCAATACTGGGGGTTGAAATACCTGTTGATGAAATGAAAAATATAGCGTCAATCTCTTCTAATGGAATATTCTTCTTCAGGAAGTCAGGATTGTTTAAACACTTCACTATTGCTTCTGTTCCATACGTCACCGCGGCCTCAATGTAGGCCTTATTCCTCTCTTCAAATGAATGATCTTCTTTAAACCATTCTATATTTTTGACAAAATGCCTTTTTTCAATTTGTCCATTCTGAAAGGCTTTCAACAGTCTATCAATATCTTTAAATGAGCCAGCAAAAAGTTCTTTTGCAAACTCCGATGCTTGTCCCTGGGTAATGGCAAATGGGGGAATAACCTCCGAAACGGAAATAACAGCTGGCATAATCAATCTCCTTTGATCTAGATAAGGGTATTTTTTCCAATCATTAAAGAATTATTCCAGCATTTAACCTGTTGAAGCGCAAAAAAAAAGCCTCCCTATAATGGGAAGCAAACGTTTTGAAGGTTGTTGTTGTGCTCCTAAATTATATCGCGGATTAACATTTTCATCATTACATAAACATTTCCAATTTTTCATTGTTTTTCAGATTGTTTTTGAACTTCAATCTTAATTTTATTACTTGCCAATAATCCACAAACTTTGCAATATTCCACTTTATTATATAAAAGACGACATTGTTCACAGTAGTATTTTTCCAATTCAGATCACTCGCTTCCTATGAAATCAAGACGTTTAGTTTTATCATATTTTTAAATAATTGCAGTGTGACTTCTTTCTCAAACCAAATCATTTTTTTGTTTGTGAAACAATAATCAATTACTTTTATCACAGGAATGGTGTGATAGTTCACATTTTATTCACATTTCCACCCACGCGATTGTGATATAAATCACTGTTATACCAAGTTTTTAACATTAACATAGTAGATATCTAAGGAATGAACAATTTGTGAACTCCGAAATTTCATCTTTTACTTTCACAAATGTTTTGTATTATGAAAGAGAACTTATTTAATTATTAACCTAATTTTCTGAGGGGAGTGCAAAGGGATGGCGAAAGCGGGACTAAAAACAAATCAAAAAACTGAAGTAGAAGACAGCTCTTCGCTTAAGGGGACAATGGCATCCGTTTTCTTATTAGGAGCATTTATAATTGTCACCTGGGTTAGTGTTTACTATCTATTCGTAGACCGTTTTTAATGATTGAAGGGGGAAAACATTATGCACATGCATAAACTTGAAAAGATTTGGCTGACTTTTGGTATTAGCTGTCTAGTCATTTTTTTAACAGTAGTAGGTGTCAGCGCTTTCTATCTTGGCAACAAACCGCCAAGCTGTTTAACAACTATTGATCCTGAGCAAGTTGATCAAACAAAACCATTTGATAAGCCAGGCCTTCATAAGGTTGATGGAAAAGAATGGGACTATGAATTGGTTTATGTCGCATCTGCCTTCTCTTACAATCCGGCGAAGGTGGAGGTGCCGCTTGGTGCAAAAGTAAAAGTTATTGCGACAACAAAAGATGTTATTCACGGTTTCGAAGTGGCTGGGACTAATATTAATATGATGCTGGAACCTGGTTATGTCAGCGAATATACAACAACTTTTGACAAGACAGGCGAATATTTAATTGTTTGTAATGAATATTGTGGTGCCGGGCACCATTTAATGAGTTCGATGATTGAGGTGGTAAAATAATGGTTAACGGTGCAGCAGCAAAAGTAAAAGTTGACCCTCGTGATGCAAAGCTTTCAATGGCACACTTCTTTGTTGCCTTTTCCGCTCTTGCTCTTGGCGGATTAATGGGATTATTGCAAACCCTTGTCCGTTCCGGTAAATGGGAACTGCCATGGGGCATTGATTATTACCAAATCTTAACGGTCCATGGTGTCCTAATGGGTCTTGTATTAACAACTTTCTTTATTATGGGATTTCAATATGCTGCCGTAAGCAGAACAACCGGCGGACATTCGAACGCTGCAAGACGCGCTGGCTGGATTGGCTTTTGGGTCATGTTAATCGGTACCTTAATGGCAGCTACAATGGTTCTGCTTAAGGAAGCATCTGTTCTATATACTTTCTATGCGCCACTTAAAGCACATTGGATTTTTTACTTAGGATTAACTTTTGTCGTGATCGGCAGCTGGGTTGATGGTGCAGCTCAAATTATGACTTATGCAAGATGGCGTAAGAACAACCCTGGCCAGCCTAGCCCACTACTAAGCTTTATGGCAGTAATCAATACTGTGATGTGGATTGTTGCGACGCTAGGTGTTGCGGCAACCGTCTTATTCCAATTACTTCCTTGGTCACTTGGATTAGTGGATACTGTTGATGTGCTAGTCAGCCGTACATTGTTCTGGTATTTTGGTCACCCTTTAGTTTATTTCTGGCTGTTACCTGCGTATATGTGCTGGTATGCAATTATTCCAAAAATTATTGGCGGAAAAATTTTCTCAGATTCGTTAGCACGGTTGTCCTTTATTTTATTCTTGCTATTCTCTATACCGGTAGGTTTTCACCATCAATTAACTGAGCCTGGAATTGATCCTGCTTGGAAGTTTTTCCAAGTTATCCTTACTTTTATGGTTGTTATTCCTTCACTAATGACTGCCTTCTCTCTATTCGCTACATTTGAGAGATATGGCCGCAGTAGGGGTGCGACTGGTTTGTTCGGATGGTTTAAAGTACTGCCTTGGGGTGATGCCCGCTTTACTGTTCCATTTATCGGTATGGCTTCCTTTATCCCTGCCGGCGCGGGCGGGATTATCAATGCTTCAAACCAAATGGACCAGGTCGTGCATAACACCATTTGGGTAACTGGCCACTTCCATTTAACAGCAGCAACATCTGTAGTCTTAACGTTCTTTGGAATTTCTTATTGGTTAGTACCGCATTTAACTGGACGAAAGTTAACAAAAGCAATGAATAAGTTAGGAATCATCCAAGCATGGGTTTGGTTTATCGGTATGGCTTTCATGTCTGGTGCGATGCATATCCAAGGATTACTTGGCGGTCCAAGACGTTCTGCCTTCTCTACTTACGGCGGTGCTAAACAAGCGATGGATTGGATTCCCTATCAAATCGCTCAGGCAGTTGGCGGAACCATTCTTTTCTTAGGAATAATTTTAGTCATCATCATCTTTGTGAACCTTGCTTTCTTTGCTCCTAAGGGGGAAGAAGAATTTCCAGTTGCAGAAGCAGAAAATCTTTCAGAAAAAGCTCCAATGGTATTTGAAAACTGGAAATTATGGCTTGGAATCACAGCAGCTTTAATTTTATTTGCTTACACGATTCCATTCATCGATATCATTCAAAATGCACCACCCGGATCAAAAGGATTCCAGACATGGAGTAAGTGGTAAAAAGAAAAGCGCAAGCGCGCTGGAGCTAGACACTAAAAAGGCTTCAATCTTCTAGATTGAAGCCTTTTCTGTGTAATTGTTACCCTGCCGTTTCTTGGGTCGATTAACGATAATTACCGATAAAAGTATGATTAATGAGCCTGTTGCCTGTATCACGCCAAAACCTTCCTCATACAAAAATACACTCAAAATCGTAGCAATAATTGGTTCAACGGTTGCTATGATAGCGGCTTTACTACCCTCCACTTTTTCAAGCCCTTTTGTATACAATAAATAAGCAATTACCGTAGGAATTAATCCCAGTCCTATACCATATAGGAGAATCTCACTACTTACGAGGAGGTTCCATTTTTCCCAAAGCTGTGTCACTGGCAGCAATGCTAACGATGCAATGATAAAGGTAAACAATGTGACCGTATAAGTTGGATATTTTTTCAAAGCGAACTTACCAAAAATCGTGTATAAGGCGTAACCGAAGCCTGCCCCGAGACCCGTTAGAATCCCAATTGGCCTGATATCTGCCGCAGAATTTAGATTTACCCCTGCCACTAATACACAGCCTGCAATCGTCGCAAAAACCAATCCTATTTTGGTTGAATTCATTTTTTCTTTTAAAAACAAATAGGATAATACGGTTACAAATGCTGGTGCTGTATATAATAAAATCACCGCAAGCGACAAATTCAATTGATTGATTGCAGAAAAATAACACCAATTAAATAAGACAATGCTGAAGATCCCTGTTCCAATAAATAGGCCGGTATCCGAAAATTTGATTTTCATTTGTGCAGGGTATTTGATTACTCCAATTATGATTAGCAACATTGCCGCTGTGACAACCCTGATAGTAACAATTTCCATCGAAGTAAAGCCTGCCTCAGTAAGGCCCCTTACAAATATAGCAATAATTCCCCATAATGATGCACTGATCGCAATGAATAATACAGGAATGGCCTTTTTCACTTTAACTGATAAACCTTTCCATATTTTTCAAAAAGATATTCAATTAAGTATTTTGGATTAAGACCTTCTCCAGTGACGTCCTGTAAGATTTCTAACGGCTGCTTCATTTTGCCATACTGATGGATATTTTTCGTCAGCCATTCTTTAATTGGGAGCAGGTCTCCTTGTTCTACTAATTGATCGAAATTTGTAAGTTCCTCGAGCATTTTATGCTTAAATTGTGCTGCATACATATACCCTAATGCATAGGATGGGAAATAACCAAAGCTGCCGCCGGCCCAGTGGACATCCTGAAGGACACCCTCCCCGTCATGATTAGGACAAATGCCTAGATACTCCTCATATTTGTCATTCCAAATCTTCGGCAGGTCCTTTACCTCGATTTCATCATTGAACAACCCTTTTTCAATTTCATAGCGGATGATGACATGGAGCGGGTAGGTTAATTCGTCTGCTTCAATTCTAATGAATGATGGTTTAGATTCATTTATTGCCCGATAGAATTCTTCGAGTTCAACTCCATCAAACTGACCATCTGCGTATTCCTTTAAAAGACTGTAGTTATTTTTCCAAAATGAAAAACTTCGGCCTAAAATATTCTCATAGAAAAGTGACTGCGATTCATGAATTCCTGTTGAAGTTCCACAGCAAAGTGGTGTACCAATCAGGTCCTTCGAAACATTTTGTTCGTATAAAGCATGACCGCCTTCATGGATGGTACCAAAAACAGCTGTACGGAAGTCGTTTTCGTCATAATTTGTGGTCACACGGACATCCCCGGGGTTTAAACCAATCGCAAAGGGATGAACGGTTTCATCCAGTCTTCCTGCATGAAAGTTGTACCCCATTTTATCGAGGATTTTTAAGCTAAATTCACGCTGATTTCCCTTTGAAAACGATTTAAATAAAAAGTCTGTTTGCGGCTTATGGGAAGACTCTGAAATCTGCTTGACCAACGGGACGATTTTTTCCCTAAGTTCACCAAATACTTGATCCAATACTTCCATTGTCATGCCGGGTTCATACATATCTAATAAAATATCGTACTTTTTTTCCTTGTGACCCCAATAGTTGATGAATCGTTTTGTCGTCGCAACTAGCTTCTCTAGATATGGGCTAAACAAGGAAAAATCTGCTTTTTCTTTCGCTTCCTCCCATACACTCTCTGCCTTTGATTGGAGAATGACAAACTCTTTATATTCTTCCGCAGGAATTTTCTTATTTCGTTCATATTCCTTTTTGCATTCTTGTAAAATTTTGCTGGTTTGTTCCGACAGCGGCCTTTTTGATAAATTAGCTATGTATGCGGCCATCTCCTCAGATGTAGACATTTTAAATACTTCAGCAGAAAGCATTCCGATTACTTCCGACCTTTGTTCTACCGCCTGCTTTGGAGCACCTGTCCTCAGGTCCCAGTAAATTAAACCAAGTGCTTCATTATATGCAGACATCTTTTTTACATATTCTAGAAATTCTTTTTCTATTTGTGTACCACTCATACGAATCCCCCTTTTTTTGTAACAGATAAATTTTATCATATTTTCTGAAAAGTGGATATTTGATAACCGGAAAGAGAATAAAAAAACAACAGAAACGGATTTCTGTTGTAAAATATAATATATAGGGAAAAGAGGATGTTACTAGGAAAATAAATATTCACGTAAAATGATTAGAGAGGGTTAAGGTTCAGTCGTTTTAAAGACACCTAAACCATATTACTTCTTGCTAATAGCGACTTTCCATGTTTCGGGACCTTCTTCAAGGTACTCCCAAGAAAATTGCTCAGATCTTTCCATCATGAATTGATATAACAGCGGTCTTGGATCATGGTCGTTAACAATCATCATTGTTTCACCGGGCACTAATCCATCGAAACCATTAAAGATGGTTGGATGCTTTTCACGTGGTGGAAAATCTGGGACATTGATCACTTTTGTATAGGTTTGCATTATTATCACTCCTTATAGTATGTTAACTTCTCTTCTATTATAAGGAAATGGATGCTTCCATTTAGTGCTGCGTATCACACCTAATACATGATTTTATTTATACTGTTTTATTAGGGGGGCTTGGAGCTTGCAAGAATTAGTAGGTTCATGTAAATGCTGTAACAAAGACCTTTATTGTTTAGATGGTTTCTTTAACGGCGTTCACACAGAAGAAAGCGACACTTATTGTTTCGATTGTTATAAAGAGCTAATGAAAGAAAAAGAAAATCCGCAAAGCTAGACCTTGCGGATTTTTTCTTATTCTTCATCAAGTGATAAATCTTTCACTGGGAGACTTTCCCCTTCTTTATGCGTTGGCTTACGTAAATGGAAGAGAGCTTTTAGACAGAATACCACTAATACCACAACGCCAATAAGGAAAATGGTGTCAGGCACCGCACGCCAAGTTAGTAATGTTTGAACTAGATCCTTTTGCAGAAAGGCTGCTGAACGTGATGTTGCGTATCCATGGTCGAAAGCTTCTTTGATTTGAATAAAGCCGACCGGCAGCAAGGATAAGAAGACCATTCCGGCTAGACCTGCGTTTAACATGATGCAGCTGAATTTAAGCCATTTATCGTTCCAGCTTTCAGGCTTCACAATGTTCCGTAATGAATAAAGAAGTACAGCACAGGCAAACATTCCGTACACACCCATCATCGAACCATGCCCATGTGCAGGTGTTAAGAACTGTCCATGTTCAAAATAGCTGACGGCCGGAAGATTAATTAAGAAGCCGAGCACCCCTGCACCAACCAAGTTCCAAATCGCTACAGAGATAAGGAACCAGAAAGTTCCTTTATAAGGAAAATCTACACCTCCTGCACGCATCATTTTGTATTGTTCGTATGCTTCAAGGATTAGCAGTGTTAATGGAATGACCTCCATTGCTGAGAATACAGCTCCAAGTCCAATCCACGCTTCAGCTGAACCGTTATAGTAATAATGGTGACCGATACCGATTACCCCGCTGCCTAGAAGCAGGATTAATTGGAAATATAGCTGTCTAACAGTAGATTTTTTTGTTACCAAACCCAATTGAACTAAAAGGAAACCAATAACAACAACAGCAAATACCTCAAAAATACCTTCAACCCATAAGTGAATAATCCACCAGCGCCAGTAATCAGCAAAAGTAAAGCTTGTTCCCGGGTTGATAAATAGGGCAAAAACGTAGAATGCAGGTACAGCAATCGCCGAGTAGAATAATAAGTGGATCAACCCACCTTTATCGGTTTCTTTCTTAAGACCTGCCCTAATTCCCCGATAAACGATGAACAGCCAAATGAACATGCCGGCAATCAGGATTATCTGCCATATACGTCCCAGCTCGATATACTCCCAGCCTGTATGGCCGAACAAGAACCAGTTATTCCCTAGGTACCCATTGGCACCAAGCCACTCACCAACCATACTTCCGACAACGAGGACCACCAATGCCCAGAATAAAATATCGACTAGTAATCCTTGTTTCTTTGGCTCATAACCGCCAACAAGCGGAGCAACATAAATACCCATACCAAGCCAAGCTGTTGCAATCCAGAAAATAGCCAGCTGCAAGTGGTAACCTTTTGAAATATTAAATGGCAGAATATCATGAATCCACTTAATTCCAAAGAAACTATCCGGTTCTATGTAATAGTGCGCAAGTAATGCCCCAAACATACACTGGACAAAGAATAAAGCAGAAACGATAACAAAATACTTTCCGCTCTTCACCTGTGAACTTGTCACCGGCATTTTACGTAAATCAATTCGAGGAAAGTTTCCTTCTTTATAAGCTTCCTGCATACTAAATTGATAGCGGTAGAAAACAAAAAGAATAATTCCTAATACCAGGACAAAAATGGTTATGCTGGCGCCGCTCCACCAAACAGCAGAGAAAGATAACTGATTTCCTGCGTCTTCATAGTATGGCCAGTTATTTGTATAGGTGATATTATCTCCTTCGCGAACGGTACTGGAGAGCCATGCCGTCCAGAAAAAGAAATCAGATATCTGGGTAATTTGATCGCCTGTTGCCACATATGCACGATCCGTTTTTGGCATATCCTCCTCTTTAATTAGGTTTGGTTTTAATCCCCAGCCGTCACCCTTCGTAAAAATTTCTTGATAATGTGCCCTTACCTTTTCAAGACCAAAAGCTTGAGCATTTGTTAAAACCATTGTATCTTTTCGGCTGTTATAGCGATTTTTACGCATTTCTTTTATAACTTTGTTTTTTATAACTATTTTTTCATCCTCATTTAAAGAAGCATAATCTTTTCCATATTTATCATTTGCTTTATAAGCCTGCATTCCTTCTGTATAAATTTTAAGGGCTTCTGCCGTATAATCAGGCCCCATGTATGAACCATGTCCTAAAACAGTACCGTAGTCCATTAAACCATACTTTTGGAATACTGCCTGACCGCCCATAATAGATTCCTTTGTAAAAAGGACATCACCACTTTCATTTGTCACTTCTAATGGCCGTGGCGCTTGTTCTTTAAATATCCAATAGCCGCCAACGAGTAAAACGGTGAAGCTAATTAAAATAGTCGCAATTAAAACAGATTTTAACAGACCATTTTTATTCGTCTTCAATACTTTACCGGTAGACGTACGATGTTCTATTTCCATGCCTTTCATCCTCTCTATTTTCATTACAGACTGTATTTTAACTTTGAAAAAAGCATCACAAAGTGAATATCCTCATTTCTTAGCTGTGATAATTGTCACACACTAAATGTTTCTTTCACAAAATTGTCACATTGAGAATTATTTTCAATAAAAATGATCTACCTATGATGGAGGTCACATTAATACGAAAAAATCATTGCTACAATGAGTTTAAATCGAATTAATAATATGAAGGTGATGTTAATGAAGCAGGAGGACATAATCAAACGGTTGTCTGATGTCCCAATCTTCAAGGAATTATCCTTAATGGAGCTTGACCCAATCGTTAAGATTGCTCAAACTCGGTTTTATAAGCATAAGATGTATGTTTTTATGCAGGATGATCATCTTGACCGCGTGTTCTTCATTCATAGCGGGAAAATCAAAATTTATAAAACAGATCATTCGGGCAAAGAGCAATTAATCTCTGTCCTTGAACCGGGAGAAATGTTTCCGCATGCCGGATTTTTTAGAAAAGGGAATTTCCCTGCACATGCCGAGGTGATGGATGATGCACATCTCATTGTCATCCCGATTGACAAATTTGAAGAAATTCTTATTTCCTATCCGGAACTCTGCATTAAGCTTTTTAAAGTGTTGGGGGAAAAAATTGTTGACCTGCAAGGAAGATTGGAAGCACAAGTTCTCCATAACACATATGAACAAATTATTTTACTACTCATTAGACTGTGTAAATCGAACGGGGAGAAGGCTGGAGATCGCTACAAGCTTACAACTCAGTTCACCAATCGAGAATTAGCCAATATGATTGGTACTTCGAGAGAAACCGTCAGCAGAACCATCAATCATGTAAAAAAGAAGGAATTTGTTACACAAGACGAAGATGGGTATTATGTAATCGATCGTGAGGCATTACAACAAGAGTTATTCTATTGATAAAGAAATTTTGCACAAATAAAAATAGAAGGGGTTGTCAAGCAAATGGAAAAAAGAGTAATTGAATTGGACGTGCGCGAGGATCTTAAAAATAAAATTGAACCGTTTCAAAAAATTATGGAGACCATTAAGGAATGTAAGAATAATGATATTTTTATTCTTCATGCTCCATTTAAGCCAGTACCGCTTTTCGCCGTTCTAAAAGCAAAAGGCTTTACCCATGAAGAAGTAGAAATTGAAAAAAAGCACTGGAAAGTTATCTTTACAAAGAAAAGCTAACAGAAATAGGATGGGAAGGTGATTGAAATGATATTAGATAATCGCGGGTTAGAACCGCCGCAGCCAATGATGCGGACATTGGCTGCCCTTGAAACGCTTGGGGAGAATGAAGTTTTAACGATTATTAATGACAGGAGACCGATGTTCCTTTATGAGCAGCTCGAAGAACTGGGCTACAAGCAACGCACAGAACCGCAAACTGACGGAAGTTTTAAAATCGAGATCTTTCGCTAAGAAGGTGTACTATTATGGTTCCTCAAAATATGGGGAGTGAAACAAATATTAAACTGCCTTTCTCATTTATCTTTTTTAGTTTAATCGCCCTAGTACTTTCGCAAATTCTATTGCTAGTAAACGGTCAATTAATGGCTGATGGAAGCTTTAGAATCCCTGCGATCTGGTCTTCAGCTCATTTATTAGTTTTAGGCTGGGCGTTAATGATAGCGATGGGAGCCATGTACCAGCTTGTTCCTGTTGCCTTCCTGACGAAAATATGGAATGAGAAATTTGGCTTTGTTCAATTTTATGTTACGGCAATAGGCATTGCCACTTTTTCAGCTATGCTCTATGTATCACCGCAAAATGCTTTAATTCCAGGGGTCGTTACCTTAATTGGTATCATTATGTTTTTAGTGCAGATGTTTATGACATTAAGATTACAAGCCAAACCAAACATTTTGACTGCTTTCGTGGGATCGGCACTAGTATGTTTATTTATCACTATTTCATTAGGAATTACATTAATTTATTGTTTAAAAACAGGGATTGGTGCTGAATACTATCATTCAATCTTTAAAAGCCATTTATTAATGGGTGTTACTGGCTGGTTTACCCTATTAATTTTCGGATTTTCCTATAAGATGGTGCCTATGTTTTCTTTGTCACACGGGTTTCCAATGGTCCATGCAAGATACGTGTATGGATACTATACTGCTGGTCTCGTTTTATCACTCATTTCCTTCTTTTCTAATAGCAGCAGTCTATTAAAAATAGGTTTCTTCTTACTTTTGGCAGGCTTTTCGATTTTCAGCTGGCATACCACAATCATTATCAATAAAAGATTGAAAAAAAAGCTAGATAAACCCTTTACGTTTTCGCTAATTGCAATTGGACTGGGCAACGCCATCCATTTAGCAGCATTTATATTATTGTGGACCAACAGCTTTACTACACTAATTGGCCCACTGGTATACGCTTATCTATTACTTTGGATTGTCCTTAGTATTATTGGATATTTGTATAAAATCGTTCCGTTTCTTTGGTGGACCTATAAATATAGCAATGAAATCGGGAAGTCAAAAGTGCCGACATTAAAAGAAATGATGAATGAAAAAATCATTATCCCTGTCCTGTCAATCTTTATTGGGGCAGTTATCATTATATTTTGTGCCCTGGCCTTAAAAACAGCCGTACTGTTTAATATAGGACAATTCATCTTATCCATCATGTTTCTTATCATTGCCATTAATATTGTTAGAGTTATAAAAAAATAGTGAGGTGTTTATCATGAATTTAGAAGAAAGAATCCTTGAAGAATTAAAAACTGTGTATGATCCTGAGTTAAATATCAATGTAGTGGACTTAGGCTTAATTTATGGCGTTGGAATTACGGATGAAAATGATGTGAAAATTACGATGACGCTGACAACACCTGGCTGCCCGCTTCATGACAGCATTACAAGGGGTGTCCGCTATTGTGTAGAAGGAATCGAGAAAACAAGAAATGTAGAGGTCAATCTTGTCTGGGAGCCCGCCTGGTCACCTGATAAAATGACAGCGGAAGGAAAAAGTTATTTAGGTATGAGATAAAAAAATGGAAGCTCTCTAAACGAGAGCTTCCATTTTTTATCCTTCTATGGGTTCGGTCGGTAAGACAGCGGTGATACTCTGTAATACGGTTGGATCGATATCTTCATCTATCATGATATGAACTGTTCCCCTGTCTGTTTCACTGCGAATTAATCTCCCTATGCCTTGACGCAGGCGAAGGAGCATATATGGTAAATCAACCTCAAGGAATGGATGGTCTACCCCATCCCTCTTAGCTGTAAAAACGGGATCATTTGGCGGGAACGGAAGGGAAAAGACCAATACATTTTCAAGCGATCTTCCTGGAATGTCAAGCCCTTCCCAAAGATGAATCGAGCAAAGTATAGCATGCTCCTCATTTTGAAACTTGGAAACGAGCGTGCTGATTTCTTCGTCCCCTTCAAAATAAACAGGATATGGTAATACTCCCGGCAGGTGTCTTTTAAGATGAGACAGTTCTTCTTTATTATTTAATAGAATTAAGGCTCGTCCCTCGGATTGATGAATGACTTGAGTTAGATAATTTATTTTTTCTGCAATGCTTTCTTTTGAAAATCTTGGAAGATAGACTTCCATGTTTTCATCATAGGCAAATGGCGAAGCAACAGAAAACGATAAATAATCCTTTATACCAAGACTATTTGCAATATAATCAAATGACTTTTGATTTGACAGTGTCGCTGACGAAAAAACAAATGGCTTTTTCTGTGAAAACACCTCTTCTCGCATCACTTCTTCGACCATTTTTGGCATAATCACAAGTGTCCGTTCGCCCCTGCTCTCTTCAAACCAGGTGATTCCGTTCAATTCTTGAAGGAAAAGTGATAATGAATAGGTAATCTGCTCTAAATACTCCTCAACAATCTTTAAATCATACTCATTTATGACATATAACTCACTTTCAAAGACAAGTTCTTCCTCCAAGGATTGAAGTGTTGACAGTAACTTCCTGCAGGTTTTTAAAACTAAAGGATGCTTCGAAATAATTTGTTTCTCAGATCCCTTTGCATGTGCAGAAAATTGAGAGATTGTCTCAAAAAATGCCTCATTTTCTAAAAGTGCTTCTTCTATTGTGTATAATGTTTTCTCTCTGACTTCGTTTTCCATCAGCCTAGTAAGCAAAGTATCCAAGGTATAATCAGTAAACCGGTAACTTAATGCTTTTTGTGCAGCAAATTCAAGCAGATGGCCCTCATCAAATACAATGGAAGAATGGTCCGGCAACAGCGGCAGCTGCCCTTCCCGCTTTCTTGATTCCTTCGTCCAAATATGTTCCATATAGAAATCATGGGAGCAGATAATTAAATCAGTCGAATGCCTGTAATATTCCCTGTGCAGAGTTAATCCGCAGCGGTGGCGCTTTTCACAGGAAAAGCAATCCTGAAGAGGATCCCAATTTACATTGCTCCATATTTCATCAGACAAATGCGGAAAATCACGTCTGTCTCCGTATTTTTCAAAAGACTGCATCGAGCCGCCCGTGTGAATAAAGTCGGGCAGCTTTAGATACAAATCGGAAATCTCATCTGAAAAATCGTTATTCCGAACCTGATCAAGCTTTTTTAAACACAGGTACTGATCACGGGATTTAGCCAGGCGAACATCAATATTTAACCCGAGTACCCTTTCGAGCTTTGCAATATCTCCCTCTTTTTTTACCAACTGCTCTATAAGTGTCTCATCTGCACATGCAATGACGGCTGGCCTATTCGTGTAGCGGGCATACATGATTGCATACAGTAAATAAACAATTGTTTTCCCTGTCCCGACTCCTGCTTCGGCGAACATTATTTTTTTATCCTTGAAGGCCTTTTCCAATTGGAAGGCCATATAAATTTGTTCGTCCCTTAGTTCGAAGCCGGCATCAGGCAAAATATCATAGAATAGATCGCCAATCCATTCTCCTAATTTGTCATAAAAGGACTCAGTCTTGGAAACTTCAAACGGTATCCGTTTTTGCATAATCTACCTCCCCAATGAACCATTTCATTACTTGATAATTATTTCGGCTAATCCTGACGAGGCGGCCGTTTCCCCCAATATTGATATAAATCTGTCCGGATAAATCCGTTAAAAAGTTTTCGTTTCTTTGTTGCCGGCTTTCCATATAATTGTTCAAACTCTTCATTCGAGGTCATGATATAAATCGACCACGTATCAAGATTGCTGAATGCCCGACCCATTTCTTTGTACATCTGTTCGACAGCCATTTTATCCCCTAATCTTTCACCGTATGGGGGATTCCCGACAATGACACCGTATTCTTTATTCGTAGAAATGTCTCTGACCTGCATTTGTTTAAAATGAATTAAATCACCAAACCCTGCTTCAAAGGCATTCTCCTGAGCAATTCTAACCATCCTATGATCAATATCAGAACCTGTTATGTCTAGTGGCTGGTCATAATTTGCCAGGTCTTCTGCTTCAGTTCGAGCCTCATCCCAAACCTTGGGAGAAATCCAATTCCAACCCTCTGAAACAAATTCCCGATTAAAGCCTGGAGCAATATTTTGACCAATCATTGCCGCTTCAATGGGGATAGTACCAGAACCGCAGAAAGGGTCTATAAAAGGACGATCTGCTTTCCAATTGGTTAACATTACTAGGGCGGCAGCGAGTGTCTCCTTTAATGGTGCTTCCCCTTGGTCGATTCGATAACCTCTCTTATGAAGGCCCTGACCGCTTGCATCAATCGTAATCGTCGCCACATCCTTCAGCAAGGCAACTTCAATACGGTAAAGAGCTCCATTTTCCTCAAACCAAGTACTTCGCTTATAGTGCATTTTTAGACGTTCTACAACTGCTTTTTTGACAATCGCCTGGCAGTCTGACACACTAAAAAGCTTTGATTTAACAGATTTTCCAATGACGGGAAATTCCGCATCCTCAGGCAGGAATTTTTCCCATGGCAGTGCTTTCGTCTTTTCAAATAATTCATCAAAGGTAAATGCTTTAAATTCGCCAACCTTGATCTTGATTCTGTCTGCCGTTCGAAGCCATAAATTACTGCGGGCAATGGCAGTTTCGTCCCCCGTGTATGTTACCTTCCCATTCTCTACTTCACAGTCGTATCCAAGCGACCTTACCTCTTTTGCAACCAAAGACTCTAGTCCCATTGCCGCCGTAGCGATTATTTGATAATTTCCCATATTTTCACCCTTAAGTATTTTTCAATTGTTATGTATCTGTCCACTTCTGAACAACGGTATATTCGCTTTCATTATTGACAAAAAGCAACGAAGGAATGCAATTAGAACCAATAAAAAAGCTCCCCATATCAGGAGAGCCGTTAAATATCCAGCAAACATTCCCATTAATAACGTTCTGTAAGCCATGTTCTGTACCATAGTACTGCAAACGACTTTCGTCTCGTACTTAGGTGGTAATCATCTATCTACAGATTCACTTAGGAATCTGTCCTTCTCCTCGTTCAATTCCTCAGAGAAAGCGCCCCTACCATTATTTGGGTTTCTCGCTCGTGGGGTTTACCCGTTCCACCCTTTCCATTTCTGGAAAGGCTACGTCACTGTGGCACTTTTATAGGTATTCATACCATATCCGAGAAGGACTTAGGTATTTTCCCGGCCGTCAGCTGGGTTTACACCCAACTGCCCTAGCTTATCGTTTCGCTAGGCACGAACACTACAGGCATCTCAGCCTGTGCGAGCATGGACTTTCCTCAACAATTCGCATTAAGCTTATTGCAGCGATTACCCGAACGTCATTAATGATACTTTATTATTATATGTTTTTCCTGCTGTTTATTCAATGGTTTTTATTAGTAAATTGAGGAACAAACTGTCATTCGTATAATTTACTGCCAAAAACATGCTTTTCTAAATTGGATAATCGTTTTAAAATATCAAAATTGGTCGTACCGGCAGGTTGTGCTGCAGGCTGTCTCTTTGACGAATCCTCAAGCTGTTTACGCAGCCTTAGATTTTCTTGCTGCAGATCCTCTAATTCCTGGTGGAACGTTTCATAATCTTTTATGATTAGATCCAAAAATTTATCAACATCTTCTTGTTTGTACCCTCTTACACCTGTTTTAAACTCTTTTTCTAAAATATCCTTAGCTGTTAATTTCACCTTATCAGCCAACATCCAAATCACCTCAAGTTTAGCCAATCATTACCTATTATTTTTTCAAAAATAAGTCCTTTTGTCAATTTTCTTTTGTTTTAAATAATAATGGTTAGCAAAATTACTTCATTATATGACTAAACAACTTAAACATTCGTTAAAAATCAGACAATTTATCTTGTTCTTCCTCTACAATCATTTGTAAGTCGTAAAAAGTAATTAATTCAATCGAATAGTGGTTGTTTTTTTGATATTCAACTGCTAGCTCATATACGTATTTCGGGCTTCCTTCCTTTTCCTGATCATAAAGAAGAAGGAGTCCGTCACTTTTTTCGACGAAAAATTGATTTTTCAAACGGAATTGCCATGGTTTCTCATATCCCTTTTTCGTAACAGAATCGATGTAATCAGCCCCGGCCAATACCGACGCATACCATTCCTTGTTTATTTCATTCCAGGTTGCTTCCTGATCAAGAAAAGGTGTGATCACCGCCAGTTTCAAATCTGGAAATTCATTTTGCAAGTCAAAAACAACCTCGGCCGCCCACAGCTCTACCCCTAATTGGCCGC
Source organism: Neobacillus sp. 19 (assembly GCF_049463095.1). Classification (NCBI taxonomy): domain Bacteria; kingdom Bacillati; phylum Bacillota; class Bacilli; order Caryophanales; family Bacillaceae; genus Neobacillus; species Neobacillus sp. 19. Next base: position 41,523 of record NZ_JBMPZU010000022.1, on the reverse strand, counting down.
TTATCAGCACCCATTCTAATCCTTCCTCAATTAAAGGAAGTAATGATTTCTTGATGGCGGTCTTAATAAATAGGGCAGACGGGTGGTCTTTTTTAAAAATTCCTAATTCAAATGGTTTGTAACCTGAAATTGCCAAAACTTTAATCAACAATGTTCCCCTTTTGCAAAAATATTTTAAAATGGACAAACATTTTTATAAAAAAAGCATAACATATAGTAAATAAAAATAAAAAAACAAGGGCTAAGAAGCCCTTGAAATTACCTTCATTCCTGTTTAAGGTCTAGGACCCATATATGGTCCAGGTGCAAAGCCTGGGGCTCCCATGCCTGGGCCTCCCATACCGAAGCCTGGACCTCCCATTCCAAATCCTGGGCCTCCTGCTCCAAAGCCTGGGACGGCATTAGCAGCTGGCATTGCACCAGTTGCACATGGGTTACAGCAGTTAATGTGCTGATTACATACCTCTTCACAGCATGATGCTGTTTGTGGACAGTAATGTTTATGTTGATACATGTGGTGATTCACCGTTGTAGTGTGTACTGGATGAATATGCGGCACCACCGTAGATGAGAATGTATGGTTCACAATCTGCTGTGTCGGATGGATGACTGGCGGCGCGAAATTAGTTCCAAGAAACATTATAAACTCTCCCTTCGAATATTCTGTTTACATTAACAGCCTATGTTGAAGGAGTTATTCTTGTACTAAGGAAAATACCTATTTTTAGCTTATCGGTAGTTATTAGGCCACATGCAAACTTCCGCATCAGCTATAACATCGAATAAAAGCTATCTTTTAAGCTTGTAAAAACGACGGCAGTCAGACACACAACAATAAAAAATAAGAATAATATCGCTTTATACATGTTACCAGCTCCATTAGGTTTTTAAAGGAGTTTTTTACAACCCAATTTCACATTTTACCTTTTTCTACACAGATAAACAATATGAGTTTGCTGGTTTTTAAGATTAATTTATTAAGATTTTGTGACAAAAGATTAAACGTTACCAAAAATCTTTTGAAGAGGATTAATTTTACCGTTTTTTGCGCTTATCCGGAATTTTAAGCAATTTTCGTTCCAGCCGTTTTAGTCTTATTTCAAACTGCTCCAACGTGTCACGTTTTTTTATATTTTCTGGGATTTTAGTTTGTGATAGTAGCAAGATCGCTTTTTGGCAATACTTTAAAGCAAGCTTGTAATTTATTATTCTATGCTCATAGATTTTGGCTAGCTCGAGTAATGCCTCTAACTCCATCCGATCATCACCACAATTAACAATATCATAAAATAATTTCCGCGCCATTTCCCAATTGCGTTCTTTTTTTTGCTGGTAAGCCAAAATGAGCTTTGCCTGAAAGGATGTAACATCATTGCCGACTGTAAGTTGGCTCAATACTTTTTCTGCTTCGTTTTTTTCTCCTATAGATGCAAACCAACGTCCAACTTCAAAGGATTCGATGCGTGTTTGCTTACGGTCGATCCCGCATAGTTGAAAAGTGAGATGTGTATATAAGGTAACCAGTGATAAGATGTCTATTTCGTTATGTTTTAGAATCCCAAGCATGCCATCCGGCTGTTTCCGTTCAACAAAATCAAAATAAATAATTGGGGCTAAAAATCCTGGAATATCATCCACTCTTTCTACCCCTAGGACCTCTTTTTCAACAATCGCTAATTTCATTCGCTCTAATTTATGCTTCCAGAGCCTTTTCGCTGCATGATAGAGATCGAAATGGCCAAACGCTGGCAGCTGTGGTACGTGCTCCCTAACCAACGTATGTCTTGTTCTCACTTGAGGCCAGTCAAATGATTTTCCATTGTAAGTAACAAGCGTGCGATAGTTCACTTTTTCCAAAAAGCTTTGATATAAAGGTACCTCTGCACCCGGATGAGGAAGGATATGTTGTCTGACGATTAGCTGGTCGCCAGAAATACTTGCGTATCCCAGGATAAAAATAGTATTTCCAACCCCGCCGCCCAATCCGGTTGTTTCTGTATCAAAAAAAAAGAATTCCTCCGCTTGGTAGCCTTCCGCTGATAAGGGATGGCTGACTGGATGCTTATTCCAAATAGCAATGGCAGTAAGAAAATCATGAAAACAGTAATGCCCATGCTGTTGAGATAATGGGTATTTCACTTCCCTTATTAAGCAATAATTTTCATCCATATAATAAGGGAAAACATTATTCTGTTCCCATTTTTCACGAAAAGGCACCTCGACTCGGGCAAGCTCAAAGTGTGGAGCCTTTTCAGGCGGTCCTCCAGCTGAAAGATGAGGCTTTAAGCGATTCAACTTACTTTTTAAAGACATGCTGCACTCCCCTTTCTGGGTTAGAAGGGTGTAGGAAGGCATCAATTATTTTCAAAGAATCTTTTTTCGCTGTCTCACTAATCGTTTCTGCACCAATACATGAAGGACATCCGGATTCACATTGACATCGGTTAATCATCTTTTTTGTTTCGGTGAATACCTTAGACATTCCGCTATAAATTTTTTCACTTAAGCCGATCCCGCCAGGATACCGGTCATAAAAGAAGATCGATGGTTTTTCATTATGATCTGCCTTCACTTGTGGAATCACGTGTATATCTTGGGGGTCAGCCATAACGAATAATGGCGCAATATGATTTAGAGCGTGCGCGGCCCCGACAAGTCCTTGCTCAAGGCGTTCATGCCCCATTTCTGCAAGCGCCTTATTCATAGAAATCCACGCAGCGCTTGTATGAAGTTCTTCTTCCGGGAGATGAATGGGTCCTGAGCCTATATTTTCATGGGTCTCGAATTTAATCTTTTTAAAAATCGTTGCCATTGCCCGCACACTAACATCTCCATAGCCAATTTCGACTTTCTCCATCCTTTGCAGCTTATCCACTTCCAACACTTTTAATTGAACAGCTAAATTTGCATCGGTAAAATAATCAACTGCTACTTCCCTGACAAACGCCTTTTTCTCTTCCCAATCAAGCTTTTCGACTTGGAATTGTCTGCCCTGATGTAAATAAATGGCCTCGTCATGGAGCAGCGTCATCGCCGAAAATCGATCCATTTCACCAATGACTTTGACATTAGCTGTTTCTGATTGATCAACAATGACGACATTTTCCTGTGATGCTGAACGCAAGCTAATATTATGTGCCGGAAAAGAATCATTCATCCAATACCACTTATCTCCATTTTGGTATAGTACTCGTTCTTCAGTTAAATATTCCAATAATTCCTCTGTCCCAACATTTCCAAACGACTCCCCCAGTTTAAATGGCAGCTCATAAGCTGCACATTTCATATGATCAATTAATATGATGAGGTTATCGGGGTTAATCCGCGCTGTTTCAGGACTTTTATGAAAAAAGTAATCCGGGTTCTGAATGATATATTGGTCAAGCGGGCTTGAACTCGCCACCATAATGACCAGGGCTTCCCCATGCCTTCTTCCAGCCCTGCCCGCTTGCTGCCACGCACTCGAGATCGTCCCTGGATAGCCTGTCATAATGCAAACCTGTAGTGATCCTATATCGACACCTAACTCAAGAGCATTCGTACTGACAACACCATAAATGTCACCTTGACGCAGGCCCTTTTCAATTTTTCTTCTTTCTGTAGGGAGATATCCACCGCGATATCCCATAATTGATTTAGAACCTAACTGGTTTTTCACTAATTCTTGTAAATAGGTCAAAATAATTTCCACGCGGACCCTGCTCCTGGCAAAAACTATCGTTTGAATTTTATTTTTTAATAGTTCGCCGGCGATTTTCCGAACCTCAAGCGTGGCACTTCTTCTAATATTTAACGGCTTATTAATAATCGGCGGATTATAGAAGAGGAAATGCTTCGTGCCACTTGGGGCACCGTTATTATCAATCAAGTGCATCTTTTCCTCGGTCAATCTCTCCGCTAGCTCCAGTGGATTGGCAATCGTTGCTGATGTACAAATAAACACTGGACTGCTGCCATAATAGCTGCAAATCCGCTTTAATCTTCTAATGACATTGGCCACATGGCTGCCAAATACACCTCGGTACGTATGGAGTTCATCAATTACCACAAATTTAAGATTTTCAAACAGTGATACCCATTTGGTATGGTGCGGCAGAATAGCTGAATGGAGCATGTCAGGATTAGTAATAACGACATGTCCTGCCTGTCTCACTCTTTGACGAATAGTTGCCGGTGTATCTCCATCGTACGTGTAGCTGTTAATATTGACCCCCGCAGCTTGAATCAATTCATTCATCTCACTCTTTTGGTCCTGGGCAAGTGCCTTAGTTGGAAACATATACAGGGCTCTTGCATTCGGGCTGGAAAGAATGGATTGAAGAACCGGAAGATTATAACAAAGTGTTTTCCCTGAAGCAGTTGGGGTTACGGCTACGATGCTCTCTTTCAGCATAATCTTTTCATACGCTGATTTTTGATGGGTATACAGCTTTTCAATCCCCCTGCTATGCAGAGCATTTATTAATGCAGGGTGCAGGTCATTTGGCAGCGTACTCGTTTGGGGCGGTTTTTCTGCGATAGTCTGCCATGTAACGATATTTTCTTTAAATTCATTATTTATCTTTAATTCATCCAAAATGTCTTGTAGGCTTTTTCTTAATTTCATATCCTCACCTCATTACTTTCCTATATTTTAACGAATAGACGTTCGACATTAAAGCAAAAAACAAAAATATCTTCTACCAATTAAAAGAAAAAACAGACGGACACTCTATTTATGTAAAATATAACATGAAGGAAATTAAACTATTAGTGAATTTTTGATACAATAGAGATAACAGAAATAAATTTGAAGGTGATTGAATGAAAATTGAAGAGATCAAAACGGTTCTTGCTGATTTCACCCTTTTTCGCGAACTAACCGATTTTGAATTAACAAAGGTTGCTGATATTGCGATAGCCAGGGATTGGAAAAAACAAAGCCATGTTTTCTTACAAGGCGACCCGCTGGAGAATGTTTATTTTATTTATGAAGGTAAAATCAAAATCTACAAAAGTGATGTCAATGGGAAAGAACAAATTGTTGCAATGGCAAAAAAGGGTGATATGTTTCCACATGTAGGCTTTTTTAGAAAAGGAGATTATCCTGCCTATGCGGAAGTACTTGAGCCTTCAACGCTTATTGCTGTTCCCATTTCAAAGTTTGAATCCGTTTTGATTGAAAATCCTGAGCTTTGCATTAAAGTATTTAAGGTGTTGGGCGAGAAAATTGTCGATTTGCAGAATCGACTAGAAGAACAAATTCTTAACAATACATATGAACAAATTGTTAAACTGCTGATTCGTCTGGCCCAAAATCATGGGATGGAGCAAGGAGATGGGACAATCCTTCTTAAGTCAGAATTCACCAACAAAGACCTTGCAAATATGATTGGCACCACAAGGGAAACAATTAGCCGGACGTTAACAAAAATGAAAAAGGATGAGCTGATCGAAGTAGACGAGGCCGGAAACATGATTGTCGATGTTGAAATTCTTATGGAAGAAATAGGCTTGATTTAAATTGGAAAACACCGCTGCTATGTAAGCCGCGGTGTTTTTGTTTATTTTACGGATAACTGAAGCATGTCTTCCATATCTTCTTTCGCTGTACTTATTAATTTTAGGTTAAATGTTTCTTGGAGAACCTTAAGTACTCCTTCTGAAATAAATTCAGGCGGTTTTGGTCCAATTCGAATGTCCTTTATTCCTAAACTGAAAAGCCCTAAAAGAATTGCAACCGCTTTTTGCTCAAACCATGACAACACAATACTAACGGGAAGGTCATTCACTTCGCAGCCAAAGGCATCTGCTAATGCCATTGCAATTTTTACAGTTGACCCTGAGTTATTGCACTGGCCTAAATCGATATAACGTGGAATAGTTGTCCCCGGAACAACTCCATAGTCCACATCATTAAAGCGGAATTTCCCACATGAGGTCGTCAAAATTATGGTTTCCGGCGGCAGCGATGTGGCCAGTTCACGGTAGTAATCACCTCCGTGACCCGGTGCATCACAGCCGGCAATGACAAAGAAACGCTTAATCTTCCCTGCTTTTACTGCATCAATTACTTCAGGTGCAATGCCTAGAACTGTTTCATGATGAAAGCCAGTAAGTAATGTTTCTTCGGAATCAATTGCTGCTTCCGGCAGTTGTAATGCTCTCTCAATTAAAGGAGTAAAATCATCGTTGATAATTTTTTCGACATCTTCTAGTCCTGCTACTTCATATGAAAACATTCTGTCAGCATACGTTCCTTTGATTGGCATCACGCAGTTTGTGGTAGCTAAAATAGCTCCAGGAAACTCTTCGAATAGGCGACGCTGATCGTACCACGCTTTTCCAATATTACCTTTCAAATGGGAATACTTTTTTAATGCCGGATATCCATGTGCCGGGAGCATTTCAGAGTGGGTATAAATATTTATGCCCATTCCTTCCGTTTGCTTTAATAATTCCTCTAAGGCAAATAGGTTATGACCCGTTACAACGATGGCTTTTCCTTCTATTTTGTTCTGACTTACACGAATTGGTTCAGGGATGCCTAGTCGGTTTGTATGAGCTTCATCGAGGATTTCCATAACACGAACAGCTGCTTGCCCCACCTTCATCGCCATGTCAATATGTTCCTGAACGTTAAAGTTAGAATTGGTTAACGTCAAATACAGGGCTTCATGTGTGGTCGAGTCGACAAATGGGTCTGTAACCCCAAGCTGATTCGCATGTGTGCGATACGCGGCAATCCCTTTTAACCCAAAAATAATCGTATCTTGTAAACTAGCAATTGTTTCATCTTTTCCACAGACCCCCATTACCGTACATCCGCCAATTGGGGTTTGTTCACATTGATAACAAAACATAAATTTCCCTCGCTTTCCTTACTTTACTGCTAAAGCATACAAATATAGGCATCTATTTAGTGTGATATTTATCACAAATATCACAGTTGTTAAAAATCGTTCAAAAAGTTATTACGATAATTTGACGGCACCTACCTAGATTTATAAGCATATTATAGGAAGTGAAATATTGGAAAGAGAGGGAAAAATGATGTCATCCATGCATCCGAGTGATAAAAACAACCCTAAAAAGCCGGTACCTGAACCATTTCGAGAATTAGTGAAAACAATGAATGATTTCTTCACCGAAAAACCAGTCCGAGGATTTTTACAAACGATAGATGATTTCTTTAAAACTCCGTTTCCCGTTTCGGCTGGATTTGATGTAGAAACAATTGAAAGTGGGAAAGAGCATATCATTACAGCTGCACTTCCTGGAGTGAAAAGAGATCAAATTCACTTAAATATTACTGGAAATTATATAACGATATCTATTGAAAATAATGAACTGGAAACTGTGGAAAATGACCAAAATCAAGTTTATCGTCGAAGTTTTATTCGACAACATTCATCAAGAACCATTTCTCTACCGCATGCGGTTAATGAAAAATTGGTAAAAGCTTCATATCGAGATGGCTTATTACAAATCCGAATCCCTCAAGAAAAAGGGAAAGTTATCGAAATTGAAGATTAACAAATCCCCAACACAGAAAAGACGGCTTTTTGGCAGCCGTCTTTCGTCTTTTTAATTATGCTTTAAAGAAGCCGCCAAACCCTTTAACAAGTGATGAAACTTGATTCACTGCATTCACCATTGTTCCCGCAGTATTGACCATTTTATTAAAGTCTACTGAACCGTCCTGCGACTTAAAGGAATTCATTAAAGATTGCATTCCTCCAGGTTGTTTTGGTATGACACTGTGTTTTGGATATGGGTTCATCATCGGGTAACCATTCATTGGCATATAGGGTTGTGGTTGATCCTTTGGCTGCAGCGGATTTTGAAATAGGAATTGTGAATCCTTTTGTGTATACTGCTGATTGGGATATGACACATTTTGTGATGCAAATCCGGGTTGAAGACTTTGAGCATATTGCTGCATGCCTTGCGGATAGTAAGGGTTTTGTTGTTGGATGGCCATCCAATCATAATATTGGGACTGTGATTGGTAGGGCATTGGTTGTTGATTTCTATAATTAGAATACTGGTTCCATTGTTGGCCAATAGGAACTTGGTGCATCATTTGCCCCGAGTATCCATAGTTAACATGATGTTTTGGTCTTTTTGTACCAAACATGGGCAAACATCTCCTCCACTAATATCTCTATTACAGGTTATGAAGGTTTGAAATAAATGGTGATTAGTTAGTTTGAAACTTTCGCCGTTGTCTAATTAAGAAGAATTTTGTCTGAAGTTTAAATATTTTAAAAACTAGAAATCCTTTTATTTCGTGTTACTATTAAAAAAATGATGAAGGAGGAGCTATTTATGGACATTCGCGAATTAAAAAGCAAATTTAATCAAAGTCGGGATTACAGTACAGATGACGTTAATGAATTAATGGATTTTGCTAAGAAAGCGTATATTCATAACGAAATTAGCATAAAAGAATATCGCCTGCTTGTCCGTGAACTTGAAAATCAAGGCGCGGTAATACCAAATACCGAAAATGAAAACTCCCTCATCCAAAATACTTAAAATGGTAAAAGAGATGCCGGGCAGCATCTCTTTTCTATTTATTGACCACTTTTATAATTTCTTGCAGAAAATATTCAACCGTACGCTGGGAATTTAAAAACCTAGTCTTACTTGTCTGCGGAAAAAAGGCTTGAATCGAAAGCTGTTCGATATGTTCTGCAGTTGTATCGACCTGTTTTACATGCAAGTGTTTTTGATTTGATGACGACAGCCATTTTTTCATGGCACTTTTCCACGCATCATTTGTTCCTTTTACTTCATTAGCAAATGGTTTAATAACCTTATGAAAATCATGAGTTACCCCTGCCTCTCTTCCCTCTTGATAATACACCAAAAATAATCGGTTATACCGTAAAAGGTTTTCCGTAAGCTGGAGAATTTCTTCAGACATCTGCGCTTGTCCTTTCTAGTACTTCAAAATAAAAAAGTAGCAAAGGATTATGATGCTACTTATTAATACTATTATTTTAGCGGTAGTGAATAGCCTAATTCAAGCTTTAATGATTTGGGAACCTGGTTTATGCTGAAATCAGGAATTTCCCCGTATTGGGTTGTATGAACAAATTTCTTCTCTAAAGCAGATAAACTTTGAACTGGCTCAGTTAATTTTCCATGTTCCTCATTATTCAAACGGATGCGAAGGTCGGAGAATGATGCTTCAAGAACTGACTCCAATTCTTCTAATTGATCGTATACGTCCGCCAGCATTGTAAGCAGTTTTTCCTTTTCGGATAATGGCTTATTCATTAATAAAACCCTCCTCGCGATAATCTATTAGGTATTATTCTCTTTCTTTTTATTGCTTCCTTCCCACTTGACAAAACTAGAAGAAGTTCGTCAAAGATAGTGCCAATCTGCATGAAGCTTGTTAACATTTCGACATGACTATTATTCCGCATGAAAATATCAATAACCGCGCAAGCTAGAATTGGAGGTGTTATTGATGTCAAACAAGAAAAAACAAACCAATAAACAAACACAATCAGAAGCAGCAAAAAGAGTTGGCTATGGTGACAAAAAAATGGAAGGACCGAATCGCCCTTCTACATAATGAGGCACCGATAAAAGAGCAAGGGCAACCATCCCTTGCTTTTTCATTTCCACTTATTAAATTCAAATACCTTTTGAAGTGCGAGTAATAATTGAAGCTGATTAGATTTTGCAAAGTACCAGTCTGTAAGATGGATGGGATGATGATGTCGTGCTTTTAAATGCAGCCATGCTGGAGAGACTTTCCTCTGCTTACTCCAATCCTCATATGTGTGCCGGTGATGTGAAATAATAGGGAAACTCGTCCGGAGAAGTGGTGTTTTATGATTCAGCTTTATTTTAAAATATTGTTCATAATCGTATCTTGACCCGGTATGCGGGGTCTTTTCCGCAAATTCCAGAAAATAAGGGAACAACCTGGGATGGAAAAGGATACTTGACAGTCTTTTCCCCAGATTAATTCGTTTTGATAGTGATTTGAAGCCATTTACACTTGCGCCATAAACTTCCCCGCCGCATGTTGGAAACAGAACACAACTAAAATGAAACCAATCTTGAAAAGAAAAAATCATCGAATGAAATACCTTTTTATTATAAACTGGATGTTCAATGACAGGCGTTTGAATTACATTTTGCTCATTTATGATTAATGCCGTTGTCAGCCGCTTCCGATCGTTCTCCTTCCAATATCGAGCCCATTCCTTTTGAATAAAAGCTGATACATTAAAATATGGAAGTAAATGAAACATTGGCTTATTTATTTTCGTCGAATATTGATAGAGCAATAACTGGGGGAATACATCATGGAAAATGAGCCAATTGGCCCTTTCATATGTTAGGAAAAGTTGTTTTCTCATCCCGGCATCAATTAGTTTCGGAAAAGTGGATCCGTTTAGATCACACATATTCCATCCTCCATTTCTTGACACCATACTTGCAAGAAAGGACCAAATGATATCAGGGTTCTTTTTAAAATAGTCAAAGTAAGCGTCCGTTCTCGAGATATTATCAATGTTTTTTTTCTTCGTTTCGCTTAGAATTTGACGGATGATTGAATGTTCCTGTATTGTAAGATGATTCATATTCTTCTTCCCTTTAATATTTAGTAGAGTAGGAGTAACATGGAATGACTAACGTTTCCGTAAAATGAATCATGCTAAAACTTGGTATTCAAGGTACAATTGTTATTAGAGTGTGTCAGTGAATGTAATTTATGCACGCCAATCTTGCTAAGATTTGATATGATTAGGGGTAGCTTGAGAGGTGTTTAATTATGACTGTTAATTATCCAAATGGAAAAAAGTATAAGCCAAAGGAACGTGAAAATGAAAATACCGTAAAAAGTAAAAAAAATGGCTCGTACAGCAATAGAGGTATGACACTTGAAGAAGATTTAAATGAAACAAATGAATTTTACCGTGAACGTAAAATTGCAGTCATACATAAGAAGCCTACACCGGTACAAATCGTCCAGGTTGATTATCCAAATAGAAGTGCAGCCGTTATTAAAGAGGCTTATTTTAAATTAGCTTCGACGACTGACTATAATGGGGTATACAAAGGTAAATATATTGATTTTGAAGCAAAGGAAACAAAAAACCCCATCTCTTTCCCATTAAAAAATTTCCATCCACACCAGGTGCAGCATATGGAAGAAGTAATGGATCAAGGAGGATATTGCTTTGTTATTCTAAGGTTTACCAGATTTGAACAGGTATATCTACTTGAAGCTAAACACTTGTTAAAGTACTGGAAAAGAATGATGGGTGGAGGCCGAAAATCGATTACAAAAGCGGAAATTGAACAAGATGGTCATTACATTCCACTTGGATTTCAACCAAGAATTGACTATATTAAAATAATAGATACACTTTTAGAAGGTTAGAAAGGAAGGAAATTTATATGGCTGAACAATATCAATCAAGAGAGGAGCGCCGAAAGAAACTCCAATCTAAAGGTAAGCCAAAAGCCAAGAAAAAAACAGGCGGGTTATTTAAGAAAATCTTCCTGAGCCTAGTGGTTCTCGGCATCGTTGGTATACTTGCAGGAGTTGGTACTTTCGCCTATTTAGTAAAGGATACTCCCAAACTTGACCCGAAATTATTAAAAGATCCAATCCCTTCAAAGATTTTAGATAAAGATGGCAAGCAAATTACCGAAGTCGGTGCCGTTAATCGCGAATATGTGAACTATAAAGATATTCCAAAAGTACTAGAAAATGCCGTTTTAGCTACGGAGGATTACCGTTTTTACAAGCATCATGGGATCGACCCCATTCGTCTTGGCGGTGCTGTATTGGCTAATTTCCAGCGTGGCTTCGGTGCAGAGGGTGGCAGTACCATCACCCAGCAGGTGGTTAAAAATGCCTTTTTAACAAAAGAAAAAACATTAAAACGAAAAGTGCAGGAAGCATGGCTCTCCTATCAGCTCGAGCAACAATACACTAAACACCAAATATTTGAAATGTATGTCAATAAGGTCTATGTATCTCAGAACAGTCACGGACTTGCGACAGCAGCAGAGATTTATTACGGCAAAGAATTGAATGAATTAACACTTGCTGAAGCCGCTCAAATTGCAGGGATGCCGCAAAGCCCTAATAATTATAATCCCTTTACGCATCCGGATTTAGCAGAAAAAAGACGCAATATTGTTTTGACGTTAATGGAGCAGCACGGATTTATTTCAAAACAAGAAATGGAAGATGCGAAAAAGGTTTCGGTTGCTGCTTCTGTTTTAAAAGAAGATCAGCGCACGGTCGATGAAAAACCTTTTGATTCCTTTGTTGATGCCGTAATTGATGAAGTGAAAGAAAACACAGATTTTGATATCTTTACAGACGGTTTGACTATTCAAACCACATTAGACAAGAATGCCCAAACCTATGTTTATAATATGCTAAATTCATCAGATATTATTAACTACCCTGATGAAGCATTTCAAGCCGGGATTGCTCTCCTCGATACAAAAACAGGTGAAATTCGGGCAATAGGCGGTGGCAGAAACCAACAGGTAAAACGCGGATTTAACTATGCAATTGACTCAAAGAGACAACCCGGTTCAACCATCAAGCCTGTTCTTGACTACGCTCCGGCAATTGAATATTTAAATTGGGGCACATATGAGATGATTGAGGATAAACCAATTACGTATTCCTCTGGGAAGAAATTTGGCAACTGGGATCAATCATATAAGGGACCAATGACGATTAGAACCGCTCTTCAATTATCACGAAACACACCTGCCGTTCAAGCCCTTCAGCAAGTGGGATTGGATAAAGCCAAAGACTTTGCTGTTAGTCTTGGCATCCCTTTAAAGGAAATTTATGAGTCTTATGCAATTGGCGGTTTTGGCGGGGATACGGTTGGTGTCTCTCCGCTTGAAATGGCAGGTGCATACAGTGCATTTGGTAATAATGGCTTTTACACCAAGCCGCACGCTGTCACAAAGATCACCCTGCGTGACGGTACCAGTATTAGCACCGCACCAAAACCAAAAGTAGTTATGAAGGATTCAACTGCCTTTATGATTACTGATATGATGAAGAGTGTTCTTGTTTCTCCAGGTACAGGAACAAGGGCAAAAGTACCTGGACTTCCAATTGCCGGGAAAACCGGAACAACAAACTATACAGCTGATGAAATGCAAAAGTGGAACATCAATAAAAGTGCCGTACCAGATGCATGGTTCACTGGCTTAACAACTAATTATACAGCCTCTATTTGGACAGGATATGAGAATCGGAAAACGCCAATAACAAGGGTAGAGGATCAAAGAATCGCCCAGTTACTATTTAAAAATTTAATGGCTTATGTATCAAAGGATATTGAAACTCCCGATTTCACTATGCCTAATAGTGTTCAAAAGGTCAGAATTGAAAAGGGTACAATGCCTCCGGTACTTGCCGGGGAATTTACACCGGATAATCAAATTATCACCGAATATGCCGTAAAAGGACACGCGCCTAAGAAGGTGTCTCAGAAATATAACAAACTTGAGGCACCTGCGAACCCATCTGCGAAATATGATGAAGCCAATAAAAAGATTGTCTTAACATGGGATTATAATAATCCAAATAACACAGATGTACAGTTTGATATCACGATTGATAATGCTTCTGCTCCGGGGCATCTTGTGCAAACTGAAAACAGCTTGACGATTCCTGCTAATCCAGGTGAAAAATATACCTTTACCATATTTGCGATTAGTGGAGATAAAAAAAGTGATCCTGTCACTACTTCCATTGACATTCCTAAGCCTGAAAAAGAAAAAGACCAAGGAGATCAAAACGGTGATGGAAATGAAGGTGATAATGGAAATGGGAACGGGAACGATAATGGTAGCGGGAATGGTAATGGAAACGGAAATGGAAATGGAAACGGAAATGGAAACGGAAATGGTAATGGGAATGGAGATGGAAACGGAGATGGTGGAACAATACCGCCAGCTACCCCTCCTGCCACCCCTTCCAGTGGACAGGGATCCGGATCACGAGAATCATAAGAACAGTCAAAAAAACAAGTCTAGGCTTTTGGCCTAGACTTGTTTTTTATATTTTTCTTTGCATATAGCTTTTCCAGTTCAACCATCAGCTCAGAAAGCTGTCGGTATGAATGATATAATCCTGGCCTTGCCATGATAAAGCCTAGTCTTTCGCCAATATTCACCGGCTTAGATGATAACTGATCAAAGTCGAGTGAACGATTGGGTATTGAAGTTTCATCATTTGTGTAATGTAAAAATTGAATGAATAAGGTAATTCCTTTTTCCATTAAATCATTTGCGTTTTTCTGATCTCGTTCACGGAATAATTGGTCAAGTCTTGCCTTCATCTGTTCCCATTCTTTCAATACACTAGATACTGCCTCTGCTAGATTATCCATTGACAGTGACCTTCCCCTTCATCCGTTTTTTCCCTTCTCTGCAAAGCTCGAGTAATGGACAGCTTGGACACTGGGGATTTTGCGCTTTACAATGATAGCGGCCAAAAAAGATTAAGCGGTGGTGGGTCACTGACCAATCCTCTTTAGGCACCTTCCTCATTAATGTTTTTTCAACTTCTAATACAGAATCCTTCCAACGGCAGATCGCAAGCCGCTTACTTACTCGTTCAACATGGGTATCAACAGCAATTGCAGGAATGTTAAAGGCAACGGACACAACGACATTCGCCGTTTTTCTGCCTACCCCAGGAAGCTTCGTCAGCTCATCACGATCCATTGGGAGTTCCCCGTCATATTCCTCAAGAATCATTCGGCATAAGCTCTGGATATTCTTTGCTTTATTCCGGTATAGTCCTATAGAACGAATATCATTTTGAAGTTCCTCAAGCGGAACCTTAAGATAGTCTTCCGGTGTTTTATATTTATTAAACAATTCCTTCGTCACTTTATTTACTAGTGCGTCGGTACATTGGGCGGATAGAGAAACAGCGATAACCAATTCGAATGGATTCGAATGGGTTAACTCACAATGAGCTTCCGGAAACATCCTTCCCATCTCATCTAAACAATAACGGATTTGTGTATTATTCAGCAAACATATCACCTGCTATTATATGAAATAAAACGAGAGAAGTTTTCTCTCGTTATGCTCTGTTTATTGCTCCAACCAGTTATAGAAAGGGACGGCCGGCTGATGTGATTCATCCTTGACGGGTCCTTTTGCCGTTTGTTTTTGTCGAAACTTACGGCCATGGTTTTTCGCTTGTTCAATGGTTTTAATGCCATTTTTCTTCCATTCGAATAGAATCCTATCAATATAACGAAAGTTTAGTTTTCCAGACATAACAGCTTCACGGAGAGCAGCTTTTATGATGATTGGATCATGATGATCATCATCCATCCACATCCCAAGGGATTCACATTCAAATGGAGATAACGGACGGCCAAATTCTTTCTCAAAACAAGTATATAAATCCGTTTCTTCAGATTTTTTCTCGACTTCCTTTGAAACTTTACTATTTTTCATAAATTGATCAATGAGTTTTTCCCACAAGGGTTTTACTGAATAATTCTCAAAACGAATTCCTTCACTGGAGTATTGATCAATAATTTCAATAAATCCTCTTTGAATTAGTCTTCTTAACATTTCATTACAATCAGATATTGAAATCGTCATCCGTGAAGAAAGCTCTTCGGGGGTAGGAAATTCGTTTCCTTTTTCGATGAAGGTAATAATATTTAATAAAAGAACAAGTTCAGTCTCGTTTAAATTAAGATTTCGATATTCCGAAAATAATAAAGAAGGAATAGATATATTCCCTTCCCTGCAGCCATGCATAAATAGTTGATTTCATTACTTGGACACCTCCTAGTTAGTATAACACGAACAAACTATTCGAGTAAGGGATAATAGGTATCCATTATTGGAAATAAACATGCAAAAAGCCTGCAACGCAGACTTTTTGTATGTTTATCAATGGAAATTATTATTGAACAAATTTCCCTTGGACCTTTGATTTTACAAACTGGTGAATCCTTGAAACTGCTTCCTCTAAATTCTCAAGGGATGTTGCGTAGGAAAGGCGAATGTTATCCGGTGTTCCAAATCCGGAGCCGGGAATTACCGCTACCTTTGCCTTAACAAGTAAGGCCTCTACAAAATCATCCACTTGCTTAAATCCTGTCATTTCAGCCGCCTGTTTTACATTTGGGTATAAATAAAAAGCTCCTTGCGGCTTGACACAAGTGAATCCGGGAATGGCAACCAATTTATCATAAATGATTTCCAATCTATTTTCAAATGCAAGACGCATTTCTTCAACTGGCTCCTGGGGGCCGTTGTATGCGGCAATTGCTGCATATTGGGCTGTTGTTGTTGGATTTGATGTACTATGGCTGGCAAGGTTTGTCATTGCCTCCACAAGCTGTTTATTTCCGGCAGCATAGCCAATTCTCCAACCAGTCATGGAATGTGATTTGGAAACGCCATTTATGACAATCGTTTGTTCCTTAAGTTCTGGTGAAAGTTCCGCAATAGAGACATGCTTTGCACCAAAATAAACAAGTTTTTCATAAATCTCGTCTGAAACAATAAGAATATCTTTTTCAAGACATATTTTGCCCAATTCTAAAAGTTCCTCTGCCGTATACAAGACCCCTGTCGGATTACTCGGGGAATTGATTATTACCGCTTTTGTCTTAGAGGTAATTGCCTGTTTTAATTGTTCAGGTGAAACTTTAAATTGATTTTGTTCCTGCCCTTCGATATAGACAGGAATACCGCCTGCTAATTTGACTTGTTCGGGATAGCTTACCCAATAAGGAGTTGGAATAATAACCTCATCCCCATCATTTAAGAGAACTTGAAAAAGTGTATAAAGAACGTGTTTAGCGCCATTTCCAACAATGATTTCATTTAGTTTGTAGGTTAAGCCTTGATCTTGTTCAAACTTCTTGATAATCGCCTGTTTTAATGCCGGTAATCCTGCGGAAGGAGTATACTTTGTATGTCCTGCATTCATTGATTGTGTGGCCGCATCTAAAATATACTGCGGCGTATTAAAATCAGGTTCTCCTGCTCCTAAACCAATGACATTTTCCCCTTGTGCCTTTAATTCATTTGCTTTTGCTGTAATGGCTAATGTTGTTGAAGGTGTAAGTGCCATCACCCGGTTTGCTAGTCTCACTGCCATTCCTCTTCCTCCATTCTCCAACGATCCTATAGATTTTCAATTTTTTTTAGCCATTCACCTGTTTCAAAGTGAACATAATAATAATTTATTAAATTATTTTCAGAACGATAGTAGATTTCCCATAATGGAATATTTTTCTCCATTCCTAACCGAACTGAAACAATTTTTTTCGGATTTTTTTCTTGCAAAAGTTTTTGAACAGCTTTTTCTTTTGATAATCCCTTTTTCGCCTTTTTGACAAATACTTTCTTACTCTTTTCAGGGATCCAAACGATTACTTGTTCGCCTTGTTTATTTTTTCCTTCAATCACGTATACTGTCTCGAGCCCATTATATATATGAAAATCCTGTACCTCACTAAATTGGACCTTATTTTTTGCCAACTCAATCGACTTTTTTTCCGCAGCTTTAACTGGTTCTACTGAAGAAAAATATATTTTTATTGCTATCCCTAAAATCACGATTAAAACGATTACGCTTGAAATAATCCACTTTTTCATTGCTTCACTTCTTTATGTACGATATATGGTAAATATTGCTTTACTTTGATCTTCTTGGTCAAGGGCTAGTCCAAACATAAGATCCTTTTGTTTTAATGTACGATTAAGGGCATCAACAATTTTATATAAATCTGAGCTGTATTGAATTTTAACCGTTGATAAAACCTCGATTTTACTCTCCATCCATATTTCTCCTTCTTTCTGTCATAACAATGATTTTGAAGAATCTATTTCATTATTATAACAGGATAAGTCACAATGTGTTGCGATTCTTTACTAAAATTTTTTCATAAACATACTAGCAATTATTCTTTCTCCTCTACCGGGATGGTAATGACTTCATAGTTTGAATCAGTAAATTTTATTGAGATGGTTCCATGTTTTTTTGTCGAATACACCTCAGACCATATACCATGCAGATCATGAAGAATATTCGGATTCGGGTGATGCTCTTCAGCTGTAAAAAGGATTGAGATCTGCGGATTAAGATTTTGAATTAATTCATCCGATATAGGGTTTTCCAATTTACTATTAGGAATTTTAAACACATTGACGTCCTTAAGATCCTTTTTTAAGAGACTTTGCTCTGCACGCTGACTAGTAGAAGTCATTAAAAAAATGTTATGCTCGAAAAAGTTCAACATTAAATCCATTCCTTCATGTTGATGATTTCCGATGAATTGTACTACAGCAGTCATCTCAGGAAGTATTTCTTTTTGATCCCCCATTCCCCAAGTCATGACGGAAATTTGATTGGATTGATCTAAATTCTCTGTCAGCAATGCTGAAATTTCTGGAGTGGTGATAATTTTCTTTATTTTATATTTCTCTATAAAGTCGTTTATTTTATTAAAAGATAGTTCGTGCCCATCATTTGTTAGGATTAGGGTGGAAATTTCTTTTACATTATAAAGTGAAAGCCATCCTTCTAATTCCGCCTTTGTCCCTTTTCCGCCAAAATTAACCAATATATTTTCACCATTTGAGCCTTGAATAAGTGTGGCTTCACCTGCCGAGAGACCCAAAAATGTTACAGCAGCCTGGTGTTCCTTTATATTTAAATCAATACCCTCAACTTGACTAGAGATAGTTGTTTCAGCCTTTGCATACAGGCCGCTTGGAATAAATACAGCCAAAATAATAAGCAATATTCTCATACACACATACCTCCTAAATAGTACTAGTATGTGTGATTTTCCAAATTTTATCATAACCAAGTTTGAATATGCTCTACTAATTCAATAATCTTTCCCTTTTTCACTGGGATTGTTGGGATTGATTGTAAAAAGGATTTACCATATTTGGTAGTCACAATTCTTTTATCAAAGACAAATATGATGCCGCGGTCATTTTCTGTCCGAATTAATCGGCCAAATCCTTGTTTAAAGCGAAGAATGGCTTCCGGGAGCGAATATTCGCTAAATGCATTGCCTCCTTGCTTTACGATCAATTGACATTTCGCTTCTGTCAACGGCTCGTCCGGAGGGCTAAATGGGAGCCTTACAATGATAAGACATGATAAGTCCTCACCGGGAATATCCACACCTTCCCAGAAACTGCTGGTTCCCAGTAGAATAGCCTTATCATAACGTTGAAAATTCCTTGTCAGCCTTGTGCGGCTGCCACTTGTAATTCCTTGAGCAATAAGAACATACTCATTTAAAAATCCACTTTCCTTAATCAACTCATGCGTTTTCTTCAGCATATCATAAGCAGTGAAAAGGATTAGCATTCTTCCTTTTGTTGCCTCCGCAATCGTGATAATATGTTCTGTAATCGCAATCACGTACTCGTCCATAGACACAGTATTTATTTCCGGCAAGTCTTCGGGAATGAGAAGCTGTACCTGATCTTTGTATTGGAACGGTGAAGGGATTGTCATCTGATTCGTTGAAATTGGATCAAGTCCAAGTTCCTGCATGATATAATGAAACGATTGATTAACAGATAACGTTGCAGAAGTCAGCACAACTGCCTTTTTCTTCTGAAAAAATTTCTCTTTCAGCTGTTCAGCCACAAATGCTGGCTGGGCGATAAACGTTGTTATATTTTGCGGTGACCGTGTATCCATTTCAATCCATTTAACATCCTGTGATTCTTTAATAAAACAGTTAATTACTGTATTTCGCAGTTCAGCAAGGTCATTAACGAATGTATTAATTTCTTCCATTTTACTTTCAGCCGTACTCGTAAATGATTGCTTTCCTTTTTGAACCCATTCTAGGCGTTCGATGATAGCTGCGTGTAAATCTTTAAGTAAAAAGGCAAATCTTTCGGCACTATGAACGAGCCCATCTTTTTCCTTCCCACGATCAGTTTGATTAAATCTCACTTTAATTCGTTTCATTCCCTTTTTGTTTGGAAGCTTCGTTTTTGCGAAAAGAGCAATTAATTTAAAGAATTCATCCATTTCATAGGTAATGTCCATCACCATTTGATTTAATTTAGATGGTGAAATATGTTTCGTTCCTTTTTTAGGAATGGATGATAGAATCTTCTCTAATTCATAAAAGAGCTGTTTTTGTTCATAAATTCCAAATTGACCGATAAGCATCCGAGTAGATAAATAATCCAATGAATGGCCAAAAAAGTGGCTCGCCACTTTTTCAAGGTGATGACCTTCATCAATCACAACATAACTCGTTTCAGGTAATATGGATCCTTCACCTTTAAGATCACTTAACAATAACGAATGATTAGTAATAATAATATCGGCAGCTTGTGCGTTGCTTTTTGCTCTTAAATAAAAATCTTGGTCTTTCCAGCTGTTATTTTGTAAAAAAACAGTTGGTTCATCCTTAATCTTATTCCAATAAATCAGGCCGCCGCTTGAAAGATTTAATTCATCTTTATCACCAGTTTCCGTTTCAGTCAGCCAAACGAGGATTTGCATTTTGGTTAAAGTCGTATCATAATTATCGGTTTCATCCATCAGCGTCTGATGAAACTTTGCTAAACTTAAATAATGATTCCTTCCCTTTAGAAGAACAGATCGTATCTTAAAAGGAAGAATTTTAATTAAAAGCGGAATTTCGTTTTTTAAAATTTGTTCCTGCAGCTGAATGGTATGTGTGCTCACGATAATGGGAAGATGGTGCTGCTTTGAAAAGCAGGCAATTGGTAGGAGATATCCAAGCGATTTACCAACTCCTGTTCCAGCTTCGATTAAGGCATGCCTTTGATTTTGAAATGATTCGTAGACTGCATCCATCATCTGAAATTGACCAGACCGCTTTTCAAAGAATTGAAAACCGTTTTTAATGAGCGCAATTTTGTCTTCTGCGCTCGAAGGATATTGTACATCCATTTTCTCTGGCGCTTTTTGACTTTCAATAGAACTCTTCTTTAATGCAATCTCATTATATATTTCAATTGACTCTGGTAATTTCTCCTGCTTATTGCTCATCATGTCGATCATTTCATCTAAAAGTTGCTGCAGATCACTTTTTAACCCTCCGGATAAATGGGATAGCTGCCTGATTGTAAGATGCGGCAATAAAGAAAACCGTTTTAGCAGAATCAAAAATAATTCAGCCGTTACCTGTGCATCACTATCTGCTTGGTGCGGCCGGTCATGATTCAGCTTCTCCTTCTCAGCCAAGTCAGTAAGCTTATAGCCGTCCGCTGTGGGATAGAGAATTCGAGCCATTTCCACTGTATCTAAAACAGGACCAAAAAAACCTTCACAACCAGCCTGGATTAATTCTTCCTGAAGAAAAGATAGGTCAAATATTACATTATGGGCAACAAAATAAGCATCAGCCAGCAACGCTGTTACCTTCTCAGTTATTTCAGAAAACAAAGGTGCGCCCTTTACCATTTCATCATTTATCCCGGTTAATTCTTCAATAAATGCTGGAATCGACTTTTGAGGATTGATGAGAGACGAAAATTTTTCCGTGATCTGTCCGTTTTCTACCACTACAGCCGCAAATTGAATAATCTTATCACCTTTTTTTGGGAGGTTACCTGTCGTTTCCAAATCAATGACAACAAATTTATTTAACATTTTATTAACACCCCAAACCTTCATTCCTTAAACGGTATCACAAAAGTCTTAAAAAAGTAAAAGAAAATAAACTTATATTGTTTCAAATTCTACCATTATCAAATGTAAAATTAAAACACGTAAAAAAAACCCCATTAATTGGGGATTTCTCTACATAATAGTTAGTGCCGGTTCATGATTGATTAGTTCCTTTATTCGGTTATATTCATCCATAATGGCTACTTTTGGTGTGTGCGACTGGATTTTTTCTTCCGGAACAAGTGCATAAGAAATAATGATGACGATGTCGCCTACCTGGACAAGGCGGGCTGCTGCACCATTTAAACA
The DNA here is from genome assembly GCF_049463095.1 of Neobacillus sp. 19. Classification (NCBI taxonomy): domain Bacteria; kingdom Bacillati; phylum Bacillota; class Bacilli; order Caryophanales; family Bacillaceae; genus Neobacillus; species Neobacillus sp. 19. The sequence goes on along the minus strand of NZ_JBMPZU010000022.1, from coordinate 19,541 downwards.
TATAACACCGCCCCCTCTTTCACCGGGAATGATGTATGTTTCCAGACGGGCGCCATTATTATTGTTAACAATTTGCACCTTCTCATTTGCCGCCATCCCTACAGCATCTAGAATATCTTCATCTATCGTAATACTGCCAACATAGTTTAAATTAGCCTCCGTCACAGTTGCCCGGTGGATTTTTCCATTCATCATAGTACGAAACAAAAAGTATTCCCCCTAGTTGCCCTATCTTTGTCTAATCGATCTGAATAATAACATTGTCTATTAAGCGAACCTTAGAAAAATTTACAGCAAGTGCAATGATAATGGTTCCATCTAATTTTTCCATTGGTTTTAATTGTGGATAGGATAGAATTTCAACATAATCAATTTTCGCTTTAGTTTCAGTCGTGATCATTTCCCTGATCATGTTCATTAGTCCTTTTGGATTCCGTTCACCCTGATCAATTGCCTTGCTTGCTGTTTGCAGGCTTCTAAATAGAACTGCCGCTTGAAGTCTTTCGTCCGGAAGCAAATTTACATTGCGCGAACTTTTTGCAAGCCCGTCCGCTTCACGAACAATGTCAACAGCCACTAATTCGATGGGAAAATTGAAATCAGAAATTAATCCATCCACGACTGCTACTTGCTGGGCATCCTTCTTACCAAAATAAGCCTTGGTAGGCGATATGATATTAAATAGTTTTGTGAGGACTGTTGCCACCCCGTCAAAATGGCCGGGGCGCGACTCGCCGCATAATACATCGGTTCGTTTTTGGACAACTGCCTTTACTGAAGGTCCATGTGGATACATTTCCTCGACTGAAGGAAAAAAGATATAATCTATCTTTTCTGCTTCCGCCAAGGCTTGGTCACGTTCAAAATCACGCGGATATGTTAAATAATCCTCATTGGGTCCGAACTGCAACGGATTGACAAAAATACTTAAGACGACAATGTCATTTTCCTGCCTTGCTTGCTTTATTAATGTCAAATGACCCTCATGAAGAAATCCCATTGTGGGGACATAGCCAACCGATTTCCCCGAAGCTTTTTCTCTCATTATTTCCGAGCGCATGTTCTTGATGGCGGTAATAATCTTCATTGTATACCTCCATATAGTACCTTCAGTTCATCTTCCTTCATTGTAAAAGAGTGCTTCTCTTCCGGGAATTGCTTATTTTTCACATCAGACGTATACGCTACTATCGATTCAACCATAAAGGGATTGACCGAATGGTATTGCTTCACAAATTTAGGTACCCGTTCAACACCGTATCCTAATATATCATGATAGACCAGAACCTGACCATCTACATTCAGTCCTGCCCCGATTCCAATCACAGGAATCGAGATTGATTTTGAGACTTTTTCTGCAAGCTGCTTTGGTACACATTCCAACACAATTGCAAATGCCCCTGCTTCCTCTATTTCTTTGGCATCTTCAATCAACTTTTGAGCTTTGGCCGCATCTTTCCCTTGAACTTTATAACCGCCCAATACTCCAACTGATTGTGGTGTCAGTCCTAAATGACCACAAACCGGGATCCCTGCATTTGTGAGGGCGGCGATCTTCTCAACGACCTCATCTGCACCTTCAAGTTTAACAGCATGGGCTCCAGCTTCTTGAAGAAGTCTTCCGGCATTTATTAAGGTATCTCTGATCGATAAATGATAGGTTAAAAACGGCAGATCAGCTACGATAAATGTATCTTTTGCTCCACGTTTAACCGCTTTTGTATGATGGATCATATCATCCATTGTTACAGGAATAGTAGAGTCGTAGCCAAGTACAACCATACCTAAAGAATCCCCAACTAAAATGACATCCACTCCGCCTTGTTCAGCCTGCTTAGCAGACGGAAAATCATAAGCCGTTAACATGACGATTTTTTCCTTATTTTTCTTCATTTTCAAGAAATCTGTTGTTTGCTTCATCATTTTTCCCTCCTTAAAATAGGGGAGAGGTGACAAAACCTGCCAGCAAACAAATAAAAAGATCCTTCTGAAGGCAGAGGATCTTTGTTACTCTTTTGCATGTTCCATCCCTCTGTCCCGGTCCGTTATACGGATCTAGGCAGAAACCTTTTTAATTATGAGTTTGGTTCACAGAAAGGTGCAGTTCTAGGAAGATACTGCCCAAGGAAATTATATTACATTGTATAAGTAAAGCGCAAGCATGGATTAAACCTCAATATCGGCAGAATAAATATGGTGAACGAAACCAGTTTCATCCTCCAATTTTAATACTCCATCATCGGTTATCCCCAGTGCTTTTCCCTCGATGACATTTGTTAATGTTCTTGCTCTTAGGATTTTTCCGATACTGACAGCATAGCCTTCCCATAGCAGCTTAATTGGATAAAAACCCTGTCCTAAATAAAGTAAATATAATTTTTCAAAATACTTGAAAATACTTCTGATTAATCCTGCTCGGGAAATTAGCTCGCCTTTTTCAATTGATAGCGAACTTGCCTTTTCTTGCAGCTCACTTGGGAAATCTTCTTTGGCTTGGTTCACATTAATTCCGATCCCAATAATAATCGAATGAATGCGATCAGCTTCCGCTTGTAGTTCTGTTAAGATTCCAGTCACTTTTTTGCCGGACAATAAGATATCGTTAGGCCATTTTATCTCAGGCTGCAAACCGGTCTCCTCCTCCATTGCCTGAACAATGGCAACCGCTGTTAAAAGCGTCAGCTGGGGAGTTTTAATGAGGGGAATGTTTGGTCTAAGAATAAGACTCATCCAAATTCCTGTATATTTAGGAGAATGCCATTCCCGGTTCATTCTTCCCTTCCCGGAACGTTGTTCTTCAGCAATAATAACGGTTCCTTCCGGCGCGTCATCATTCGCGAACTGATGAGCAATTTTTTGTGTAGTTTCTACACTTTCTTCATAATGGATGTTCCTGCCGATAAAGTCAGTTGTTAAGCCCAGCCGAATTTCGTCCGCTGTTATTCTTTCGGGAGTTTTTACAATCCGATATCCTTTATTTCTAACTGCCTCTAATTCAAAGCCGTCTTTTCTTAATTCTTCAATATGCTTCCAAACTGCCGTCCTTGAGCAGCCAATTAGTTCAGCTAGATGTTGGCCTGATAAAAAGGACTCGCCAGCATCTGTAAAGGCATCTAGCAGCTTCTTTCTTATTTCTGACTGCACGTCAATAGCCACTCCTTAATCTTCTGCTTGTCATTTACTACTTGGTTATCTACAATTGCTTGCTCTATTTTCAGGAGAGTCTCTTTCAACCATGGACCCCCGTTTTGATTAAACCAGTTCATTAGGTCACCGCCTGTTACAGCCATGTCAGAACGCTTCTTAATCGGGAGTTGTTCATATACATCCAACCAGTGTTGAACTGTTTCAATTTCTTTTGACCCTTTTATTACGTTGAAAAGCTTTTCAGTAGAGAGAATGGTGTCATTTCCGGCAGCATATAAATCATAAACGGACCATTCATGTTCAAGCCTTTTACCGGCAAAATCCAATATTTGCTGAATTTCTCTTATTTCTTTTACAGGCAGACGCCACTCTCGTAAGAACGGCTCAATTGATTTTCCCTTCCATTCTAAACAATAAAGAAGTAATACCCACATTTCTTTTTTATTTAGCCCCTTAGATTCAAGGCCCGTCAATTGAGCAAGCTGTTTTTTCTGATTAGCTAAACCCGGTAAAAAGGAAAATAAATTTGTATCAAGTAAAATCTTAATCGCATTGTTACAATCTTTTCCAACAAGGAGCTTTTCAAACTCCACTCTCTTCCGCTCAACAGCAATATTATTAAGCAAGGAGGCAAGCCGTTTTAATGCCCGAAGTGTTTCATCTTCGATTGAGAAAGATAGCTGACTGACAAACCGGACCGCCCTCATCATTCTTAATGCATCTTCCTGAAAACGGTCATTTGCAGAACCAACCGTCTGGATTACTTTGTTCTTAATGGCTGCTTGCCCGTTATAAGGGTCTATGAGCATACCATTTCGATCCATCGCCATCGCGTTCATCGTAAAATCCCTGCGTTGTAAGTCTTCGTTCAGATTACGAATAAATGAGACCTCTTTTGGTCTTCGGTAGTCCTGATAGTCCCCTTCCGTCCTAAAGGTGGTAATTTCATATGATTGATGATTGAACAACACGAGAACCGTTCCATGTTCAATACCAATATCAACTGTTTTCTGAAAAATTTCTTTTACTTCTTCGGGTGTAGCTGATGTGGCAATGTCTACATCACTAATTGGCTTATGCAGGAGATAATCTCTTACCGAGCCGCCTACAAAATAAGCCTCATATCCTGCATCCTCTAATTTTTCTAAGACGGGAATCGCAGATAAAAATGGTTCCTTCATTTCATTCACCTTAATTCAACAGCTTAAAATAAAGCTGCTCATATTGTTCGAGGATTTTTTCAGCCTTAAATTTTGTTTTTACGATATGTATAGAGTGACTTGAAAATTGATGATGGAGCTTGCGATCATTTAAAAGCGAAATGGCCTTTCCCGCTATATCCTCGACGTCAGCAACCTTACATAAATATCCGGTTTCGCCATGTTGAATCACTTCCGGTATACCTCCAACATTGGTCCCTATACAAGGAACTCCGCAAGCCATTGCCTCGAGTGCAACAAGGCCAAAACTTTCTTTTTCAGACAATAACAGCATTAAATCACTGATAGAATACAGTTCCTCGAGATTTTCTTGTTTGCCAAGGAAAATAACCTGGTCCTCGATCGAAAGTTTCCTGACAAGTTTACAAACGATTGTCATCTCAGGTCCGTCCCCAACCAGCAGTAATTTTGCCGGCATGACGGCTGAAATTTTGGCAAAGGTTTTCACCACATCTTGTACCCGCTTAACGGCGCGAAAATTAGAGACATGGATAATGACCTTTTCTTCTTCTTTAATCTGCAATTGCGTTTTTAAAGATGCCGCAGCACTTTTATGATAAATTCGTTCATCAATAAAATTATAAACCGTTTCGATTTGTTTATCCGGATTGATGAGCTCATATGTTTGATTAACTAGTGCATTGGAAACAGCTGTTACTGCATCTGATTTTTCAATACCAAATTTAATTGCATCTGTTAACGATGGATCGTAGCCTAATACTGTAATATCCGTTCCATGTAGGGTTGTGACAATTTTAAAATTTCTGTTTGACATTTGCTTTGCTAAGATCGCACAAACCGCATGTGGTATGGCATAATGTACATGCAAAATATCTAATTTTTCCCGATTCGCTACCTCTGCCATTTTACTGGCTAATGCAATGTCATAAGGTGCGTATTGAAAAACCGAATATTGATTCACTTCAACCTGATGATAATAAATGTTATGGTACATTTTATTTAATCGAAAAGGGAGGCTCGATGAGATGAAATGAATTTCATGCCCCTTTTCAGCAAGCATTTTCCCGAGTTCCGTTGCAACAACACCTGAACCCCCCACAGTTGGATAACAAGTAATCCCTATTTTTAGTTTCCGCATCACTAATCTCCTATCAAATCATCCTTCAAAAGAAGGGGAACCTTCGTTTTAAAGCCTTCGGCATAGGTTACTCCAACCATTTTTCCAAACATTCTTTCCCTTGCCTCCACTGTTTCAATATAACCGTTTACCAGCGGTGTATCGATACTTTGGTCTGTTAACTCAAATTGGCTTTTGTAAGCACGTAAAGCCGCTAGCTTTCTATCGATAAATGCTGAAATATCAATGGTAAAGTCAGGCTTATGAAAGCCATTAATCATATAAAAATAGGTTCTTATAACGCGATGAGGCTCGTTCCATTTATCTGTTCTATACTTTTTGATGCCTGCAGAGAAAACCGCTTCCTCTACCAAACGAGCACAATTTCCGTGATCGGGATGACGGTCGTCGAAATACGGAGCAAACACCACTTGTGGCTTGAATCTCCGAATAACACCAGCAATCTTGTTTATGTATGCTTCATTCAAAAGTAACCCTCTATCCGGAAAACCCAGTGAGGTGCGCAATGGTACTGCTAAAATTTCAGCCGCCCGGGCAGCTTCCTCTTTCCTTAGGCTGGGATTACCATTTGAGGAAAGATCAGCATCTGTTAAATCGCAAATGCCAATTCGCTTTCCCATTGACGCCAATTTTGCAATTGTTCCCGCCATACCGATTTCCACATCGTCCGCGTGGGCACCAAATGCCAGTATGTCTAAGTGGTTATTTTCCATTTCCTTCACCATTCTCGTGGACGACATTTCTCCATTCCAATAAACCCAACTCAAGACCCCTTATTAGTAATTCGGCCGTACCCATATTGGTCGCAAGCGGAATCGAATATACATCACAAAGTCTTACGAGAGCTGTTACATCCGGTTCATGGGGCTGCGCTGTTAAAGGGTCGCGAAAGAAGAAAATTGCGTCCATCTGATTTTTAGCGATCAAAGCACCAATTTCCTGATCTCCCCCAAGTGGACCTGATTTAAAACGCGTTACCGGTAATCCGGTTGCTTCATTTATACGCAAACCAGTTGTTCCTGTTGCGAAAAGAGTATGCTTGGCAAATATTGCCTGGTAGGCTGTAACAAATTGGACTAAGTCGTCTTTCTTTTGATCGTGTGCAATTAATGCGATATTCATAAAACTAGCCCCTAACCTAAAATATTTTCAAGTCCGTAAACAAATGTATTTTGCTTCATGACTGTCTCAACGGCAACCTTGACACCGGACATAAAGGATCCGCGATGATAGGAATCGTGCCGAATGGTTAATGTCTGTCCATCAGCTCCAAATAAAACCTGTTGATGGGCGACGAGTCCTGGCAAGCGGACAGAATGAATACGCATTCCATTATAGTCAGCTCCCCTTGCGCCTTCTAATGTTTCTTTTTCATTTGGATGACCCTGCTTTTTCATTTCTCTTTCAGCAGATATCATTTCTGCTGTTTTAACTGCTGTCCCTGAAGGGGCATCAAGCTTTTGGTCATGATGCATTTCGATAATTTCAACATCTTGAAAATATTTAGCAGCCATTTGTGAGAACTTCATCATTAAGACGGCACCAATAGCAAAGTTCGGTGCAATTATACAACCTAACTCTTTTTCATCACAAATACGCTGTAACTCCTCTAAATCTTGCTGAGAAAAGCCAGTGGTTCCAACAACCGGACGGACATTATATTCGAGCGCTGTCTTGGCATGATACATGCCTACTTCAGGGGTTGTCAGGTCAATTAATACATCTGCTGCAACGTTTTGAAGACAATTTTCAATATCTGTATAAATTGGCACATTGGCTATTTCGTTAAAGCCAGCCACATCGCTTAGCATCATTCCATTATACTTGTGATCTACTGCAGCCACCAAATTAAAATGTTCTGTGTTTGTTACTAATTTTACCGCTTCACTGCCCATACGGCCTCTGGGTCCAGCAATGATAATATTAATAGTTTCCATATTTTTCACTCCATTATATCCTTTTCGATTCTTGTCCAACGATCTTTATCCCTAGTATTAAATTTTGCCATAACATAATTATGTGCCTCTTCTAAATCAATGTTTAAGGCATTGGCAAAACATATAAGGACGAAAAGCACATCTCCAAGTTCTTCTTCAATTGCTTTTTCAGTTTCACTGGATTTTTTCGGCTTCTCCCCATAATAATGATTTACCTCCCTAGCTAACTCCCCAAGCTCCTCGGTGAGTCTTGCAAGCATGGCAAGGGGACTGAAATAACCTTCTTTAAATTGACTTATGTATGTATCTACTTCCAGTTGCAAATCCTGCATCGTCTTTCTATTGGTCATTCTTTCCACCTCTCTTACTAAATCAATCAAAATTTAATTATATTCCTTTTTTATGTTAGCTAAATTATAGCCGATTTACAAATGTTTTCGTTTCAATCAGACTCTTTTCCACTTCTCATTGCTCTAGCACTAGTAATTCGCTATAATAAAAACCGCTGAAGTAGAGAAATATATGGAAGAGGAGGAAAGTTATGATATTAGGTCTTAAAATAAAGAACATATTATTTATCCTTTTAGGTGCGGCTATTATGTCGTTCGGATTAGTTAATTTTAATATGCAAAATAAGTTAGCCGAAGGGGGCTTTACAGGAATAACCTTGCTATTTTATTTCCTGGTTGACTGGGACCCCTCATACACGAACTTAATCCTTAATATTCCGCTATTTTTTATTGGCTGGAAGCTGTTGGGCCGCAATGCATTTTTGTATACCATCATTGGAACTGTCGGAGTCTCGGTTTTTTTATGGATTTTCCAGCGAAATACAATTGATATGCCCCTGCAGCATGATTTAACCTTAGCAGCCCTATTTGCCGGTGTTTTTACTGGTATTGGATTAGGGGTAATTTTTCGATATGGTGGAACAACAGGCGGAGTCGATATCATCGCGCGGCTTGTCCAAAAGTATGCCGGCTGGAATATTGGCAAAACGATGTTTTTATTCGATGCATGTGTAATTGCCCTTTCTTTATTTACATACCTAAATTACAAACAAGCTATGTATACGCTTGTAGCTGTTTTCGTGGGTGCAAGAGTGATTGATTTCATGCAGGAAGGGGCATACTCTGCACGTGGTGCGATGATCATTTCAGAAAATAATGAGCAAATTGCAAATAAAATTATGGAGGAAATGGAACGGGGCGTTACTGCTCTGCGGGGATATGGATCCTATACTAAAAATGAACGTGATGTTTTATATTGTGTAGTCGCTAAAAATGAATTAATCCGTTTAAAAAACATAATCACCTCTGTTGACCCGCATGCATTTATTTCCGTATCAGTTGTACATGATGTCCATGGCGAAGGTTTTACATTAGATGAAAATAAAATGCCGATTACAGACTAAAAAAAATGCAATGTCCGCTAGATGTGGACATTGCATTTTTTAATCATTATTTCTATTCATTCCGGTAAAGATTAGGACAAGCCTTAATAATTCCAGTACGGCTACCGCTGCTGCGGCAACATAGGTCAGGGCAGCTGCGTTTAATACTTTTCTGGCTTCCCTCTCTTCTTGATTACCAATTAACCCGAGAGATACGACTTGGTCCATAGCCCGGCTTGATGCATTAAATTCAACGGGTAATGTAATAATTTGAAAAAGAACTGCTGCTGCCATAAACACAATTCCTATTAACAGCATCCCGCTCAAATGAGCAAAGATTCCTATCATAATAAGAATCCAGGAAACATTGGATCCAAAATTAGCCACAGGAACTAACAGATGTCGGAACCTTAGGAAAGCATAACCTTCCGCATCTTGAATGGCATGTCCGCATTCATGCGCTGCAACAGCCGCAGATGCAATTGAAGACCCAAGATAATTTTCAGGTGAAAGGCGGACAGTTTTACTTCTAGGATCATAATGGTCACTTAAAAACCCATGTCCTTGTTCAACTCCAACATTAAATAAGCCATTTGAATTTAAGATTTCCCTCGCAATTTCAGCACCTGTACGATAGCGGGATGTCGGTACCCTGGAATACTTTGTAAACGTATTTTTGACCTTCATCTGCGCCCATAAGGGAATTAACACGATAATAGCAAAATAAATAAGGTAATACATAATGACCCTCCAAATCAGCTCGTGGTGTTATTGGTCTCAAGTATAGCCGATTAGTCGCATCAATCCTTTAAGTCTCTTGACCGGTTTTTCTTCGGTTCTTTATCGCCCTGGTACTTTCTCCAGCCTACATATGATAATGTCATAATTATAATACTTCCTGTAGATATTATGACCCACCATAGTGAAGGGTCTGCTTCATCCTCTTCCATATTGGCAAAAAGATTTTTTAAATCCGTGTCAAGTGCATTCAGCTCCTCTTGACTTTTTGAATTATTAACGATTTGGGAACGATATTCATCAATAAAATCAATTCGTGCATCTAGTCTTTGAATATTTTCTACAGGTACATCTATTTTCATACTAGGATAAATAACGTTATATAACGATAAAAAAGTGTTAAAGTTTGTATGAAAATGAGCGGTATCACCATTTGCTGCAGCATCTTTAGCTTGGTGAAAGGCAGTCATGATTTGTTCTTCCATTTCTGTCCATAAAGGCTGATGGCTAGTCGCTATTGCATCAATAACAAGACGAAATTTTGTTAGTTTATTTATTCTTTCCTCATATTTCATAGTGGGACTTACGGCTGCTTCCATCGCTTCATCATGCGAGGTATGAACAATTCTTACCTCGTCCATTGATAGGGGCTTGGTTGTCCCAGAAATGCTCGTAAATTGGTCTGAAAAATAATCAAGCAATTTTTTTGCATCTTCATATCGTTGAAACTTCACCATTTGAAGAGCCTCATCGGAGATATCATCCAGCTTCTCCATTGGCGATTGCTGTTCAGCATTTACAGTTATGGGAGTGAGCATAATGATAATTGCTAAAAAAAATAACCATCTGATTTTCAATCCTTGTCCCCCCTTTCATTACTAATAAAATGTATGTAGGGTTGGACAAGGTTAGACCATCTTCACTTATTTATTTTTAGTTTAAACCTTTTTGACCTAATTGCAAAATAATAAGCAATAGCTAATGAAAGAATCGAAAGCCAGAAGGTAAAATAGCCAATTTGCGGTGTATAACGATCAAGCATATGATAGCTTGGCAACATAAAAAAAACATAATCAATGACATCATTATGAAGTGTCCAAATAGCTGTTATTATTAAATGCCACCACTTAAACCGGTAAAATGGTGCATATAGGATTCCCTGAACAGCCATTGCAAAGTGAGATAAAATTAACATATACCCGATCCAGTCGAGTTCACCTTGAACAAAATACACAAGAATGTTCATGACCACGGCCCAAATTCCATATTTAAAAAGTGTAACAATTGCGAGCGCTTCAATTAATGGCCAGTTTTTCCGCAGTAAAAAAGCAATAAGGACAAAAACAAAAAATAAGCTGGCAGTTGGGCTATCAGGTACAAAAGGCAGAAAAATCGCCGGAGTTTCTTTAAGCTGCCATCCATACCAATAATACCCATAAATAGTTCCAGCAATATTAATAAGAAGTAAAAGTTTAAGAACTGACCGATTAGCTAAGAGAGGATAAATCGAGCGCATTGGCACACCTCTTTCCATCATTATGTAAGAAAATTAACTAGAATAAAAAAGCTGACGATTCTTTCGTCAGCTTCTTTTTTATGTTTCTTATTTACCAAGACCTGCGATAAACTCAGATAGCTTCTTAAGCTGCTCATCGTCACCTTTAAAGATACCTGCAGGCATTCCGCCTTTACCTTCTTTGGCAATCTTGGCAATTTCTTCTGCGGATAAACCGATACCCACTAATGATGGAGCACCAGCACCACCTTGAAAACTATCGCCATGGCAAGTTACGCAGGTATTATCACTAGCAATTTTGTATCCTTCATTCGTTTTATCGATTTCGACTTTTTCAACGATTTTACCTTGACGTTCAGCTGCAGCCCAGTCATGTGTCGCAACGGATTCCCAAGTTAAAAATACAATAGAAGCCAATGCTAATAGCATAAATGCTGTCGCAAGCGGGCGCTTTCTAGCACGACGCTCCGGTCCGCGATCTAGGAACGGTGCTAATAATAGGCCTCCAAACGCTAGGCCCGGCATAATCATAGCTCCGACAACCGTAAATGGACCAGATGCATAAGTATATTTTAGCAATTGATACAAGAACAAGAAATACCAGTCTGGTAATGGAATATAGCCAGTATCAGTCGGATCCGCTATCCTTTCAAGCGGAGCCGGATGTGCAACTGTTAAACATAGAAAGCCGACAAGAAAAACGGCACCTATCATCCATTCTTTCAAAAGGAAGTTAGGCCAGAATGCCTCTGTTTTACCAGGATATTCTGAGTAATCTTTTGGAAGCATCGTCTTCCGTGATTCAAGTGCAGGAACACGTGAGTCACCAACGAACTTCATACCTTTACCGCGATGCATTGAGCAATCCCCCTCCTTTTTCCGTAAAGATTAGAAAAAATTACAGAATAAAACCGATTTTTATAGCGGTCCGGAAATACCTTGTTTACGAATCATAATGAAGTGTGCCGCCATTAATCCAAATAACGCTGCCGGTAAGAAGAACACGTGGATAGCAAAGAAACGAGTTAAGGTTTGTGCACCTACAATATGTTCGTGACCTGCAAGCAGTACCTTGACATAGCTGCCAATGAATGGAGTTGCCTCGGCGATTTGAAGACCAACCTTTGTTGCAAACAACGCTTTCATGTCCCAAGGTAATAAATAACCTGTAAATCCTAATCCTAACATGACGAAGAAAATCAATACTCCGACAATCCAGTTTAATTCACGAGGCTTTTTATAAGCACCTTGGAAAAAGACGCGTAATGTATGTAAAAACATCATTACAAGTACTAAACTCGCACCCCAGTGATGCATACCACGTACAATTTGTCCAAAAGCAACTTCATTTTGAAGATAATAAACTGACTCCCAAGCATTTTTAATATCCGGTACATAGTACATGGTTAAGAACATGCCGGAAAGAATTTGAATAACAGTTACAAAGAATGTCAGACCGCCAAAGCAGTATACAAACGCCGAAAAATGATGCGCTGGGTTAACATGCTCCGGTACTTCATGGTCTGCGATATCGCGCCACAAAGGCGTAATATCTAAACGTTCATCTACCCAATCGTAAATTTTGTTTAACAATGATTACGCCTCCTTCCGTGGTTTCGCTTTTCCTAAGTAAAGGTAACCATCTTTTTCTTTGTATGGATATACATCAAGCGGTGCCAGTGGCGGTGTACCTTTAACATTTGTTCCATCCTTCGTATAACGCCCGTAATGGCATGGACAGAAGAATTGTTCTGGGTGCTCCTTGTCAGAATTCCAGTTAACAGTACAGCCTAAATGTTTACAGACAGGCGATAAGGCTACAATCTTATCCTTTTCCTTATAAACCCAAGCAGATTCCGTTACATCTGACTCATACCAGGCATCCACTTGCTTATAGGTAAAGTCAACACGAACCGGTTCATCTGTTAGATCAGCAACCTTTTGCTTTGTGGCAATAAAATCTCCGCCAGCTTCTGCCTTTAATACAGGATCCACAGCAAATCGGACCATCGGCATTAACATACCTGCAGCCATAAAACCTCCTACACCCGTTAAAGTGTAGCTTAAAAATTGTCGTCTTGAAACGCGCTCTTTACTCATGCTTGTCCCCCCCTCTATTCACAAGTTTAAGTCCAACGGACAATTATTAAACACATATAAAACTAGGACATAACAATGATATATCAATCTGCAAATAAGGTCAATATCATACTATTTTAAAAACATATATTCTGAAGAGTTTTATGCATTTTCATGCCATTTTTGGGTAAAAAGACTTAAAAGCTGTTTAACTTGGCTATCAATCATTTCCATTTTTTGAGAATCATTCATGTGCTCAAGCGGAAGTGAAGGCAACCAAATTAACGATCCTCCTAGCTTGTCTTCATGCATGCGCCAATCAAGCTCAGAGGTTATGTAAAATATGTGTTTAAATTCACCTTCCGCAATGTTTTCCTCCCATTTCAATAAATCATTCAATATTTTTTCATTATTATCATTTTTCAGATATGTAAAGGGAGGATATAATAAAATTCTTCCTGTAAATTGTCTTTCCAAATGACTAGCTAATAGTGTGATAAATTCTGCCGTTGCCGCTGATTGTTTCATTTCACCCCCGACTGATACCGAATATAATGGTACTACTGCTGTATCTACATACTCCTTAGCTTTTAAGTATGTCTCTATATCTTGAGGAATCCACTTCATTTTATGCACCAATCCTTTTTCTTTCACTACTTCAATAATATCATTATCTCCTAAAATAAGAAAAGGTAAAGTAAAATAGGCAGAAAAAAGGAAGTCTGCTTAGCGCAAACTCCCTTTTTTCTCAGTAACTGCAAGTTTATTTAATTTTTCAGTTAACATCTGGAATGCTTTTCGATCTTGTTGATCTAGAGCTTCATCAATTAATTGCAGTAATTTTTCACGTTGAAAACGTTCAATACTGTGTTGTAACAATTGTTCTGCAACAATTCCATCCTTTTCATTCACTTGTAAATGTCTCGGAACAAATGGATTTTCTTCAAGAACAGCTGCATATTGGTGTGCCTGATTGGAGGCATGAAAATTAAGTTGAATAAAAATATCTTCGTCTCGATTCAGCCGAATATCATGAAAGGATTTTTCAGCATCAGTTGTCATGACATTTTCTTTATAAAATCGAAATGGTACTTTATCCACACAATGCGTTGACATAATCAAACCGCGTGGACAATACTGTGCTTGCTCAACAAAATGAACCTTTTCCATTAGTTGATCGTGGCTCATTAAATAATTGAGTATCCATACACATTCTCTTCTCTTTAATTGATAATGATTTAAAAACCAGCGAATAAAGTCTTTCTTCTCGTTGACAGAAACAGGGGTTGCCATGATAGTTTCCCTCCTCTGCATAATCAGCTTTTTTTATTCTTTTAATTTGTTAAACGTTCGAGCAAATCGATATACTCGACGTTTGTTGGATCTTCAATTAGCAGCTGTTTAAAAATTTCGGCGGCTCGGTCGTTTTTTCCTTCTTCAATTAGAAAATATCCGTAATCCAGTAAAAAGGTTTCATTATTCTTAAAAAAAGTATATGCATTTTCATATTTGTCTAATGCGTATGAAAATTCTTCGAGTTTCTGATAAGCATGTGCAGTATCCCATAGAATCTGGGGTTCTTCTTCTTCCAAAATATCAAGCTGGGAAATTAACTCAATAACATCCCCAAATCGTTCATGTTGAAAAAGAAGCTTATTTAACGTAAGCGCGGCTTCAATAAAGCCCGGGTCCAAGGCAAGTGCCTCACGAAAATTTTGTTCTGCTTCGTCCACTTTTCCAAGCTTTAAAGCCATTTTCCCACCATAGAAAAATAATTCTTTGTTAAATTCGTCTTGTTTAATACCTTCTTTAATAGCCTGTAAACTGTTTTCCAGCTCTTCTTCCCGTTCATACGCTTTTGCCAAATGTAAATACAGTGAATGATATTCCGGGTCAAGCTCTTTTAATTCATTAAACTTTTCAATCGCTGTCCGATTATATCCTGCCTGAAGAGCAGTAAATGCATAACCGAATAGCGTGTTAATCTCTAACTTTTCATCCAGCGCTTTATCATAATAGGCAAGAGCCTCCTCAAAAGCTCCAGAAGCACTTAAAAGGTCAGCCATCCGCCCATGAATATTGACGCCGGCTATCTCGTTTTCTTCTCTTAAAACTATTTCAAAAGCATTCATTGCCTTAATTACTTCACCTTTCTCACTATAAAGCTCGCCCAATGCGAAATCGATAATGACCTCATCTGGTAATAATTCTTTAGCTTTCAGCAGCTTTCTTTCACATACTTCATAAAGACCCTGAACCTGATATAGATCCGCCAATAACAATAATGATTGTCCAAAATATACATCCTGCTTCGAAATCTTTTCTAAGACAAGTATCGCTTCCTCTTCTTCCCCAGCCTCCACTAATATTTCACCCAGCAGTACAAGAAGTTCGCCCTCTTCAGGGTAAATTGCTAATAAATTTTCGACTAGCGTCTTTGCCTCATCTAAAAATCCAAATTGGTACAATTCTTCTCCAAGGAGAAACTTTTCTTCATGGCTGCCATTTTTTAATACAACATTATATTCATTTAAGGCCTCATTATGTTGGCCGTTTTCTAACATATAGATAATTTTATTCACTCGATCCATTGGCTTATACCTCACGTTCCCCTGATTTATACTGAAAAATAAGATGGGGTTCTCACCTTAACATGTTCTCCAAATCCAGGTTTAAATAAAACCTGTTTCCCAGAGCGGACAACCTTTCCTTTGTGGACAGTAACTACTAGTCTATCACTATGATAATGAAATAAACTTGATTCATCAACATTCTTGATTTCTCTTCCCTTTACATAAAGGTTATAACTTAATTCTGTTCCGTTCATTAGGCTCCCTTTTTGCGGGTATAATCCGATTTTATTTAAGACATGAATAGGTAGTGGCTCCTTTTCAACAACTTCCTCATATAAAGCAGGAATCTTTTCTTTATGCATGTTATTATTCCATTTCGACAGAATGACCTTCGCTTCCTTCTTTTGCGGACAAGAAATTAATGGAATAAATGGACTGTTAAATGGAAACATTGCTTCCCTTATCCATCCCCAAGGAATACCCTCTAATTCGTCCTGTTCCTGAAGATCCACGAAGATAGCTGGAATCTTCTCCCTCTTACAGCTTCTGATAAAAGACGGTGTAATAAGCCGTACCGGGATTTTAACACCAATGATAAAATCGACTGGGCTGCTTATTAATGCAGTTTTCACTTCCATGATTTTTTCAGTAAGCTCTTTTTCGTAGGATATTTCAGTATAAGTTAACAGCGTGGTGCATCCCTTTAACAAGAAATGATTAATTAAAAAGGTCTTAACATCTTGAAATGTTCCTTGAAACGGAATATCCGAACTTAAAAGGACATATGACGGGGTCATAATATAGGATTCAGCATTCATTTTCATTAGTCGATAGTGTTTGAATCCTGTTTTAATTGCAGTTATTCGATCTTCATTTATTAACATTGACTGTGTGTGAAGCTCTTTATCTTTAAGGATATTGGCATTTTCAATAATATACATCGTCCCTATCACCCAATTCCCATCTTTAAGACAAGCTATGCGAAAAAACAAAAACTATGCAAGTCCAACAATAAAAAAGAGAAAAAGCTGCAAAATATTGCAGCTTTTAGTGGATTAGCATATTTAAGTGGGCAAAGAAGTTCGGATATGAAACAGATATTGCTTCTGATTGTTCAAGTTCTACATCTTGCTTAGAAAGAAGCGCAGCAATTGCGAGCATCATACCAATGCGGTGATCACCGTGGCTAGAACACTTCCACCGTGTAAATTCGATTTTCCGTAAATGACCATTCCATCATCGGTTGCTTCAATCGAAGCTCCTAACTTTCTTAATTCATCTACAACAGTATCAATTCGATTGGTTTCTTTTACCTTTAATTCTTCTGCATCTTTAATAACCGTCTTTCCTTCTGCCTGGGTTGCCAGAAGGGCAATAATCGGAATTTCATCAATAAGTTTTGGGATTAAATCTCCTTCAACAACCGTACCTGTTAATTTAGAGGTTTTAATGATAAGATCCCCAACCGGCTCAAAAGATTGATCATCCTTTTGAACAATCTCGAGGTTTGCTCCCATTTTTTTCATTACCTCAAATGATTCCCGTTCTAGTAGGATTGAGGCCGACATTTTTTAAAACAATTTCACTATCGGGAATAATGGCTCCAGCCACTAGGAAAAAAGCCGCTGATGAAATATCCCCTGGAACATGAATTGTCGCCGCTGTCAATTTTTGTCCACCTTTGACGGTTATCACTTTATGATCTTTGTCGATTTCTCCGCCAAACTTTCGAATCATTCTCTCTGTATGATCCCGGGTTTCAGCAGGTTCGATAATGGTACTTTCCCCATCTGTCTGCAGGGCTGCTAAAATTAGAGCTGATTTTACCTGTGCGCTTGCTACAGGGAGCTCGTAATGGATCGGATTTAACTGTCCGCCACGAATCGAAATAGGAGTAAAGGCACTGTTTTTTCGCCCATCAAGACTTGCTCCCATTTTTGTTAAAGGACCCGTTACCCTTGTCATTGGCCTTTTACCAATTGATTCATCACCTGCCACCGTGGAGAAAAATGGCCTTCCTGCCAATATCCCCATTAATAAACGAATAGTAGTCCCGGAATTGCCTACATCCAATATTGCATCAGGTTCTGTTAAACCTTCAAACCCATTTCCCGTAATTCGAATCTCGTTCTCTGATTCCTCAATTGATACCCCGAGCTTTCGAAAGCAGGATATCGTGCTTAAACAATCATCGCCTGGCAAAAAATTAGTAATTTTCGTTTCACCATACGCGATAGATCCAAACATAACCGATCGATGTGAGATTGATTTATCTCCCGGAATGGTTACTTCACCATTTAACCGATTGATATTAGTCATTAGTTTTTTTAAAGCCATTTAAGAAACACCTACTTACAATCATTTTAGAAACCAATGGAAGTGGCAAAGCGGGAATAATTGCCAATACATTTTTCTGCTTTTTGCCGATCCTCTTCTGTTTGAAAGCTAATGACTAAAACGCCATTAATATCTTCACGTGTTTCGAGGATGCGTATATTTGTGATACTGATTTTCTCCTTCGCTAAATAACCCGTTATTTCTGAAATTACACCAGGGTAATCGGGTACATCAACATACAAATCATAAAATGCGGGGATTGCACCTTTTTCCTTCTGTGGTAAATCATCGCGGAATTGCTTTGCTCGTTTGAAATAAGCGAAAATTTCATCACTGTTTTCCTTTTCTAGCAGCAGTTTTACTCCATTCATTTCGTCCTGCCACTGATTGAGAAGGTCAATTAAAGTTTCTCGGTTGTGTAGTAGGATATCTTTCCACATTTCCGGACTACTTGAAGCAATACGCGTGATATCTCTAAATCCTCCTGCTGCCAGCCGGGGAATAAGGCTTTCCGCTTCCGCAAGTTTTTCGGTTTGCCGAACAATTGAGGCTGCAATAATATGCGGAAAATGACTTACTATCCCTGTAAGATAGTCGTGATTTTCCGGTGTCATCGTTAAGAATTTAGCATTTGTCCCCAATAACCAATCTTTTAAACGTGCAACAGCTGCCGCTTCTACATCGTCGTCCGGAGTTAATAGATAAAATGCGTTTTCAAATAAGATTTCTTTTGCAGCAGAAACACCGCTTTTATGAGAGCCGGCCATTGGATGGCCTCCAATAAACGTAATTCCCTTTAGCCTTAAGCTTGCTGCACTTTCCACAATTCTTCTTTTCGTACTGCCTGTATCCGTCACAATCACTTCGGGGTGAAGTGGCAGTTTGGATAATAGCTGTATAATCTCTTTGGTTTCATTTACAGGTGCAGCAATAATTATTAAATCAGTATCCATGGCGCCATCATTAATATTTTCTACTATTTCATCAATGACACCCAGCATTTTTGCCAGCCTTGCCTGCTCACTATTGATATCAAATCCTGCAATCACAGCTTCAGGATGTTCCTTCTTGATACATAATGCTAAGGAACCGCCAATTAACCCTAAGCCAATAACAAAAACCCGGCCTTTCAATGTTTTTTCCCCCTAGTTTAAAGAGAACCGCTCTCGTCAGTTCGCTTCCAGAAATTCACTTAATGCCTTAAGAACACCTTCATTTTCTTCAGAAGATCCCACCGTAATTCTTACAGCAGTCGGAAAGCCAAGAGCTTTTCCGGAGCGGACGATATAACCTTTTGTTTGCAAATATTGAAAAATTTCATCTGCATCAACGTTAAAATCTATTAATATAAAGTTGGTCTGAGTAGGATAATATTGAAGTCGTTAATCGTTTACGAAGCGGCGCACGAAAAACGCGAAAAGCGTTTCACGATAAATGCGAAAACGCCTATCTAGGTTGTTGGGTTTGGGGTTAATATCGGTTCATGAACCAGTACAGGACAT
>NZ_JBMPZU010000021.1:0-878 GCF_049463095.1 Neobacillus sp. 19 | reverse complement strand
TTTTCAAGGATCAATTTTTCTTATCGCTCAAGTGCGACTTTTATATGATAACAAAGGAAAATTATATTGTCAACATATATTTATTTTAATTGGTGGAGCCTAGCGGGATCGAACCGCTGACCTCCTGCGTGCAAAGCAGGCGCTCTCCCAGCTGAGCTAAGGCCCCAAAAGAATATAAGAGAAATGGTCGGGAAGACAGGATTCGAACCTGCGACCCCTTGGTCCCAAACCAAGTGCTCTACCAAGCTGAGCTACTTCCCGTAATTAATGGCGCGCCCGAAAGGAGTCGAACCCATAACCTTCTGATCCGTAGTCAGACGCTCTATCCAATTGAGCTACGGGCGCATTATTTAAATGGTGCCGAGGACCGGAATCGAACCGGTACGGTAGTCACCTACCGCAGGATTTTAAGTCCTGTGCGTCTGCCAGTTCCGCCACCCCGGCTTACATAGAGAGCGGAAGACGGGATTCGAACCCGCGACCCCCACCTTGGCAAGGTGGTGTTCTACCACTGAACTACTTCCGCAAAAAATATGGTGCGGGTGAAGGGGTCGAACCCCCACGCCTTGCGGCGCCAGATCCTAAGTCCGTGCGTCTGCCAATTCCGCCACACCCGCATATTAATTTTAAATGGTGAGCCATTGAAGGACTCGAACCTTCGACCCTCTGATTAAAAGTCAGATGCTCTACCAACTGAGCTAATGGCTCGTACAAAAGTGCCGGCGAGAGGACTTGAACCCCCAACCTACTGATTACAAGTCAGTTGCTCTACCAATTGAGCTACCCCGGCGTTGTTAACATAATTATATTATGGTGGAGGATGACGGGATCGAACCGCCGACCCTCTGCTTGTAAGGCAGATGCTCTCCCAGCTGAGC
>NZ_JBMPZU010000020.1:0-3549 GCF_049463095.1 Neobacillus sp. 19 | reverse complement strand
TGTTTTGTACTTGGTTGGTTGTGCAGCCCAATCAGCCGCACCAAACCCGACGACCTAAACGCGTTCGCATTTATCGTGAAACGCTTTCGCGGTTTCGTCGCCGCTTCATTCTGCTTTAGAAATAACCATTAAACTTACTTGTTTCCCCTCGATTGCGGAGTGTGTTTTTCCATTCACGCGACAGTGAGGCATGCGCTGGAATAGAAATAACAATCGATGACATGGCAGCCTCGATATCCTGAAAAACACTTTCTACCTTACGTGCATGCATCCATTGCAATTTTGGGTGCTGGTGTTGAATCCACCTGCCGATCTGTCCTATATCTACAGTTTGGCGGTGCCCCACTTGATGCTCCACAAGTTGTCTAAGTGTTTTTCCATTATATATATGCTTACGAATAAATGACTGATTACTGACATGAATGAACTTCCCTCTTGTCCTTGTAATCGCTACGTTGATCAACCGTTCGCTATCCTTGCCTATTAATAACATTCCTGCACGAATCTGAGGCTCGCTGTCAACAGTGTCAAACACCATGACATCCCGTTCACTGCCTTGGAATCGATGAACAGTTGCCGCAATAATATCGGCTGTGGCACATTCGGCTGCATATAAATCAGCTAATAAAAGCTCCATTACATTTGCTTGAGCACGATAGGGGGTAACATACCCAATTGATCGCAGGCCATTCACGTATGATTCATGAATCAGTTGGAACGATAATAATGCCTGCCAAAAATTCATTCGTGAATGAGAAGAGCGCTCTGTTATACAATAGGCACCGGTAAAACTCGTATCCACCAGAACAGATGCTCTGTCAGGAAAAGGGGCTTTTTTGACAATCGTATTTCTGCTTGTACCAACACTTTCATGATCACCAACATGTGAATCATAGATGAATTGATTGGTAAATGCAGAAATATCGGGATGCATTCTCCGTTGTTCTTTTAATAACAATAAATGGGGATGGAGTTCACCGCGCTCAACCCACTTTACAATGCCTGCACGATGAAAAATATCCTCTTTTAACCACAACGTAACAAGAGAATCTCTAGAAGACGCGATTGGCGGCAATTGCTTAAAATCACCGCAGATGATTACACGTTTTCCGAGTGTAGCAGCGAAGGCAGCCTGAGGTACATAAGCCATACTCGCTTCATCTAGAATAACAACATCATATTCCTTTTCATAAATCGCAGGATCACTTGCGGCTTTTGCCAGTGTTGTCCCAACTACAAATGCATCCTTCACAAATTGAATTTCCTTTTGGCGAATCTTTTCAAGAATTTTGGCTATTCTCATTTCAAGTTCCAACAAATGATCGGTGTCCCTTTTACTAAAAGAACGGACTAGATCCTGCTTGAGATGTCGTCTTTCCTCTATTAATTTTTCTTTATCCTCAGCAAGATGCGGGTCAACCTTTTGGAGGAGCTGACTCGTGGTAATCGCTTCGTGGGCTGCGAGGAGTTCCCCAGTATTTAAACCATAGCGAAGGACATCCCCTTCTCGATAGCGTCCTTTCTTTTCTATAAAAGATGAAATTTCACTAATTAAGACATCAACGGCTTGATTACTATGTGATAAGATTAATACTCGTTTTTCTTGAAAATATTTATTTGCGGCTGCCCGGGCTAGTGTATAGGTTTTTCCCGTCCCAGGCGGTCCCCAAACAAAGGTAACAGGATTATATTTTGAGCGCAAAACTAATTCGTGTACATTACTTTTACTTTTTTCAGCCGGATGCTTCGCAGGCATCGAGGGGTCCATTAATTTTTTTACTCGCAAACGTTTCTGTTTGGTTTTTTTGATGTCATCCAATCGTTGGATCAGTTGTTCCAGCAGTTCCCATGGATCGTGAAATAAAAAGGCTTCTGAGATTAAATCTCCAAATGATTGCTCAAGGGCAATGATCACGCTTTTGCCTTCAGATGAGAGGGCATGTCCGGTTTGCTTTAAACCACCCCATTCAAGGCGTATTGATGATCCTACAGGGATTCGTAATGAATAGGAGGTATCAAAATAATAGGTAAACGAATCATCACTCGATAATAATCTCCCATTAGAGACGATGAATTTGTTACTGCCGTACTTTTTTAAATAGGATATTTCATTTTGAAGGGCCTGCTGCCATTCTTTGATGTATGTTATTGTACTTGTCATGAATCTCTTCCTTTAATTTAAAAAATGCTCATCCTTGATCGACTTACTGATTGTCCAATCATATCATTTAAGGAAAAAATGAAAAAGCACCCGTTTCAAATTAGAACGGATGCCTGGGTGGGACTATTTATATGGAAACGTCTCCAACTGAGAAGGTACAATTTAACACATCTGAAATTCTGGCCAAGGTTGATACCTGTACATCTAACTCGCCTTCTTCAATCGCTGCAATTGTTTCAGCATGCAGTCCTGAAAGGAAAGCAAGTGTTTCTATTTCCATTTCACGGTTTACTCTTATTTTCTTCAATTGATGTCCAATATTGTTCATTAGAAGCACCCCTCATATGGAATAAAAATTAATAACCGGTACCTTGTCCGCCCGTTATGATAGCAATACTTGAGCTTGCGCCAATTCTGGTCGCACCTGCTTGGATCAGCTTTCTGGCAGTATCTAAATCTCGTACACAAGCAGATGCTTTCACGCCCATATCAGGGCCGACCGCCTCGCGCATTAACTTGATGTCTTCAGGTGTCGCGCAGCCAGGGCCAAAACCGGTTGAAGTTTTCACGAAATCGGCACCGGCCATTTTCGCTAAAATACAAGCCTTTTTCTTTTCTTCGATTTCAAGAAGGCCGGTTTCGATAATGACCTTAACAGGTGCGTGGCCTTTGGCTGCTAAAACAACCCCTTCAATGTCTTTTTTCACGGTGTCAAAGTCACCGGATTTAAGTGCACCAACATTTATGACCATATCGATTTCTGTTGCACCATTTGCAATTGCGTCACGTGTTTCAGCTGATTTCACAAACGTGCTTGTTGCTCCTAACGGAAAGCCGACAACCGTGGTAACACCTACGCCAGATCCTTCCAGTTCTTTAGCAGCAGTCTGTACCCAGTATGGATTCACACACACGGTTGCGAATTTATGTTCTTTTGCTTCTTCACAAAGCTTGATGATTTGCTCTTTAGATGCCTCTGGCTTTAAAAGTGTATGATCGATCATTCGAGCAACGGACGGGCCCGTGATAATGGCGGTCGCTGGTCCTTCTTTATACGTTACGTTTCCAGAAGGTTTAACCTCCTTCAACGCTTCCTTATTTGTTAATTGCTGCATGATTTGATTTGTAATTTGTTCTACTAATGCTTCAATTTGCACCCTTATTCACCTCACCCTTAATGTAGTCGATCAACGATTCCGGCAATGACGGCATCAAAAGAACCAGTTGGATCTTCTAAAATGTCCTTGGCCGATCCGCCTTCTTCCAAAACCAGTACATAATCACCAACTCCAGCCTGAAAGCGGTCAAAGGCAATCATGGCTTCACCGCATTCGTTCCCTCTGCATCAACAGGGATCACAACCATTAGCTTTTTATTATAAATCATTG
>NZ_JBMPZU010000019.1:0-263576 GCF_049463095.1 Neobacillus sp. 19 | reverse complement strand
TGTCATCTACTTCGTTCGGTTGTGCAAGCCGCCGTATGCGGCCCAAACCCAACAACCTAGATAGGCGTTTTCGCATTTATCGTGAAACGCTTTCGCGTTTTGCGTGCGCCGCTTCATTGGACAATTTTTATTTTATCATTGGCGTTTTGATGATAACGGAAACCCTCGTCCCGAATTTCCCTTAAATGATGCCAAATACAAAGATGCGTCTATTTTAGTAGCCGGTGAAAACTTTGGCTGCGGCTCTTCTCGTGAGCATGCGCCTTGGGCTGTTCAGGACTATGGCTTTAGAGTCATTATTGCACCAAGCTATGCCGATATTTTTAAAAATAACTGTGTGAAAAATGGCATCCTTGCGATTCAAGCAAGCGAGGAACAAGTTCAAGCTATTATGAAAAAGGCAGAATCCGAGACTTATGAATTAACAGTGAACCTGGAAGATCAAGTGGTCACCGACAATGAAGGTTTCGAACTTACATTTGATATTGCACCATATCCGAAAGAAATGCTGCTTAACGGCTGGGATGAGATTGGGGTTACCTTAACGTACGAAGATAAAATTAAGGAATATGAGTTTTCAAAAAAGTAGCCTAATATAAGGAGCTTGGAAAAATCCAAGCTCTTTTTATTTTCACTCCAATTCTTTTGATAACCCATTGAAAAACCAAACACAAAAGGCTCGTGTCATGAAAAATGTGATACATAATGTACTCCATGTCCAATACCAGGTCCAATGGATATACTGGATCAAGTCGGTCTTTTTTTCTAGAAATATTTCCGGAATGGTTAGAATGGTACAAAACATAAAGTAGTACATAAACTTATATAATGCATTATAGGAATTAGGATAAAATGCATTGAAAATACCGCAAATCACCGGATAGACAAAGTACTCAAAAGTAAAGCTTGATCGATTAATATCTGAAAAAAGTCGGACAGGGTACGATAGTAAATGATATTCAACTACGAGTAAACCAGCAATCCAAGTAATTATTTGATTGAAAAAAAATGCAACAATTGCGATTCGTCTTTTGTTTTTTGGAATAATAAATATCAATCCGCTGGTAACAAGCCACACAGAAATTAAAATAATCGATTCAGTTTTCACCTTGTGATCTCCTTATCACTTCGAAACAGCGATTTATCTTTGAAAAACCTTTTATAGAGATAATTTGAAATAGCAAATAAACAAAAAAAGTCCAACCACGTCCAATACCATGCATAATGGACATATTCAATCAAGTCCGTATACCGCTCAATCAAACCATCGATCACTGTTAAAAATGATACCCAAATGGACAAATAGAAAAATCGATAGAAATAGTTTACTTTGGGCTCAAAGTTGATATAAAACCCACAAATAATCGGATAAAAAAAATATTCAGTCGTGATTAGCAGGTTGGTGGCATATGGAAATTCTCGAGCCGGAAATGAAAGTAAGTCAAACTGTACATGAAACATAGAACTTATCCACATAAGGGATTGGCAAAACAGGTATGAAAGAATAAATCTTCTCCTGCGATTTTTCGGAATAAAAAAGATAATGGAAAGTAGACCAATAACCAACATAAGAACGATAACGATATTATTAATTGACATACTTGGAATCCTTTCAGGGGAATATTCCCTTATAATTTGCTAAAAAGAATAAAAATAAAAGCCTTACCCCATTTTATTTGGAGTAAAGCTTTTTGCAAATCACCTTGATAATCGCTAGAATTCCGGCAATTGATCTAGATTATTTTCTTTAATCCCATCCGGCTCGCTGCGGATAATGTCCCTCCCATATTTGTGAAAAACATCGATATGGGCTATCTTCCCTGCCTTCGCCTCAGCAAGTGCCGTTAAATAATCCAGTTCCCTCCCTGTATTTGTTTTAAAAGCAATTAAATCACCGTCATCATTTTTCCTGACTGCAACAAATTCTTCTTTCCCATCTAGATTCGGTTGATTCCCTTCCAGTTGTGCCTGTTGCTCCGTTTGCTGCTTGTATTGGTTGTAAATTTTTTCAAAATCTTGTTCCATTCAAATCCACCTCCGAACACTCGTTAGTATTTTTCTTTTTACAAAATATATCCAGGGATTTAAATTGTCAAAAACTGTTCAATAAAAACAATTGATTTATTCTATCGATTGAAACGGTGCCCACGATGAGCGGCTTCATTTATTCAACGTTTTCTTATCCTTACTTGTAATGATGATTTCGTACGGGTCATCCTTTACTTTTTGCCAGATTTCCTCTGAATGGATGAAGTCTTCAGCCATGGCATGAAGGTCCTTCGCTAGTTCATCTGTTTTCGGATCGGTACTCAGCAAATTCATGCGAATTTTAATTTGCATTTTTTCCCCATCAATACTTTTGTAGCCGACACCGGAAACATGATATTTTTTGTAAGTCATGAATTCATGGCCAATTCCCGAAACGGCATTTGACCAGCGGCTGTAATGCTCTCTTTTCGCAAGATTAAAGGTTATAGTTTTAACCGTAACGGATTCTTTCCCTGCAGCTTTTAACGCATTCTCTACAGCATTTTTGATTTCAGCTATTTTCTCTTTACTTTCTGTATTAGGAAATTCAAGCTCAACTTTGTCCGGACCGCCGCCCCAGACGTTTTCATATCCAAAAGATTTTAAAACAGGCTCGACAATTTTAAAAATCTCATCCGTTTCCTTTGTGATTCGATCCTGTTCCTTCTTCCAATCTTCCGGTTCCTCAACAAATTTTCTTACTTTAACATAATAATCCTCAATTCTCGTACCCTTATATTGTTCACCGTGTAGTATGCCAAATGAAATTTTTTCAATTCCGGGCTTCATCTCCTCTATTTTCTTATCAGAGGCATTTAGAAAGATATAAACCCCTTCCTTATTCCCGCCAACATGCTCCCGTACCTCTTTTACCGGATACCCCTTTTGTTTCAATTCCTTCGTAATTACCTCGGAAAGATTGACATAACGATCATAGATGGAGCTAATTGGCGGGATTTTAGCCAGTATTTTTGCCATTGCCGGTGAAATGAAGCCGGACCCCATAAAGAGCAGCAAGCTGGCTGCGGATGCAAGCGTGAAGGCCGCAATCTTTTTACCTAAAGTCCATTGTTTTACCAACCTCTTTTGAAATTGATCCCATTCTTTATCCACTTGTTCAATTCTATGCTCATCAAATTCGCCTTCCCTGTACCTTTTAGGAAGTTCTTTTGTAAATCTTTCAAAAGAGATTGGAACCCGGAGCTGATCAAGAATCCGATCTTCTTCTTTTTTATATCCCATGTGACTTCACCTCCAGAGGATACCTATCGTTCTTTTCCATGATTTCTCCAAGTTTTCTTCTTCCACGCGCTAATCTTGTTTTAATCGTGTTACTATTTTCACCCAGAATGAGGCTAATCTCTTTAATCGGCATATCTTCATAATAGTAAAGCAAAATTGGAATACTTTGCTCTTTAGGAAGACTAGAAATAAGGACAAGCATTTCATTCATATTTTCATTTTGGATTGCACGTTTTTGAGCAGATTCCGAAATCATTTTCGCAAGTGCCTCAGGGTTTTCTTCAATATCGGCAGCATGGAAACGTGTGTTTTTACGGTAAATATCGATCGCACGAGAATACACTAGCCGGTAAAACCACGCCTTAAATTTGCGAATTTCCCTTTTTTTCATAATGCTAATGTAGCAGTCTTCTAGTGCATTTTGGACGGCATCTTCAGCCAGGTCCTTTGATCGGAGAATGAGATAAGCTGTTTTATAAGCAGCAGACAATAATTCTTCCACGAGCAGACTGAACGCCTCCCCATCACCTTTACGGATTCGATCCATCAATTTTTGTTCGTTGTTCAATTGAGAGGCCCCTCTCTATACTGTGTTCAATAGTATGTCGTTTTCACCATATGTTTGGTTTCACTTTTAATAAAAATAACCGGGACTTTTGAAAAAAATCCCGGTTAATATACTTGCTATGCAATTATCGGCCGCTGTAAATACCAATCGCATTTCCATCAAGGTCAAGGAATTGGGCAAAAGTGCCGCCGCTTGGAATCTCCGTTTCTGGGATGATGACTTTCCCGCCCAGCTCGGCTACTTTCTCTAAACTAGCTGCCATGTCCTCCACTCGAATATAAAGTGTCAAATATGGTGGTTCCTCAAATGTCCAATTGAAAAGGTGGCCGTCTAAGCCGGCGTCTTCTGCAGAGATGCTCATGATTGGACCATCATCGGTAATCCGCCAATTGAATACAGACTCATAAAATCTTTTGGAGCGGTCTCCTTCTCTAGCTGCAATTTCAAAGAACCCAATTTGATTCACTTCAATTACGGGTTTGCTTTGACTTTCGGTATGGGTAGTGCCCTGGTAAGCGCCGATGATGATCCCATCCGGATCAACGAATTGAGCAATCGACCCGCCAGTTGGGACCGCCATTTCCGGTAGAATTACCGTCCCACCCATTTCCTCCACCTTCGACAAACATTCCTTAATATTTTCAACATTTATGTAGATACTGACATGTGTTGGATGGCCTTTATGCGGCCATTTAAGAATATGACCGCTCAGGCCTGCGCCGGAAATTTGCATTAATGGTCCTACATCCGTAACTTTCCAATTAAACAGACTCTCGTAAAAGTATTTCGCCGTGTTTCCGTCTCTTGTTGCGATTACAAACATCTTGATCGTATTTCCCATTCTTCCAACTCCACTTCCTATTAACTTCTAGTCTTAGTTTACAGTATAAACATCCGCTGCAAATGCTTAAACTTCGACAAAAAGGGTACTTTTTCCTTTATCCCATGTTCACGCTATAATACTTGTATACAGGAGTGATAAAAATGACCGCATACGATAAAACCCACGACCCTGGGAAAAATAAAGAACTGCTGACGCAAATTACCGGAAAACAACTAGATTTGAGGCAAGTAATCAAAGAAACGGAAGATTTATTTGAAAAATGCCTTCTTGTCTCTCATTCTCCGATTCTTGAAAAAGGACAGCCGCTTTCTTTTTCAGAAAAATTCAAAGAAGGCTTATTTCGTCTGGCAGCAAAGCGTTCGCAGATTTTGGAACCGACACGAATCCTTGCCGATGGTGAAGGAAATGTCGGTCCCGCTTGGAAGGACAAGCTTGATCAAGAATACACCCAGTTGTTAAAACACATAACAAGGGAAGTAAATATCGAGGATTTTGGTGCGGTTGGGGACGGAAAAACAGATTGTACGGCTGCTTTTAAAAATGCACTTGGCAAAGGTCATGTAAAGGTTATTGTCCCCTCTGGAGTGTATGTCACAAAAGAAGTCCGCTTGCCGTCCTGGACATGGCTTGCCGGCTCCGGAAAAGTTAAGACAACCATTAAGCTTCATGACCAAGCTCCAAAGGGCAGCCGCATCATTACAAACGCTCATCATTGGAGCGGGAATCATCATCTGCTTGTTGAAGGAATGAGTTTGGATTGGAATGTGGAGAGACTTGGCAATAAGGCAAAAACAAGTACATGGGGCAATCATTCAAGCTGCCTGACCTATGCAAATGTGACCTATGGCTGGGTGAAGAATGTCGAGGGGATTAACCCGGGGCTTCATTGTTTTGATATCTCTTCGACACAGTACAATTATGCCGGTGATGGGTACCGAGCCCGGGGCGGAAGCAAATATGTCTGGCTCGACCGCTTAACCGGATATGGCTTCGGGGATGACGGAATCACGACACATCATAGCGATTATATCTATATTTCCAATTCCCATATGTGCGACCCCAGCGGACGGGCTCACAAGAAGGGCTTTTCCAATTCTAACGGGATTGAGGTCGATGATGGTTCACGAAATGTGTTATTGGTGAATAATTCTTCTGCCAGGTGTTTTGGCGGGGTGGAAATTAAGGCCCACCAAAATTCCTCGGCGGCCTCCAATGTCCAAATTGTTGGGCATATTTCTGTTCATGATAATCGGGCCTTTAACTTCCGCCATATCGGGCATCACAAAATCGCAGACGCTGAATCAAAATCAGCTTTCAATATTATTGCCGTTAATCTAGCAGTGATCGCGCCCATTTTCACTGAATTATATAAAGATTCTACGCCGCGGGGGATGGTGGTTTCCGCCTATAAAAATGTCGTAATCAACCATTTCACCTTGATTGGCGATCCCGATTATGATTTCAAAAGAAATCCAATAATAGCACTTCAATATCGGGCTAGAAATGTGATCCTACATAATATTACAGCTGCAGATTTTTATAGGACCGGTCCCGTGATCAAGATTTACGGGGGTGAAAATCGAGCTGATTCTATTCAAATTCATAATTGCCCTTCGGAGAAAATCGAAGTCGGGGCAGGTGTACAGGATTTTTCGCTAGAAAACCAGGGAAGCGCCAACGTTTACTTTTGACGCTTTCCTTCTTTTTCAACAACGATCTCATCTACCAGCTTTTCGGCCACTCTACGATATAAATTACTCATATGAACAAGCGATGAGATCATCAAAACCTGCTCAAGGTATTCCGAACTTTCCTTTTCAGTCAAAGCAATTTCCTCTTTAACTTCTTTTATCCTTTCCTCAATGTCCACTTTAAAATCGGCCGTATTTTTACTGGCCAGGTGCAAGTAGCTTGAATAAAAAGCATCTAACTCCATCTCTTCATTGATAATCTTTTTATTCAACCCACTAAGAGTTACCTTAATATCATTGATCGAAAGCGCCCCTTTAAGCTGATAAATCAGGCTGATTAAAATAAGATGCTCTTTGGAATACTTCTTATTTTGAATGGGAAACATCAGCTTCCCCTTGGCATAGTTATTAATCATCGTTTTCGTCAAAACCTTTTCTTCTTCGTTCCGTTTTGATGCGTTGAATTTATTTTCGAATAATTGAATGACTTGATCCATATACAGGTCTATCTTTGGAATTTCATCCAAGCTTAAACTTGTTTCCAGACCAAGTGAATCGATAATCTGTTTCATATTTTCCATTATAAAAAACCCCGCAGTACTTATAGATAATTTTATTATACATGATGAAATAAACATTGACTAGGTTTCATCTTACTAGTATCATTATAAGTAGTTACAAAAACTACATGATGTGTTAGGGGGATTTCAATTGAACAATTATATTCGCGAACCGATTAATGGATTAACCCATTTAGCAGGAGCTCTTTTTAGTTTTGTCGGACTGCTTGCCATGGTAATTAAAGCGGCGATGACGACACCTACCCCGCTTACACTTTCGGCCGTTATCATTTTTGGAGTGAGTATGATTCTGCTTTACTCGGCATCTGCCACCTATCACATGGTCATCGCCCGCGCTAATGTCATTGCCTTTTTACGGAGGCTTGATCACTCGATGATTTTTGTGCTGATCGCCGGTACGTACACCCCTTTCTGTTTTATTAGCTTGAACGGAAAAACAGGTGCGATCCTATTTTCGATCATCTCTGGTGTAGCCATCAGCGGGGTTGTGTTTAAAATGGTGTGGTTTAATTGCCCGCGCTGGATTTCAACTGCCTTATACATCGCCATGGGCTGGATGATTGTGTTTGTTTTTTCACCCTTAACAGGAAGTTTAAACCCAGTCGGTTTGTTTTTACTCATCCTAGGAGGAATCTTTTATACCATTGGCGGAGTCATTTACGGGGCTAAACCGAAGTTTTTAGAAACGAAGTATTTGGGCTTCCACGAGATTTTTCATATATTCATAATGCTGGGCAGCTTAGCGCACTTTTTATCTGTCTACCTATACGTCATTTAAAACTCCTCAAATGAGGTGTTTTTTTATCAACCACAAAATCTTTTTAACAATCTAATGACATTAAAAATATCATATTGACTCACACTAAAATGAAGTGTTTAATAAAAAGCACAGAATTAATAGAGGTGTTTCAATTGTTTCGGTTACTTTTTCAAATCATCGTCATTGGACTATGCTCCATGCTTTTTGGATTTGCCTTTAATACCTTTCTTATTCCACATAAGTTGACGTCAGGTGGTGTAACAGGCATCGCCTTTTTTATTCACCATTATACGAATATCAATACCGGTTGGGTAATTTTGGCCATTAATATTCCATTATTTTTATTAGGTATGAAATTCTTAGGAAAACGATTTGTTTTGCTCTCTGGTTTCGCTGTTGTGGTTTTATCATTTAGCATGAAGTTTATTCCGATTCATGCGATTAGCCCTGATATACTTCTTTCATCGATTATTGGCGGTGCCCTTTACGGAATTGCCGTAGGGATTATCATTCGCCTTGGCGGCTCAACCGGAGGTACAGATATCATCAGTCTCACCCTTGCCAAGCAAAAAAACATGCAAGTCGGCTTTTTAAATACATGTATGAATCTATTAGTGGTGGGGATTTCCGGGCTGATTTTCGGCTGGAATATTACGCTGTATACCATTATCGCCATTTATGTAGCCGGACGTGCTGTGGATATGGTTTACACCACGCAGAACAAATTAACCTTAACAATTGTCACAGAGAAATATGAAGAGCTTAGTGAGGCCTTACTCCGGCTGCATTCCCGCGGCGTTACAATAACGGATGCGGAAGGTGCCTACACCCATAAGCCGAAAAAGGTGTTAACGACCGTGATTACCAAGTTTGAACTAAATGAAACGAAGCATACCATTAGAACAGTGGATGCGAAGGCATTTGTAAACATCATGCAAACCATGGAAGTAATGGGGCGTTTCCGAAAGGACTAAGAAAAGCAGCTGAGCTATTTTCCGCCCAACTGCTTTTTTACTGTATAGTATCCTCTAACCTAGTAAGTTCCTCCATTAATACTTGAGCATGGTTATAGACCGGATCCTTCGCACCATAAAGAAGTGTTACCCTTTCCACTGCCGCAATCTCAAAAATTTGCCCGATAAGCTCCTGCTTTTGATCATCGCTGAGAAGTTCATTAAGATATTTCTCTTTAAATTCCTCAAACAGCTCTGGTTTATGGCAAAACCATTTGCGAAGTTCGGTGCTTGGAGCGATCTCCTTAAACCAATGGGTTAACTTCAAAGCCTCTTTAGAGATTCCCCGCGGCCACAACCGGTCGATTAAAATTCGGCAGCCATCATTCTCATCAAAGGGTTCAT
The DNA here is from genome assembly GCF_049463095.1 of Neobacillus sp. 19. Taxonomy (NCBI): domain Bacteria; kingdom Bacillati; phylum Bacillota; class Bacilli; order Caryophanales; family Bacillaceae; genus Neobacillus; species Neobacillus sp. 19. The sequence goes on along the minus strand of NZ_JBMPZU010000019.1, from coordinate 254,504 downwards.
AGACTCTTTTTAGAAAAATAGTCGTTACCATTAATCCTCGTCCTTTACGTCGATGCTATCCGGAATTGGTTCGCTTAGGATTTCTTCAATCAATTCCTTGTATTTTTCCACCTGTTTCAGATGAGTGTTGAATTGGTCTTTGTAAATTAAATAGTCGCTGCCATCAAATAAGGCGCGAATTTTTTTTTGCTGGATAAGGCTTTTAACGGTTGTCTCTGGTACCGATAAATAGTCTGCTGTTTCTTTTATTGTAAGGTACAATGGATTATCTCCTTTATAACAGTTTATCTTCCGATCCCTGGCCGATGGTTTAAGAAGTTTTCGGAAGCAAATCCCCTCACTTCTTCCTCTTTAAAATGCTTTAACAGTTCATTTATGAGATTTTGGCTCATAGAGGCATCTGCTAAATCAGTTACAAAAGTGGATATTCCATCGAAATCAGAGCCTAGACCAAGTTGCTTTACGCCTCCTAGTGAACAAAAATGATCAATATGCTTCACAAGGTCGTTAATAAAAACCTCGCCAGATTCTTTAATAAATGGTGGATGATACACAACGTGAATCAGACCGCCTTTGGCAAACATCGCTTCCGCCTGTTCATTTGTTATGTTGCGCGGATGATGACATAGTGCCCGCGCATTGGAGTGGCTCGCAATCGGATATTTGGCTAATTCAATGACCTCCCAAATTCCTTTATCGCTTAAATGCGATACATCAGTCAGGATTTGATGTTCGTTATTAAACTCTACAATCTCTTTTCCAAATACCGTTAGTCCCCCACCTCGCGGTTCGCCGGCACCGTCCGCGGCAAGATTTGCTTGGTTCCAAGTTAGACCAACAGAGCGAACCCCGAGCTGGAAAAGAATATGGAGCTTCGATAGGTCGTTTCCAATGGCATCTACACCTTCCAACGTTAACATTGCACCAATCTGGCCAAGTTTTAACCGATCAAAATCAGACCATTCCCTGATATGAACCATGTCCGGATTTTTCCCCAGCACTTCTTTGTAAAAATAATCGATTTGCTCAAGTGCGACTTGAAATTTCTGATCTCCCTTAATATCTGGTTCAATAAAAATCGCAAAGCATTGTACCTTGACTTTGCCTTGCTGCAACCTGGATTTATTTGTAAGTAATTCCGGTGCATCCGCAAATCGTAATGTCCCATTGGCTTCTTGAAGCTTCATCAAAGCATCACAATGGAGATCGATAATATTCAATCCAAAAACCCCTTTTGGCTAAATTTATAGAGCAACTGATTCTTGTTCATGGACTTTTTTATGGTAAAAGCGATCGAGGAAATATCCATTCGTTGAGGCAAGGATTTGTTGAAATAACATGCCAACAACCACTGGTACCGCAACTGCGGCCGGAAAAAAAGAGACTGCCAGTACAGCACCTGCACTAATATTTCTCATTCCCCCTGAAAAAGTCAATGTGATTACCGTGTCCCGATCTCGTTTCATCAGCCTCCCTAACAGGAAGGAAAACAAATACCCTGTTAAGGCGATAAAAAAGACGGTCAAGGCAATACCAACAAGTTTCAAATTGATATGTTTTAAATAAGGAGCGACGACTGAGCCGTTCAGCATAACGACAATACCAATGCATATTTTTGAAATAGGAGCAAGCCGGGAACCTACTTGTTCATTAATTTTCCCCTTTGTGGCTTGGTTTAATAGCATGCCGATAAGGGAAGGAATGACAATCATCCCCAATAATCCTTTCATCATACTGATGAAGTCCAGTTCAACCCGTTGACCGACAAACAACGAAAGTGAAAGCGGAACTAGGATTGGCGAAAGCAATGTATCAATCAAGATCACTGCCAGCACTAAGGGAATATTGCCTTTATAGATGGAAACCCAAATAAAGCTTGTGACACCTGTTGGGATAACCATTCCTAAAATGAGTCCGGTGATCGTGTAGGCATCACCTGAAAAAGCGATATGCCCAACTCCCCAGGCCCATAGGGGCATGAGGACATGCAGGATCATCATCGCTAATAAAATGGGAAACGGATGGATCATGACCTCTTTTAATGATTTGAAGTTAGAACTTAAACTTCCAGCGAAGGTCATAAAGGCGAAAATCCACGGGATTAAATAAGAAAAATCCTTCAGATAGGTACTGAGCAGCACACCCAATACCACGCTAACCGGAGTAATGAAAGGCATAATTTTTTCTAGTTGTTTATTTAATTTTTGCATGATTAGAGGACTCTCCCCATCAATCTTCCAGTGAGCTCAAATATGCTTTCCACGCTGTAAGACCTCCATCCAACACAGTCACATGATACTTGTGTGTGTCTAGAATAGCCGCACATTTTGCTGCGGAATTCCCTGTTGTGCATGTGACAATCATTTCCTGATCTTTTGGTAAGGAAATCTGCCCCTCTTCTTCTCCATCTAGTTGAAAAATAATATTTTTAGGAAGATTAAGGCTTTCCTTTATATGAAATTCATTGAATTTTTCTTCTGCTCGGACATCTAATACGACTACCTTTTCACCACTTTGCAATCTTTCATGGAGCTCTTTTGGTGTAATCTTTTTGTTTGTCATTTCTTGCACCTCCAAAAACAAGAATAACACAATTTCTTTAATATGAACGATAAAAATCTTTCGCTATTCGAAAATAAAGTAGTCGTTGAACCATTTAATACACCTTAAGTCTTAGATAAAAATAAATCTCCGGTACATGGAGGAAACCTGAAGGATTTATTATCCTATATATAGAAGGAGTACGAAAGAAAAGGGGATGTTAAAAAATGAAAAGAATATTGGTATTGCTATTGGTAATAACCGGATTATATATAGTGTTCAATCAGGCCCACCGCTTTGAAATATTTGGTGCAAGCAATGGCAGTAATTCAAACGGGCAAGCAGCCATTACCAATGCTACCGAGGTAATAAAAGTAGATGTATCAAGTGTTAGTACAACAATTATTCCGGAGGATCGCTCCAATTTAAAGGCTGTTTATAATGGGAAGCAAACATTAAAGGTTACAGAAATGGGAGATACAGTGGAGGTTTCCGTAAAAAGCAAGGGATTTAATTGGTTCAACTGGTTTACGTTTTCAGAAAAGTCTCAGTTAAAGATATACATTCCTAAAGATTACGACCGAAATATGGTGATTGATTTGGGTTCAGGAAATTTACATTTGTCCGGTCAGTCTAAAGAGAAGCCGCTTAAATTAGATGAAGTAACCGTTGATATTGGTTCTGGTAACATGACTTTCAGAAATCTTATCGTAAACCAATGGAAACAGGATGTAGGCTCCGGTAATGTAGAGATAGATTCACTTAAGACGGAAACAGGTACCTTTGACCTTAGTTCCGGTAACCTTGAAATTAGGCACTATACCGGTGCGATTGAAGCTGATGTTTCATCTGGTAGACTAACTCTCCAAATGGACCAATTGGAAAATTCAGTAAAAATTGATGTAAGCTCTGGGAATGTGGGGCTTGATTTACCTGATAACGCGGACTTCACTCTTAACGGCGATATTAGCAGCGGAAACATTTCTAGCGATTTTCCATTGACTGAGAAAGAGCTTAATAAGCACAGTATTCAAGGTAAACATGGATCTGGTAAATATGATATCGACCTTGATGTTTCTAGTGGAAATATTCGGATACATTAATAAAAAGCGTGTGGATGCCATGAAATCCACACGCTTTTTGTATTAATCGAGACTCTCTCTGCCGCTATGCCATTTTCTGCTAGTCATAATGCTAGAGCTTGTTTTCATCAGCCCATTCCCGGCGTATATCCTTGCCTCACTTATAACAGCAAACAATCCTGTTGCAACTGCAAGGTGCAGCACGGCCCATGGAATATCAATAAATGTCACCACAAGCGCTGCCCCGATCACAAGTTGAATAAGTATTGTCAACGTTCCTAGTGCAAGACGCCGCCGAAGACTTCTCCCCCATCCTTTTCCATATGCCCAGCAAGTCAGTAACAGAATATAAATGGTAGAAATAACCGCCAGCCCTCGATGAATCGTTTGTAATAGCTCCGGAGTTGATAAAGGAAAAAAGGATTGTTTGCAGCCAAACCACCCACAGGCTAAGCCGTAGGATTGATGCTTTATATAAGCACCAAAAGCGAGTGTCACCAAAAGGAGAATGAGTAAAATATTGAGATGTCTAATTACTCCCCTATCCATTCCTTTCATAAAATGAATGGGCTTAGAACTGTCCTCAAGACCAGGATACCTCCAGATCCAAATTAAGCACGCAAGAAATAGCATGGCCACGATTAAATGAATCGTAATAATCAGCGAAGGCAAATCACGTACTACCACAATTGCTCCCAAGAGCACTTGAAAAATCAGCAATCCAAGCATAAAAAAAGCCACTAAGCGGGCAGTAAATTCAACCTTTGTGCGGATGAGCTTAAAAAATAACCAGACGGACAGCACCCCAAGGACTGCTCCAATAACCCGATGGGCAAATTCAATCAATGTATCCCCCTTTAAAGTCGGAACCACATCCCCATTACATAATGGCCACTCCGGGCCGCATCCCATTCCAGAATTTGAGGAAGCCACATAGCCTCCAAATACGATTAAGAAATAGGTTAATAGAATGCTGATGAAAGCTAATCGTTTAATTGTCACCTTTTCCCCTCCTGATTTTGAGAAAATTTCGAATTCAGTTACAATTTACCAGAAATGGACAATCATTACGGTGATTTGAATCACGTTTCTATTCGAAATTCCAAGGAACCAATAATCCAATACTTTCATACCGTATATGGCCTTGTGTTTTTCTAGGTGAAAGGAGAGTGAAGCATGTACTACTACCCTTTTCATTATCCGGCTGTTCACCCAATGCCGTCTTATCCCGGCTACCCCGCAGCCTATCCTATTCCCCGTACGTATCCGCCAGTTGATACGAAAATTTTTGCGGGCTCAGTAAAGTCATTCCGCCTATTAATGGAACAAGGAAGTATATTATTAGACCGTTTAGGCGATCTTAATTTTTCAAAAAAATTGATGAGCGAGGCCCAGCAAGGAAAAAACGCTGAAGTAGATCAAATGATTAAATCTATTGGTTTAAAAGTGCCAGTGATAACGAAGTTTACCCCATCCGGTGTGAATTTCATCCTAACAACGGAACCAACCCAACAACATCCGAGTAATTGCTGCACCTTAACCGTGGCGATGAAATGGGGACAGTAAAACGAGTAGACACTTGTACATCATATAAAAAGTGGTACCCCCTTTTATGAATTAGGAGTACCACTTTTTCTGTTTGTATTCAAAAGATATTCTTCCATTTGTTCAGAAGGAATAGGCTTGCTGAATAAGTACCCTTGACCAATCTTACACTCATTCTTCTTCAAAAAGAAAAGTTGTTCATCGGTTTCAATACCCTCAGCTATAACGGTAAAATTCAAATTTAACCCCATATCAATTATCGTTTTAACCATCACACCTTGATTCGAATGATAAATAATATCATCGACAAATGTTTTATCGATTTTGATTTTATCAATTGGCAGATGCTTTAAATAACTTAGCGAAGAATAGCCTGTTCCAAAATCATCGATGGAAAGCAGCACACCACGCTTTTTTAGTTGATTAAGGATAATCGTTGAATTCTCCAAGTTTTGCATGATACTTTCGGTAATTTCCAGTTCCAATTGGTCCGCCTCAAGTCCTACCTCATCCAATACGGTTGAAATATATTCAATGAGATGATCATCTTCAAATTGGCGAACCGATACATTGACGGCGACTGGAACATGACAAAGACCTGCATTTCCCCAAGCTTTTCTTTGTATGCAGGCTTCCCACAACACCCATTTGCCGATTGGCACAATCAGCCCAGTTTCCTCCGCTAAAGGAATAAATTCAGAAGGGGCAATAAACCCGTGTTCCGGATGCTGCCAGCGAATTAATGCCTCAATTCCAACTAATTCCCCTGTTGCCAAAGAGATCTGCGGCTGATAATAAAGCGCCAACTGATTCTTTTCTATGGCTTTGCGCAATGCATTTTCCATCTCCATTTTCTGAACCGATAAACCATTCAAATTGGAGGAATAGAATCGGAAATTATTTTTCCCGCGTTCCTTTGCCTGGTACATTGCAATATCTGCATTTTTTATTAAGGATTCTTCATCTAACCCATCTGTTGGATAAAGACTGATGCCAATGCTAGGTGTGACAAAGAATTCTTGGCTGTTCACTTCCAATGGTTTAGAAAATTCATATAGGATTCGTTGGGCTACCACAGCGGCCCGTTCCTTATCCGTATCTTCGAGTAAAATAATAAATTCGTCCCCACCCTGTCTCGAGACAAACCCATCATCTTGAACGGCCATTTCTAATCTGTTCGCCACCCTTTGAAGAATCTTATCTCCAACGGTATGACCCTTCGTATCATTAATGACCTTAAACCGGTCTAGATCTAAAAATAAAACAGCGAGCAGATTACTATCTAGCTGCCGATTTAATACTTCGTTAAGGTGATTCCTAAACTGATTTCGGTTTGGCAGACTTGTCAATGAATCAAAATACGCCATATTTTGAATGGTCTTTTCAGCAATCTTTCGTTCAGTGATATCTCTGCCGACCACCTGGACCGCAAACCTGCCTTCATAAAAGATAGGTGCGGAAGCCATTTCAACATCAATGGTCTCCCCGTTCAGTTGTTTCACCTGAAATTCAAGTCTCTTACTTTTTTCATGATGTGTAACTCCCTTAATTCTGAAGGCTTCAATAATTTCTGCCGGGACAAAATTCAACGGTGATTGTCCAATTAACTCTTCAGGATGGCTTGCCCCAACTAACTTACAGCCAGCCTCATTAATATAATCAATTTTATCTTGGCTGACGACTGCAATAATATCTGGAGACATTTCTACTAAACTCCGATACCTGTCTTCACTTTCTTTCAGATCAGTTATATCAAATAAAACGCTGTTAAAATGATCAAGATTCCCTTGTAGACTAAGCGTTGGAAAACCTCTGTCTAAAATCCAGCGCACTTCCCCGTCTGGCCGAATAATTCGATACTCACTCGTCACAATTTCTCCCTGAGCAACTTTTGCTTTTCTTTTTGCCAAAATCGGTAAATCGTCTGGGTAAATAACTTTTTTCCAAAGTTGATGATCCTGATAAAAATCTTCTGACTCATATCCATATAATTTTTCAATCCCCTGGGTGATGAATAGCGTATCTGTTTTTAAATCATGCGACCATATAGCTACATCAAGGGTATCAAATATATTGTTTAATTTTTGTTTGTTTTGCATAAGCTCTTCTTCCGTGTTTACCCACCTTTTTAAGGTGACAATTAGAAATGGGATTATACCTAGGAGCACAACAATTGAGACATATCGAAAAACCACTATAGTAGAATGAAAGAATGAAGCGGTGATATCAAGAATTTCGGACATAGTAATCAAGCAAAAGAAAACGATCCATTTAAGTTGAAAGTGTTCGAGTTTAGGTCTCATTTGTCTTCTCCTTTTTTCTCTACAAAAGGCTGGCAAAAAATTTATGTAACTATAAAATAACAAAATTCGACTTTTTTAACAATTGAAGGATTTGGAAAATGAAAGTGATTACGCATTTTTTTCTATTGCACTGTTCATTTATTTGTCAAAACATTTCGAACAAACTTTGAACTTGTTACTATAGCCATGTTTTTTATATAAAAATCTAATATATTGGAAGTAGAAAGAGAAACAAATAATAAACGAAAGGCGGAAGGCATTATGTTTAACAAATTATTACGGGAAAATAAAATCTCTGCCGTCCTCTTAACAGTCATACGATTATACCTCGGCTATTCTTGGTTTACAGCAGGGTTACACAAAATAACAGGAGGATTTGACGCATCTGGATTTTTAAAAGGTGTGACAGCGAATCCGGTGAAAGGGCCGGATGGTACCGTAGTTTACGGCTGGTATGTTGAATTCTTAAAAGGATTTGCCCTTCCAAATGTAGACATATTTAACTTTATCGTTCCTTGGGGTGAATTATTAATCGGCTTAGGACTTCTCCTAGGATGCTTAACCACTGCCGCCATGTTCTTTGGTCTCGTCATGAACTTTAGCTTCTTCTTAGCAGGTACGGTTTCTCATAACCCAACAGACATATTCCTTGGATTTATCATCCTAGCCGCCGGTTATAATGCTGGTAGAATCGGTTTAGACAGGTGGGTCGTTCCTTTCATCAGAAAAATGAGCAAAAAAGGGATTGGCAATACAAAAGCAAAAGTGACTGCATAGCCTATTCTTCAAGGCAAAAGACGATTCGGAAATCCGAATCGTCTTGTTTTATTTCAATAAATATACTCTATTTTCATAAGGTTTAAGTGTGAATTCTTTACGTAATTTCTGTCCAGACACGTCATAATTGTGCAGAACAAGGTCAGACGTGGAATAGTTTACGCTTGACGGCAATTTAAACCTAGTTTCTTTTGCACTAAAGTTATTGATAACAATGGCCTGTCTGCTGCCTAATTTCCGTATATAAACAAACAGCCTAGGATGGTTTGCTAGTAATAATTCATAGGTGCCGTAAACAAACAATGGATTGTTCTTGCGTAGTTGAATCAATTTCTTATAAAAATTAAAAATAGAATCAGGATCGTTTACTTGTTTTTCAACGTTGATTTCCCTATAGTTTGGATTTATCCCAAGCCAGGTATGGTCAGCTATTGTAAATCCGCCCATGTTGGTGCCATTCCATTGCATCGGCGTTCGGGCATTGTCACGGCATTGCTTCCAAATTATCTCCATAATCTCATCATGTGGACGGCCTTTGGCTGTTTCGACATGGTAAAAGTTGACCATTCCGACATCATTATAATCTTCAATGGATGGGAATTGGATATTGGTCATTCCAATTTCCTGCCCTTGATAGATAAATGGCGTGCCCTTCATTAGGAAGTATAGGGCACCTAGCATCTTGGCACTTTCTTGCCAATATTTCTTATCGTCGCCCCAGCTTGAAACTCGGCGCGGCTGGTCATGGTTTTCAATGAATAAGGCGTTCCATCCCTTGCCTTCCAGCCCTTTTTGCCATTTGGTTAAGTTCTTCTTCAAAGCGCGTACATCTGTACCGCCTTTTGCATCCTTATTCCAAAGGTTCAAAAACTCAAATTGGAAAATCATATTGAAATAGCCGTTTTCTTCGCCAACCCAACGATCGGCATCATCTAGCCCGACCCCGTTTGCCTCGCCAACAGTCATCACGTCATAGTTCTTGATCGTTTTCTCAGAAAGTTCTCTTAACCACTCATCAATCCCATCCACATTCATCATTTTAGGAAAACATGGGACGTAATCTAAATGATCCGGGTTAGGCATATCTGGGAATCCCGGTTCTTTTTTAATATGAGAAATGGCATCCACACGAAAACCGTCGATACCTTTGTCGAGCCACCAATTCACCATGCTGTGGAGCGCATCCCGAACCTCAGAATTTTCCCAGTTTAAATCAGGCTGACGGGCAGAAAAGATGTGCATGAAATATTGATCCGTTTTTTTATCATACCTCCATGCAGGACCGCTGAAAATTGATTCCCAGTTATTTGGTTGTTTTCCAGCTTTACCATCTCTCCAAATGTACCAATCACGTTTTGGATTATCCTTGGAAGAACGGGATTCAATAAACCATGGATGTTCATCGCTTGTATGATTGATGACCAAATCTAGGATCAACTTCATACCGCGCTGATGAACGCCTTCTAGCAGCTCATCGAAATCGGCCATTGTCCCGAATTCATCCATAATATCTTGGTAATCAGAGATATCATAACCATTGTCATCATTTGGTGATTTGAACATTGGCGACAGCCAAATGACATCAATTCCCAGCTCTTTTAAGTAATCTAATTTGGATGTTACCCCTTTTAAATCACCAATCCCGTCCCCATTGCTATCCATGAAGCTTCGCGGGTAAACCTGATAGGCGACACTTTCTTTCCACCACTTTTTGCTCATGATGCACCTCTTTTTGAAAATTAGCCGTTAGACCCACCACATTTGCGATACAGGTTCTTCAATTATGACAGATTTTAAATTAACAACAGCCCGGTTAAAGCCTTCCTCAATCGACATAATCGGATCCTCATGCTCGATGCTGACCACATAATCATAACCGTACGTGCGAAGGGCGCTCATCATGTCCGACCATTCTTTTAAACTATGTCCACAGCCAACTGAACGGAAAGTCCAGGCACGTGAGCGCACTTCCCCGTATGGCTGCATATCCGTTAATCCATACATATTCACATTATCCTGATCAATGTATGTGTCTTTCGCATGGAAATGATGAATCGCATTTTCTTTTGCCAAAATTTTAATCGCTGCTACCGGATCAATCCCCTGCCACCATAGATGGCTTGGGTCTAAATTAGCACCAATGGCATCACATGTTTCCGCACGTAATTTTAACAACGTATATGGTGTATGAACTAAAAAACCTCCATGAAGTTCAAGACCAATTTTCACATTATGGTCCTTGGCATATTGGCCAACCTCTTTCCAGTATGGAATCAGCTTTTCGTCCCATTGCCACTGTAAAACGGAGCCGTATTCATTTGGCCATGGAGTAACAGGCCAGTTTGGATATTTCGCGCCATCATGGTCGCCTGCTGTTCCTGAAAAACAGTTCACTACAGGCACACCAAGTAAAGAAGCCAATTTAATCGTCTTTAAAAGAGTTTCATGAGAATTTACAGCAAATTCCTTTTCAGGGGAAATCGGATTGCCATGGCAGCTAAAAGCACTAATCATGAGACCACGCTCTGCAACCTTCTGAATATATTCGCGGCGGGCTTCTTCACTTTCCAATAACGTATCTAGATCACAATGATTGTTTCCCGGATAGCAGCCGGTTCCAATTTCAACCGCTTGTAATCCTGCATTTTTTACAGTATCCAGCATATCTTCAAATGATTTATCCGCAAAAAGTACGGTAAAAACACCTAGTTTCATAATGAATTCCTCCCACTCTCATAAATTCGGTCGATAATTTGTGAAACTTGCAATGCCTCTTCAGGCTTGACCGCTAGTTCTTCAAGTCCGACACATGCGTTGATAAAATTCTTAGCCTGCGGTAAATCTGGATCATCCTCACCCGGCAGCCAAGGAGCCCCGCTGTTTAATAGCATTCCGTTCTTTGAAGTATAAAGCTCCAATGGGAATACATTTATGCCGCCAGTGACACCTGAAATACTAACATTTGCAACATCATCTTTAATATTGGCTGCCCATGACGTTTCGAATAGCATTGATGCGCCATTTTCAAATTTCATATAAGCCGTGACATGATCATCCACATTAAAGGATTCGTGATCAAAGGTTCCCCATTGGTTCACTTGATCAGGAATTCTGCTTAACGCATTATAAGTGGTGCCTGACACCTCGATATGTTTTGGGTTTCCCATCAGCCAAAGGGCTAAATCAAGAAGATGGCAGCCAAAATCAATTAGGCTTCCCCCGCCTTGAAGGTCTTTATTGGTAAAAACGCCCCAGCCTGGAACTTTGCGGCGTCTTAATGCCTGGACCCTTACCACTAGCGGTGTTCCAACTTCCCCCATCACCTTTTTAGCCGCTTGTGCTTCTTTCATAAAACGGTAATGATAGGCAATCGCCAGTACCTTGCCCGCTTTTTGCGAAGCGTTTATCATCGCTTCGCACTCATCCGCATTAAGAGCCATCGGCTTCTCGCAAAGAACGTGTACTCCTGCCTCAAAAGCAGCAATCGTAATCTCAGCATGGAATTTATTTGGCGTACAAATACAAACGGCATCCACTTTTGAAAATAGATCCCGATAATCCGCAAAAACATATGGGATACTATGTTTCTCAGCGATTGCAAGAGCTCTTTCACTGTTTACATCACTTACTGCTGTTATTTCACAGATATCACTTAATTGAAGAAATGCAGGGATATGGCGGCCCTGTGCAATGCCGCCGACCCCGATTAAGCCAATTCGCAGTTTTTTCATCGTTCGTTCACTCTGACAATTTGTTTTGTTTCATTCGACTCAAGGGCCGCCAATATGACCGCTAATGATTTCATCCCTTCCTCACCAGGAACCGGCGGCTCCTCATTAAGAAGAATGCACTTCACAAACTTCTCAATCACGTGAGAATTATTTTGACCGCCCTCATCATTGGATTGAATTTTCCCAAGTTCGTATTTGACGACTTCACCATTCGCATATTGGACAACGAGTGAATGGGCGGGGTCTTCTTCTAAGCGAAGAATCGCCTTTTCACCATATATAATAGTAGAATTATCTTCTTTACTTACATAGGCCCAGCTAGCGGCAAGGGTTCCGATGATTCCGCTTTCTGTTTTTAATACACAAACTGCATTATCATCAACCGTTGCAAAGTCTTTCGCGCTCGTTTCTACAAAGGAACCCACTTCGGTAATTTCTTCTCCTAATACATATCGCAATAAGTCTGTTTTATGAACACCTAAATCGCCCATCGCGCCAACAAATGCTTTTTCTTTTTGGAAAAACCAGCCTTCCTTGCCCTCGACACTCCAGCCTTCCGGACCGCCATGTCCGAAGGCTGTACGGAAACTGTATATTTTGCCAATTTCACCGCTCGCAATTAATTGGCGTGCTTTTTTATGGGAAGGGACAAAACGCTGATTATGGGCAATCATCAACTTTTTGCCGCTATCTTTCGCAGCTGCAATCATGGCCTCCGCTTCTCTTTTCGATGTTGCCATTGGTTTTTCGCAAAGAACATGAACACCTGCTTCCAATGCCGCAATCGAGATGGGTGCATGAAGATAGTTTGGCGTACAAACGCTGACCGCATCAACCGTGCCGCTATTTAATAACTCTTCATAGCTTGAGTAGGCAGTGGCTTCAAACTTATCCGCTACTTGCTTTGCACGTGCTTCATTGATGTCACAAACAGCAATAAGCTCAACATTTTTATTAGCTTTATATTCTGGCAGATGGCGATGCTGGGCAATACTGCCGCATCCGATGACCCCAATTCTTAATTTTCCCATTGTTATTTTCCCCCTTTAATTTCTTCTAAAGGCTTAGCGTTTCCATAAACAGGGCGTTCCCGTTTCACTGGCTGTGCCCATTTCACTGCATTAATGATGACACGCTGAATTTGTTTATTATGATAGGTCGGATAGGTTTCATGACCAGGCCGGAAATAAAACACCTTACCATTTCCGCGTTTGTAGGTACATCCGCTGCGGAATACTTCGCCGCCTTCAAACCAGCTTGTAAAAATCAACTCATCTGGCTGTGGGATATCAAAATGCTCACCGTACATTTCTTCTTTTTCTAATTCGATATATTCAGAGATTCCTTCAGCAATCGGGTGGCTTGGGCTTACGACCCATAGGCGCTCTTTTTCGTCGGCTTCGCGCCACTTCAAATCACAGCTAGTCCCCATTAATGTTTTAAAGATTTTTGAAAAATGGCCGGAATGTAGGACAATCAGTCCCATGCCGTCAAGGACACGCTGCTGTACCTTTTGAACAATCTCATCTTTCACTTCACCGTGAGCGAGGTGCCCCCACCAAACTAATACATCCGTGTTAGCAAGTACTTCATCTGTTAAGCCGTGCTCCGGTTCATCCAGTGTAGCGGTTCCCGCTTCAAATCCTTCAGCTTGAAGGAAATCGGCAATGGCTCCATGGATTCCAGTCGGGTATATATCTTTGACAACGGGATTTTTTTGTTCGTGACGGTTTTCATTCCATACGGTTACTTTTAACATGATGATTGACACTCCTTTTTGATTGTTCGCTTTATCTTTATTTTAGAGAATGAGAGAATTATTGAAACGGCTTACATTGTCCGTTAGGGTGGAAAATATTGAACATAACATCCCCCCAATTCTTCAGACATTCCTTATTTGATTACATCTTATTATGAATATCAGTAAATAAATATAGATGATATAATGAAAACATCAACTATTTTGCTATTTATTTTTGAAGGTGAGCAAATGTCAACAAATATATTATTCTGCGCCTATTCAATTCACATAAATGGATACCATTCACAGCACAAATCCGGATATCCATCCTATCTATTTCGCCTGCAAACAGAAGGACTCTGCCAAGTGGTAGTGAAAGGTAGAAAAATGGAGGTTGGGAAAGGAGACCTCCTCCTTATTAAGCCGGGGGATCATTATGAATTACTAGTTAAAGAAGGGCAAATCAGCGGAGATTATCACATAATTTGCGAAGGTGCCTGGATTGATGAGTGGTGGAGTGGTTTCGACAAACCAGATATCTCTCGAATTGAATTGGATGAGAAGCTGTTAGCACTATGGCGCTATATTATGATTGAGAAACGCAGACCGGAATCCAGCCAAAATGAAGAGCTTATCGACTATTTATTGCGAGCTCTCTGTTTAACTTTGGAACGGGTCATCAGTGAAACAGGTCCTTCCTTCAACCACCCGTATTCAGTAACAAGGATGATGCGGTATATTGAAGAGCATGCCATGACAGCATTTAAAGTGGAAGATGTCGCCCGGCATGCCGGTCTTAGTATCTCGCGGTCTGTTCATTTATTCAAAAGCAGTGTTGGAAAAACGATGATGGAGTACGCGCAGGAAATTCGGCTTGCTGCGGCTATTGAGAGGATGAAGTATACCACAATGACACTCGAACAGATTGCTATGGATTGTGGCTTTGGGAGCTATCCTTATTTTCATAAGGTTTTTAAAAAGAAACATGGCATCGCCCCTGGTGCTTACAGGCGGATCGAATAAAAAGATTTTTGCATAAAAAAGAGCAGTTAGCCGTATTTTGGCACTGCCCCCATTGCATGTTTTACATGGTTGAACGATATTCATTCGGTGTAACACCTATCACCTTTTTAAACACCTTCCGGAAGTATTTATCATCCTGATAGCCAACCATGTTCGCTATTTCGTAAATCTTTAACTGACTATTTTTCAATAAAGATTTGGCTCGTTCCATGCGGAACTTCACGATATAATCAGAGATGTTTACATTAAACTCTTGTTTGAACTTCCTCGAGATATATTCCCTGCTAATATAGAAGTGATCTGATATTTCCTGCAGCTTCACATCACGGTCAAAATTGGCCTGCAGGTATTTTTCAATTTCAACTATTACATTACTAGTGTTCTGACTCGTCTTCCGCTTTACTTTTTTCAAAAAAAGCGCAATCTCCCGCTTAATCCTCTGTTTATATTTTTCCAGCTGAAAGGTGCCGCTCTTGTCAAAAAAAACATCCATCCGTTTTTCAATATCATCCGATACTTTCAACGTAATAGTATAAGTTTTAAACCAGCGATTACTAATCATTAAATATTCATTTTCTAAATGGAGTAGTTGTTTTAAGGATAAATACTGATTTTCGGTATAATCCCTCGCTATTTGCTCAATCAATTCCTCAAATGCTCCGATTTCACCTACTTGTACAGCTAATTCGATATTTGCTGTATAGACCATCAAGCTTTTTAACGTTTCCACTGACAGTACATCCTGCCGATACACACGGTTTTCCGTTTCCTTCAAAAGATTGCTAGTTAGCATTACTTGTTTTGCATGCTGATAAGAATCAATCAACCTAGTGCTCTTATCAACTGTTTTTCCAATCGCAATCGGACAGGACATATGGATCGTATCATTAATCGTCTTATAAATTTGCGCTAAAAGCTCCTCAATTCGGTCAAACTGTTTCCAAAAAATAATGACAATTTCGCCCTTATTAGCCAAATATCGAAAACCAATTCCACATTCACTTTCAAAAAGCAGTTCATTGATAATATTTAAGATGGTAAAGTATGTCAAGTCCCGGTCACCATTAAAAGCCTTACTCGCCTTTTGATTAATCCGGATGAGAACAACTGTATACTGCTGCGATGGATGAAACCCGAATTCTTCATACAAATCGATTTCGATTTTGTCACTGTTGATTAGCTGGGTTAGTTTACGGTCACGGTAAACGGGCTTCATCTCATTGATTAATTGTGCGCTGCTCGCCTTTTTCTCCCTGTCGTTTTCTTCTTTCTTCCATTCTTTAACGGCATTTTCCAATGTATGATTTAATATCTCTGGGTCGACAGGCTTTAACAAATAGTCCATACTCCCGAAATGAATGGCTTTTCGCATATAATGGTAATCATCGTAGCCGGTCACAACAATCGTTTTACTGGCGGGCTGGTTTTCCTTTATCCATTCTAACAGCAGCGTGCCATCCATTTTTGGCATCTTCATATCTGAAAAAATAATCTGCGGTTTGTGTGTTTGAATCAGTTGAATGGCTTCTTCTCCATTCCCTGCCTCAAAAATTTCCGTAATCCCATTCTGCTCCCATTCCCCTAGCAGCTTAATACCTTCGCGAACATGTTTTTCATCATCAACGATTAAAACTTTCATGAATGCTCCACCTCTTTTTGCATAACCCTTGGAATCTGGATCGTAACCATAAACCCGCCTTTTTCCAAGCTGTCAACAGACATAACAGCCTCAGTACCATAATAAATTTGCAGACGGTCATAGATATTTTTTAAACCGATTGATTCCCTCTGATTGCCTTCTAGAATGCGGCCTTCAAACAATTCTTGGCGAATTCTTACTAGCTGCTCTTCTGTTACGCCAATCCCATTGTCCTTGACAAAGATACAAACCATATCTTCAACATTTAAAGTGGCCTCGATATGAATCACTTCTTTTTCGACCTGTTGATCAAATCCATGCTTAAAACAATTTTCTACAATCGGCTGAAGGATCATTTTCGGGACAAGAATCCCTTCTACCTCTTTCTCAACTGAAATATGAAAATCAAGCTGTTCGTCAAATCGTTGTTTTTGTAATGATAGGTAGGCCTCAACATGCTTTATCTCTTTTTCAAACGGAACAATATCTTCCTTCATATTCATGCTGTATCTCATAATGTTTGATAATGATGTTAATAACGAATACACTGGGACTGCTTTCATTTTCAGCGCCAAGGTTCCAATCGACTGAAAGGCATTATATAAAAAATGCGGATTGATTTGCGATTGCAGTACCCGAAGCTGTGAGGATTTATTTTCAAGTTCTAATTTATATTCACGTAAAATCAGTTCATTAATTTGATCAAGCATACGTTTGAAATGGCGTCCGAGCATACCGATTTCATCATTCCCTAACGAGTCAAAATCAGCCTCAAACTCACCCTTCTCAACTTTTTTCATATTGCCAATCAATACTTTAATTGGAGCAGTGAGCTTAAAGGAAACCGCCATGGTGGCAAATAAAACAACCACAAGTGTAATCAAACCTATCACAATATTAATGAACGCTGTTTGTCTGGCACCTTGATAAAGGACATCATATGGAATACGTTTTACAATATACCAATTCTTATATGGAGCCGAAAATCTTTCAGAGACAATGACACCTGAAAATTGTTTATCCTTCCATTCAACGCTTTTTTCCTCTTGCGGTCTCTGCTTCACATGTTTAAACCAATTTTCATTATTCTTTTTTCCGATTTCCTTTTCCTCAGATGCGTAAATAATCGTTCCATTCTCATCCATTATATAAAGATCTTCTATATCTTTTGTGTATAATCGATCGGCAATCGCACTTATTTTTGAAAGATTAATATCAATCGATAAAAAACCTAAAAATCGGTCGGACGGAACGTCAAGCAAGATATTATGAAAGCTTAGTACATCCTTTTTTTGAGAGTTAGGAATGACTGATTGATGATTATAACTATATATTTCATGAGGCGGCTGTATCACCGAAAAATCGCTGGAGTGATGCAGCCGGGCATAGTAAGGATGCGAAAAAATATGTTCATACTTCCCTCTGCCGCTAATTCTTGAATGATAATTGGTATACGAATCTTTTCCTTTATCAATATAAAGATGCATTTGTTCAATTTCAGGTCGGGAATTAAATAAATAGGCAAGCGCTCTTCGTACTTCCTCTTGACTTGTAATAAAGTCCTGTGAAATCCCATCCCGCATCACATTCATAAACGGTGTATAGCGGTAAAGAACGGTAGACATTTGTGCCACATCGTCTAAATAAACGGTAAGCTCTTCCTCACCTTTTTCGATCAGCTCATGGTTTGTTGAAACAAATCGATTATTAAGTGATTGGGTCGTCTGATAATAGGTAATGGCGATGGAGCTTCCAAAAGGGAGAACCGTTACTGCCATTAAAAAAATGATTAACTTTTTCCGAATGCTCCATCCCATATTGATCGGTTAGTATTCATCTTGAATCAAGACTAACCTTCCTCCCCGCCAGCTTGTTGTAAATTCATTTAAAAAAAAGGATTTTCCCTTATAGTACCATAATTTAACCAAGCCTTTCATATTGATGGAGAATATTGTTTTGATTGATGGTGAAAATTACAGTTCAATATTTTCCACCCTATTGGTCAATGTAAGCCGTTTCATAATTTTCTAAAATCACTAAAATTAAGGTATAGGAGGTGCAGTCGTGAATAACCAAAGTAAAGTAGAAACCATAAAGAATACGGTCATGAATGAACGAACGAAGAAAAATGTCAAAGAGTCAGTTTCCTTAAATAGAAAGAAAAAGCTGAAAGACGCAGGGTTATTCGCCCTATTTGTCGGTCCGGTCTTCCTTGCATTTACCTTAATCGTCCTTGTCCCTTTCTTTACAGGTATTTATTATTCCTTTACCGACTGGAACGGAATAACTGGTAACATTAAATGGGTTGGACTCGATAACTTTAAATACTTATTTACCGAGGACAAGCAATTCCAGCAGTCCTTCCTACTTACTACGAAATATACAGTAGTAGCTATTATTTTAACGAATCTGATCGGGTTTGGATTAGCCCTGCTAGTCACCCAAAAGTTGAAGACAAGTAACGTTCTGCGCACCGTTTTCTTCATGCCGAACATGGTCGGTGGTCTGTTACTAGGATTTATCTGGCAGTTTATTTTTGTGAAAGGTTTTGCTTCCATCGGCCAATTAACAGGGATTCCATTTTTTGAATTAGCATGGCTAGGGGATGCGAATACAGCTTTTTGGGGAATTGTGATTGTTAGTGTTTGGCAGGGTGCTGGTTATATCATGATTATCTATATTGCCGCCTTGCAAAACGTCCCGCAGGAATTAATCGAAGCGGCGAAAATAGATGGAGCAAATAGATGGCAGATTCTAAGACACATCACGATGCCGCTAGTTGCACCAGCCGTTACCATCTGCTTATTCTTAACAACAGCTTCATCATTTAAGATTTTCGACGCTAACCTGTCGTTAACGAACGGTGGTCCATTTAAATCAACTGAGATGTTAGCGCTTAATATTTACACTGAAGCTTTCGTCAATAACCGTTATGGAATTGGTGAAGCAAAGGCATTGATTTTCTTCATCGTTGTTGCGGCGATTACCGTCCTTCAAGTAACGATTTCGAAGAAGAGGGAGGTTGAATCATAATGGGAAACAGGTATACAGGTAAGACTTTTATTGGCGAAATCCTTGCCATCGTGCTTGGTCTTGTCTTTTTAATTCCATTCTATTATTTGATTACAAACTCTCTGAAACCCTTCGCTGAAATATTAAGTAACACATCTGCTTTACCAAAGGTATTAATGCTAGATAACTATGTAAACGCATTCGAAAAATTAGATTATCTAAAAGTATTTACAAATTCTTTGATTATCACGGTTGTAAGTAATGTTGTTTTAGTTGTCTTTTGTTCAATGGCAGCATACATGCTGGTTCGAACAAAAAGAAAATCAGTAATGTGATTTTTATGACTTTCGTTGCAGCGATGATCATTCCCTTTCAATCGATAATGATTCCGCTGATCAAAACAGCAGGCAATTTGGGAATGTTAAATAGCATTTGGGGTCTTGTTATCATGTACCTTGGATTTGGATCCGGAATGACCATCTTCTTATATCACGGTTTTGTTAAAGGTATCCCAATTGAACTTGAAGAAGCCGCCATCATTGATGGATGTTCAAGGTTCGGCGTGTTCTGGAGAATTGTGTTTCCATTGTTAAAACCAATTACGGTCACCATTGTCATCCTTAACAGCTTATGGATCTGGAATGACTACTTATTACCATCACTGGTCCTTCAGGATCCTGGATTAAGAACCATTCCATTAGCAACGTTTTTCTTCTTTGGCCAGTATACAAAGCAATGGGATTTAGCACTGGCAGCACTTGTTCTTGGTATCATCCCTTTGTTAATTTTCTTCTTCACAATGCAAAAACATATTATCAAGGGTATCACCAGCGGTTCGATCAAATAACTTACTTTTGGGATCAAACCCAGCTGGCTGAATCATAACAGACAGCTGGGGCTTATATAAAAATTAGATATAAACATTCAGGAGGGAAAACAAATGGCTTTCAAAAAATATTCAATTGCAGCGGGAATTTTATCGGCTTCACTTCTATTAGGTGCTTGTGGCAACAGCGATAGTGCCTCTGGGGATAAGAAAGACGGCGGCAGCAAAGATGGAAAAGTAGTAGTCGATATCTTCAACGGTAAGGTTGAAATTGCCGACCAATTGAAAGCGTTAACAGATAAATATACAAAAGAGCATCCAGAAGTTACGTTTAACATTGAATCAGTCGGCGGCGGTGCAGATGGTTCTGCAGCTCTAAAAGCAAAATTTGCTTCTAACAAAGCCCCTGATATCTTCGGTAACGGCGGTTATCAAGAAGCTGTTACATGGAAAGATAAATTTGAAGATTTATCTGATCAGCCTTGGGTAAAAGATGCTTATGAAAATGCACTAAAACCAATGACAATGGATGGAAAAATCTACGGACAGCCTGTTAACATGGAAGGCTATGGTTTCGCATACAATAAAAAGTTATTTGAAAAAGCAGGGATTACAGAACTTCCTAAAACCTATTCAGAATTGGAAGCAGCAGCGAAAAAACTAAAGGATGCGGGCATTACGCCTTTCTCAGTGGGCTATGCTGAGTGGTGGGTATTAGCAAACCATGGTCTTAACGTTCCATTTGCTTACCAGCAAGCTGATGATGAAAGCTTCATCCCAGGCTTAAACGAGAGTAAAACGAAAATCGAAGGCAACAAATACTTCGAAGATTATTTAAAACTTGTAGATTTAACGGTTAAATATGGTAACAAAAATCCATTAACAACAGACTATAACACAGAAGTAACACAATTCGCTAACGGCGAAACAGCGATGATTCAACAAGGTAACTGGATCCAGCCAATGCTTGATAAATTAAACCCTGGCATGGAAGTTGGCTTCATTCCACTAGCCTTAACAGATGATGCTGCGCAAGCAGATAAGTTAATGGTTGACGTACCAACGAACTGGGTTGTGTATAACAAAGCTCCTGAAGCAGACAAAAAAGCAGCAAAAGATTTCTTAAACTGGATCGTTTCATCTGATGAAGGTAAAGAAGCATTAGTAAAGGAGTTCAAATACATTCCTGCTTTCAAAACTATTGAAGCAAAAGCAGAAGATATTGGACCTCTAGGTGCTGATCTTCAGAAATATTCACAAGACGGCAAAACTTATTCTTGGCAGTTCATGAAATATCCTGATGGTGCAGGTCAAGAATTCGGTGCAACATTACAAGCATATGTTGGCAACCAAAAATCTAAAGACGAAACGCTTAAAGCTCTCGATGCAACGTGGGCTAAGTTGAAGAAATAATAGTGGTACGCGAAAACTCCTTTCATAGCGAAAGGAGTTTCTTTTTGATTATATTAGAAATCCCGCCCCCACTGTATTTTTTACTGTCAATGGGTGGGATTCTTTTTTACATTTCTTACTCGCTATCAGGTGTGTTAACCATGATACCGGCTACTTGTGTTAACCGGTCATAAAAGGCAAGTCCCGCCGGATTTTGATCGAGACCAATCTCCTGAAAGGCCTCCCTCATGCAGCGAAGCCAGCACTGTGCCCTTCTTGGTGTTACTTCAAATGGCAAATGGCGCTCTCTCATCGCCGGCGGTCCAAATTCCTGGCTGTAAAGGGCCGGGCCGCCTAAAAATTGCGGCAGAAACATCCGCTGCTTTCGTTTAATTTCTTCCATATCCCCTTCAAATAGAGGTGCTAATTCCGGATCGTCGTAAACCCGCGGATAAAAGGCATTGACAAGCTTATCAATCGTTTCCTGTCCGCCGATTTCACTATATAGAGATTTAAAACTATATTCCACTTTTCTCACCATCCACTTTTAATTTTCCCCTGGTTTTAATAATTATAATGTTTAAACGGAAAGAGTTTCGTGATTTATATCACACTTATTCGCCATTCCGAAAAGTTTCCAAACAGGCACAGGCAGTAATAAACTACTCTTTCGGTAGGTATGGTATTCTAAGATAATATGAAGGATTCTCTCTGGGAATAGTAAGGAGACTATATCAGGGAGCTTCAAGAGGTGAATAAAATGAATAAAGCCTGGTTTTATGTAGTTTTAACTTGTTTATTTGAATTAATGTGGGTATACGGTTTTAATACTGCTGATACTTGGTGGAAATGGGCAATTGTCATTAGTATTATCGCCATCGACTTCCACTACCTTCCAAAAGCATGCGTGAGCCTCCCTACAGGCACGGTTTATGCCGTCTTTTCAGGAGTTGGAACAGTCGGAACCGTGCTAATGGATGTCTTCCTTTTTGGAGGGAATTTCAATTTGAACATGCTTTTGTTTATTGTGCTAATCATGATCGGGGTCATCGGCCTGAACTTAGCTGATAATAAGGCAGAGGTAAAAAAAGAATCCGTGAAAGGAGCTGCCTAAAGTATGGGCTGGATATTTGTTCTTTTAGCAGCCGCCAGTGAGGTCACCGGTGCCGCCGGCTTAAAATTGTATAGCCAGCAAAAAACGTTAAGAAATGGCGTCCTTTATATTGGCGGGTTCAGTGCTTCGTTTGCTTTTTTATATGCATCTTTTCATTATTTACAGCTCAGTATCGCCTATATTGTTTGGATCGGAATCGGGACTGCAGGTGCCGTACTGATTAACATCCTTCTTTTTGGAGAATCGAAAAATATTGGGCGTATTATTAGTGTTGTATTAATTATCATTGGGGTTATCGGATTACAGGCATTTTCATGAAATTTTTCATTAAAAATAACTCAGGGGATGCACATACGTATCTCTCTGAGTTATTATTGATCCGCTAATCGTTCATTCCGTTCTATTTTTATCAACCGTAACCGTTAGAAAAAGGATACCATTATAAAATGGCACCCTGCTAGAAACCTCTATTCCGCTAACGTTGGCAGGCCAGTCATGGCCCCTTTTTCCTCTCCTAAACCTATGATTCCGTTCAATACACACCTCCTAGGTTCCACTTTCTCAAACTAAATGGTGCCGTCCCATCAAAGCTGATTTCTTTGTCGTCCAGATTCGGAAAATATCGTGCCGTAAACACTTCCTGCCCATCATTAATAAAAATTTCTAACGAAGAATGATCAATAAAGATGTGAAGCTTCTCAAGAGAATCAATACAGCAAATTCTTTTTTCCCATAGTCCTGTTTTTACGTTCCTTCTTTTCAAACTAATTTCCTTCTTCAGTGAGTCATAAAACAGAACGGCCTCATGACGGAAATCCGCTTCAAATGTCCCCTTAACAGAGCATTGAAAATCAATCACTACCTCTGCGGAACCCACTCCATCCAAGCTAGCATGATTCCTGCTCTCCAGACTCATTTCTTCATTTCGAAGCTTCTTTAGCTCCTCTACCGGCTTTTGAAAAATATGATCCCCCCGTAGATCCAGTTCCCGCGGGATGGTCAAAGCATGAACCCATTTACTTCCAATTGTTGGATGGTGGGGTTCGCTCTCATCCGTAATCCCCATCCATCCATAAAGTAGCGTCCGTCCCGATTCATCCGTAAAGGTTTGCGGTGCATAAAAATCAAAACCACGATCAAGTTCTGTAAACGGTCCATGCTGAAATTGAACAGCTTTATAATCTAATTTTCCTGTGAAATAGCCTGATTGAAAGATATTATGGTAAAAATAGCCGCTAGGCTCCAGACCTTGCGGTGAAACAATTAATATTTCTTTGCCGTTTAATTGAATGAGATCAGGACACTCCCACATATAACCAAAATCACCAAGACCGTTCATTCCAGAACCGCCAACTGCGCCAAGCTCCTGCCAATGATATAAATCGTCCGAAACAAATAAAACTACCAGCCCTCTCTCCGACAATGTCTGCGCACCAATAATCATATACCAGCGCCCATTTCTTTTCCAAACCTTCGGATCACGAAAGTGGGCTGTATATCCTTCGGCAGCCTTAATACCGGTCCTTTTTTATCAAAATGAATGCCATCGGCAGAAACGGCCAAGCATTGATACGTTTCACGCGTACCGTCATCCAGCTTCACATTGCCAGTGTAAAATAGATAGAGATGTCCATCTGACTCTATTGCACTTCCGGAGTAACAGCCGTTTTTTTCATACCACTCACTAGGAGCCAAAGCAATCGGCTCCTCCTGCCAATTGACCATATCCCTAGATGTATAATGGCCCCAAAACTTAGCACCATGCGCGGTCTGAAATGGGTTCCATTGATAAAACACATGATAGACCCCGTTAATTTGAATGAGTCCATTTGGGTCGTTCAACAGACCTACCGGAGGCATAAGGTGATAGGTTAGCCGATAAGGATCTTGTTGAACGATATGCCTATATTTTTTCACTTCATTGTATGCCTGATCTATAAGGAGTACTTCCTTTTCTGTCATGCAAGCTCCTCCTTGATGTATGTTTTATGAAAGAAAAGGCAAGATAAGTCTTGCCTTTTTTTAAAAAAATTATCGTTCAATTTCCTGCTTCACTTTATCGGAGAACCCGAACATCCAGGTTAAAATGAACGCAACCGCAATCGCAACTATATTGACAAGGATGTACAACAGGATCTGTCCGTTTAAATAGAGCAGGGTCCCAGGAATAACCGTAACTGCCATCCCAGTTGCTTTAAGGCCAAAAATCGATGCTAAAAATCCGCCGGCAGCGCCGCCAATTAATGCCATAATGAATGGTTTGCCGTAGCGTAAGTTCACCCCAAAAATTGCCGGTTCGGTAATACCTAAAAATGCTGAAAAGGCTGAAGGCAGCGCAAGTGCTTTTAACTTCTTTGACTTTGTCTTTAAGCCAACTGCAAGTGCTGCACCGCCTTGAGCAGCCACCGCACAGGTAACAATGGCATTGTATGGGTTATTGTGGAATTGGGATAATAGCTGAATTTCCAGCATGTTGAAAATATGGTGAACACCAGTAATAACAATGACCTGGTTAAGTCCGCCAATTAAGATACCACTGATACCAAATGGCCATGAAAGGACAGTCGTTGCTACATCTAAAATATTTTGCTCCACAATATGAAAAACTGGTCCAATCACTAACAAGGAGAGTGTAATCATAAGTAAAAGCGTCAGAAATGGTGTAACAATTAAGTCTAATGCTTCCGGCACACGTTTTCTTATGAGTCTTTCAAGTTTTGCACCAATAATCCCCGCAATAAAAGCTGGCAAGACGGAACCTTGGTACCCAACGACAGGAATAAAGTCTAGAAAATAAAGCGGCTTCACGTCACCGCCAGCCACCCCCCAGGCATTTGGCAAGGCAGGTGAGACAAGCATTAAGCCTAAGACCAAACCAATGATTGGCGTTCCGCCGAACACTCTAAACGTTGACCAGGCAACAAGGGCTGGCAGGAATATAAAAGCCGTATCTGTTAATACTTGTGTAAAAAGAATAAAGTTTTGCGAAATATCTTCCGGCTTCATCCCAAATAACGCCAAAACTTGTTCCTGCATCACTAAACCGCGAAGTCCCATAAATAATCCCGTTGCAACCAAGACTGGAATAATTGGAACAAATACATCTCCAAATGTACGAATGGCTCTTTGGAACCTTGAGCCGCTTTTGACTGCTTCTTTTTTCTGGTCAGAGGCTGATAAAGTATCAAGGCCAAGGTGGGTAACCTCTTCATAAATTTTATTTACTGTTCCAGTTCCAAAAATGATTTGGTATTGGCCAGAGTTAAAAAAAGCACCCTTCACTTTATTTATGTTTTCAACCTTTACTTGGTTGATTTTTTCTTTATCATTTACCATTATTCGAAGCCGGGTCGCGCAGTGGGCAACCGATTGAATGTTGTCTTTACCCCCGACAGCTTCGATGACTTCTTCTGCTATTATTTTGTTTTCAGACATTTTATTCACCTCAAATAATTTAGTTTGTGTATATGGAATCGATTACACATTAATAAAAAAAATAAGAGCAGTGGCCTTCATATTTTGGAACCAACGAAGAAATATATTCATCTGTTTTTGTGGAATCGATTCCACAAAAGTAAAAAAATAAAGTGTAACCTAGGAAATATCACATGAAATCGATTACACATTTATTATATACTCTCACGTTCAATAAGTCTATGATTTATTGTCTTAATTATTTCATGGGAATGTTCTCCATTAATTTTTTTCAGGATTAATGCAGCTGCTTCACGTCCGGCCTCTTCAATGGAAAAATCAATCGTTGTTAAGGAGGGGCTGATAAACTTGGATAATTCTGAAGCCCCCATGCCTGCAATCGCTAAATCGGCTGGGATTGTTAAACCAGTTTCTTTTGCGTACTGCATCGCACCGATCGCGAGCCTGTCTGTTACAGCTAAAACAGCTGTTGGCAAAATAGTGGAAGTATCCATAATAGACTTCATACATTCGAACCCTGATTCTACATTAAAAACCCCTTTTTGAACCCAATTCTCCTCAACTACTAAGCGATTTTCCTTCATTGCATCTTCATAGCCCTTTTTCCGTAAATACCCTACAGCTCTATCCTTCTCGTCAACTCCGATGAAAGCAATGCGATGATGCCCTTTTTGTATGAAGTAATTCACTAGATCTTTTGTTGCTTGATAATCATCAAAAATGACATTTGCCAGGCCGGTCATATACTGTCCTACCGTGACAAAAGGGATTTTTAATTGAAAAATTTCCTCCAAAAGCGGGGAGTTAACATTCGTTGCTGACAAAATAATTCCATCAGCATGCCGGCTTTTCAATAGCCGTAAATATTCAATTTCCTTATCTGGTTCAAGGTTTGTATTTGTTAAGAGAATTTGATATCCTTCTTTGGCAAGAATTTCATCCATTCCCTTCACAAGTCGGCTAGATGTTTCTGTACTGATTTTAGGCAGGACCACGCCAATGACCTTTGTCTTTTTTGTACGCAGCGATTTTGCATTTTCACTCGGAACATAACCCGTTTCCTCAATTACCTTTAATACTCTTTTTTTTGCTTCTTCACTTACATAACCGGAACTATTCAATACCCTTGAAACGGTTGTCCGGGAAACTTTCGCCCTTTCGGCAATCTCATTAATCGTTACCATGAATAGTTCCTCCTGCATCCCTTACTGGTCTACAATTATTTTACACAAGTGTTGGAAAAATGAAAGGTTTTTTAGCACAGGTTAAAATAGTTTTTCATAACAGAAATACGTCCCATGCCCGGCAGGTTTTGACTTAAAGTTTACTTCCCCCGTCTTTTTGTAACCTCTTTTTTCATAAAAGCCTAATGATCCTTTGTTTCCGGAATAAGCATCGAGCCGTATTCCATCATACCCCTGTTCCTTAGCCATATTTTCGGCAAATTGGAGCATGTCCCCCCCATATCCTTTTCCTTGAACAGATGGATGTGTGCAAAAGGAATGAAGGATCAAATAGGTACCTGCCTTATTCGTCCAGTTGACCTCGTCCCATTCATCAATCTGCCATTCGTTTAGTACCATTGCTCCGAGTATTGTCGTTTCATTATGTAAAATAAACAGTTCCTTTTCGTTAATCGTATGTGCAAAATACTCTTTATTCGGATACTCATCATCCCATTGATAGATTTCCTGTTGCTGCAGTGCCTCTTTACAATCTTGGAAAAGCTGATCAACCCTTATTAAATCTGCCGCGGTTGCCAATGAAATTTGTTCTTCTCCCATATCTCTTTCCCCTTTATATATTATTGCCAGGTGCTACTACCTCTACTTTAATTCGATCCGGATCTTCAAAATAAACAGCATAGTGTGATCCTCCTCCGGCATATGGATGTTTATCCTGATATAGAATTGTTATCCCTTTTTCCCGTAATTGTTCTGTCAGTTGATCGACCTGTTCTATGGATCGTGCATGGAAGGCCAAATGATTTAAACCGACTCTTGACCGATGGTAAGGAATATCGAGAAATCGTTCTTCCGCCTGTACAAATACGATATACGTTTCGCCGCATTTCCAGCTGGTACCCGACTCCCACTTCTGATATGGCTCGTAGCCTAATTCCGTTAAAAACCAGTTCCAAAATTCGCCCGATTTCGTTAAATCAGATACATAGATTTCAAGATGGTGCAGCATACCGGTTTCCCCTTTTCTCACGACCTTCTATCCTGATTGTAACATTTCACCGTTATCAGGTAATCAAAAAAAACCACAAGTGGTAGGGATCACCCAGCTTGTGGCGGAGTTGCATTTATGAAAAGATTTTTTCTATAATCGTTTTTGGCTTTTTCCGTATTTTTTCAATAATGGTTTGAAAACCGTACATCAGAATCGATTTGCCCAAAAATAATATTCCCATCTGATAATGCTTCATTCTGAACAAAGAAACAATCCCCATCT
Source organism: Neobacillus sp. 19 (assembly GCF_049463095.1). Taxonomy (NCBI): domain Bacteria; kingdom Bacillati; phylum Bacillota; class Bacilli; order Caryophanales; family Bacillaceae; genus Neobacillus; species Neobacillus sp. 19. Next base: position 225,886 of record NZ_JBMPZU010000019.1, on the reverse strand, counting down.
TTCTGAGAATGACCATTCCTGGGTGAACAAACAAATAGTCAATAACCGAGTTTAGTATTAGGAAACGAAAAAAATTTCCAAAGGTAAATTTTAATATCCATATGGAGCCGATGAAAAATGGCCCAACGATAAAAGGAATTTCACCCATAAAGTTTGGAATTAGTTTCTCATAAAATCGCCACCACCCCCGTTTTTTTGCCAACAAACTCTCAACTGTAACCCAGATACACACAAATAGTGCACCCGGATAAAACCGCCGGAACGATTTTTTCCCTAACATGGGTAAGGACAGCCAGGGGACTATGATCAAAGCAATCAAGAACATTTTATTATACTTCATCTATCAGCCATTCCTTTTTTTCTTTTAGTATGCCCAAGAAGAAAAATAATATTAATTTACCTATTATTTTTTGAAAAGTAAGTTAATTTAGCATAAAATGTAATAGATTGTAATGACATTGCGATGGGGGAAATTCTAATGACAACAATTCAAGGTATTGGACAAATTGGAGTGCCTGTGAAGAATATTGAAAGAGCTGTAACATTTTATAAGGAGGTATTGGCGCTTCCACTGCTGTTTCATACTGAAACAATGGCATTTTTTGAATGCAATGGGCTCCGACTTCTTCTGAGTTTGCCGGAGAAGGAACAATTTGCGCATCCAAGTTCGGTGATATATTTTCAGGTCGATGATATTAAAGCCGCTTACCAGGATTTTATTGAAAAAGGGATTTCTTTTATTGGTGAACCGCATGTCGTTGCAAAAATCGGACAAACCGAGACTTGGATGGCGTTTTTCAAAGACCCTGAAGACAATATTCATGCGTTAATGAGTGAAGTACATACTTAAAGATGAAAGGGATACCGTTTTAGAGCGGTATCCTTTATTTTTCCAAAATAGTGTCATTGACTGGTGATTTCTTTTATATTAATATATTAGTTTGCAAGTAATATATTTTAACGTGGTTCGAGAACCTCCCACGTAAAAAAACTAAGGAGAAATGAATATGGAGAAAACAACTAACACATTGGCACAGCCAATTGGAGCCAATTCTGCTGGAACTGTCCGTGCAGGCAAAGTGCAGGGAATTGTCACGGGTGGGATTATTGCTGCATTGTACATTGCAGTTTCGGCCTTGATCCAGCCATTTGGATTTACTCAAGTCCAATTCCGTGTATCGGAGATGTTCAATCACCTCATTGTTTTTAACAAAAAGTACATTTATGGAATCGTTCTTGGTGTATTTTTAACGAATTTGTTCTTTTCACCAATGAAAGCCTATGACCTGATTTTCGGTGTCGGTCAATCAGTGATTGCCTTGTTAATCACGATTGCATGCGCACGTTTTATCAAAGGGTTGTGGGCGAGGATGATTGTCAATACTCTTGTATTCACGTTCACGATGTTCTTGATTGCCCTTGAACTCCACTTGGCGTTTGATCTGCCATTCATGTTCACGTGGCTGACAACAGCAGTTGGTGAATTTGTCGTGATGGCCATTGGTATGCCAGTTATGTACATGATTAATAAACGTGTTCGTTTTGATAAAATGATTTAAAAAGGAAAGCGGAAGGCGCCTGTCTATCGGCGTATGGCCTGGAACTCTCCAACTGAGATAAAGGAAACACGAAGAGCCAGCGGCGCATTCGTGCTTGACTTATCGTAGGACGGAGAGCGAAGGACTCTAGCCGGTGGTGCCTGGAGCTGGACAATAAATAGAAAGAGCTGCTGCTTGTGTTAAATAAAGCAACAGCTCTTTTTGCTTTTCTAGTTCACCATTCTTTTGATTTTTTGAATTTCATCTCCGTTGATACGATTGCGAAAATCTCCGCCAATTCTAACTGCTGAGCCAAAATGGTATTCAGCAGCTTGGAGTTGTCCGTGAATGGATTGGATGTTTTCAGTAGATAAACCTGATCCCGGCATGATGGCTGGATTGTTTGCGGATTTTTTCGATTCCTCTATCATCTTTTTTAATGAATCAAGGCCTTCTTTTGCTGTCGGTTTAGCTCCTGAGGTAAGAATTCGGTCAACATGGTAAGGAGATTGGCAAAGGGATTGATAAGTAACAATAAGATTCGTTTCATCAATCGCGCGATGGAACGTTACCGATAAACCTTTTGCTTCTTCTACCACCATGGCAAGCATGTCAAAATCAATTGATTGCTTCTCAGTTAAGGCACCAAAGACTATTCCCGCGGCACCCAATTGCTTCACCGCTTGAATATCCTGGCGAATCGCTCCCCATTCATCCTTACGGTACATAAACGAAAAGCTATGGGGCCGAACCATGACCATCACAGGAATTTTCACGCTTTGGACAACTGTTTTTATGATTCCGTAACTGGGCGTCAGCCCGCCTTCTGTCATGGCGGAAACTAGTTCAAGACGGTCTGCACCATAGGCTTCCGCCGTTTTGGCATCTTCATCATTTAAGACAATAATTTCTACTTTGCTCATTTTAAAACCTCTCTTACTTAGAAAAATATTTATTATACGATTCCGTTTCCGACTTAACTTTGCAGCCATTGTTCTCAAACACTCTTAGCATTTTCTTATTTGCGATATCCGTACTCCCAATGTAGTATGTAGCTCCCATTTCTTTTAAAGCCCATAATGATTGGAGATGCAGATCATTGCTGAGGCGTTTTCCTCTCATTTCCGGCAATAGGCCAAAATAAAACAATCTTCCCTCGTCTATTGTACCAGGCTCGATATGTGGGATGGAAATTCCCAGCGGTGTATCTTGCAAATGATATATACGGCAAGACTGCTCCCATCCCTTCCCTAACTCGCTCTCCAAAGACATCAGATATTCATCCATTGTTAAGGATGAAGCTTTATTGGCAGAACCTGTTATACACCTCGCCAATAGTTGTTTAAAATCCGTTTGTGAAAAACAATGGTCAGCTAAAGAAGACCAGTTAAACATTCTTTTCTGTTCATCCAGATTGGTTAAATCCCTATAAACCTCTACTCTTGAGGAAAAGTGTTCAAACCCATTATTTAGGAATAATTCCGCGAGGTATTCAAATTCCGCTGTCGACTTATCTAAAGACACTACTAATCTCTTCAATCCCCAATGGGAAAAAAATTCAAGTAAGCTTTGGAGATCCTCCTCTGAAATGACGCCGGCTGTTTTTTCTTTTTGCTCAATCATTATATAGGAAGGAAAGCCATTTAAGATTTTAAAGTTTTTCCCTATTAAACTTTCTACCCATAATAAGTCAGGCATATTTCCCACTACCTTTCCTCATACAGCTTACCATGAGTATGGTTTTAATAAAAATGAAGAAGATGAAACACTTACAAAGATTATTAGATCAATACTTTCGAATATTTAGATTACTATGTTAGGATTAATAGGTAATAAGATACCGCTACATTCGAAGGGAGAGAACAATATGCTGCATCGTCCATTAGAAAGTGAATATCCTGAGTATTATGTTTCTTATGTAAAACTTGTTTCAGAGGGTGATCTTTTAGAAATTTTAAAAGAAAATTTGGCGGAGATGACGAATCTTTTCGACAGAATTTCAGAGGAAAATGGAAAATTCCGTTATGCTTCCGGCAAATGGAGCGTAAAAGAGGTTCTTGGCCATATGACGGATACCGAGAGAATCATGAGCTACCGCCTGCTTCGCGTTGGACGCGGGGACCAGACCCCCTTAGCCGGTTTTAACGAAAACGATTATATTAACGGGTCTCAGTTTGACCAGATATCAAATAAAACGATCCTTGAAGACTTTACAGCAGTACGACATGCCACCATCACACTAATCCAAACCATGGCGGCTGAAGCATGGAACAGAACAGGCATTGCCAACGGCACAGAAATCACCACCCGCGCCATCGCCTACATCATCGCCGGCCACGCCATCCACCATACCAACATCATACGCGAAAGATACCTGCCAGGCCTGAAATAATACCGTGGCAGTAGTGCAAATGGTGCCTGACACCAATTTTATCATTGCGAACATGCGTTCTTTGTTTTATAATTAATTTATCGGTAATACTAGGATGTGGCTGCTTTTATTGATTTGTGCCAGCGAGATGCCTGTCTTCGGACTATCGATTAAAGCATGTAATTATTCTTAGGAGACGAGGAGCGATTATTTATGACAGTAAGATTGATTCCCTATTTAGTGATGGACGGTAATGCAAAGGAAGCGATTGAGTTTTATCAACGTGCATTGGATGCACAGGTTCTTTTTAGTCAAACTTTTGGCGAAATGCCGGAAAATCCGGAATTCCCTCTTCCAGCAGAAGCAAAAGACCGTGTAAGCCATGCGACAATTAAAGTGGGTGAGACAGAGTTAATGTTTTCTGATACGTTTCCAGGACAGCCGCATCAAATTGGTTCTCAAGTGACCATCTGTCTCACAACTGACGACGCTGAAAAGGCTCGTACATTTTTTAATGCCTTGCAAGATGGCGGTCATGTAGAAATGCCATTGCAAGAAACCTTCTTCAGCCCTGCCTATGGTTCTGTGATAGATAAATTCGGTGTTACCTTCCAAGTGTTCACTGAAGGCCGACACGAAGTTTAATTAGTAAATAGTAAATTTTATACGGCTCTGTCTTCAGCCTTTGAGACAGGGCCGATTTTCTTTTTGCAAGGTATATAGGAGACAGCAGCAAACCTACAATCTATAATTCGAAATAAATTTTAGAAATTCCAATTGCTTTGAATGATCATATTTCATGATGGCGTACGTGTTAGCTTCAGGCAATTGGATGGAGTGACATTCTACCTCTAATAGTCTTCCTTCTAATAATTCTCTTCTGACTGTCGAGGTCGGCAGGAACGATACCCCAAGCCCCTCGACAATAAACCTTTTCGTGATATGAACCTGCGACACTTTCATCATTCGAACACTTGGATATTTATTTTTTACTATTCTGCAAAGAAGGTCCCAGTAACCGGGATGATTGTGGGTGATTACATAATTGGTTGTTAACACTTCTTCCTCATCTAATGGCGGTGCTGATTCCGAATCCCGCCCATCATGAGGTGCAACCAAGATGACCTTATCCGTTGATAAAAGCTCACAGACCAAATGGGGATGGCTGCTGTTTAAGCACGAAAGCCCGAGATCGACCTCTTCCTTTAGTACTGCCCGCTCAATATCAACGGATTCAATGATTTTGACTGAAATCTCTACTTCTGGATGCCGGTTGGTATAGCTTTTTAGAACGTATGGCAGGATGGTATCCGCAATTAGCGGTGAGATTCCAAGGATTAAATTTCTTGTATAGCCTTGACTGAAGGAATTCATATCCTCGAGACCATGTTGATAAACTTCAAGCAATCTCTTCGCGTGACCCAAATATCGTTTTCCCTCTTCTGTCAGTTTGATTTTTTTCCCTTCACGGTGGAACAATTCGATGCCTAACTCTTTTTCCAGCTGTTTTATATGAACCGTTACGGAAGGCTGTGAAATATATAATAATTCAGCAGTTCTGCGAAAATTCCCACATTCTGCGGCAGTAACGAAGGTTTGAAGCCACTGAAATTCCATAATTTTCTCCTTATTAAAAATAGTAATCAATCACTTTAATAATATTCAATATTCTTAATTGTATTTATTTTATAAAATAATACTAATTAAGGAAAGGGGCGATTTTATGATTCAAAAAGGCTTGAAAGGGATTGTTGCGACGGAAACATCGATTAGTCATATAGATGGGGAAAATGGCGAGTTGTATTATCGCGGATTTGGAATTCGTGATATTGCTGGAGGGTATTCTTTTGAAGAAGCGGCATATCTTCTCTGGTTTGGTTACTACCCCGATGCTTCACAGCTTGCATTGCTTAAAGAACAACTGAAAGCAAATCGCGAATTGCCTGTATGCGTAAAAGAAATAATTGACCGGCTCCCACTAAATATGGATTTAATGAGTGTAATTAGAACTGCTCTTTCGGCAGAAGGGGGAAATGGTGAATATGGCTGGAAACCTAAAGTCTCACAGGCTATCAGATTAACCGCCTTAGTTCCTACGGTTATCGCCTATAGAAAATGCCAATTAGATGGTAACAACTTCTGCCCTCCTCTGCATGATTTAGACCATGTCGAAAACTATTTGTTTATGCTTAATGGAAAGGTACCAATAGCCGCCCATACCGAAGCCCTTGAAGCATATATGATTCTTACACTTGAACATGGAATGAATGCTTCTACCTTTTCGGCTAGGGTTACAGCTTCATCTGAGTCAGATATGGTTTCAGCTATTACCTCTGCAGTCGGGACAATGAAAGGTCCGCTTCATGGCGGTGCCCCTTCAGGAGTCATTGAGCTTATGGATGAGATTGCTCTTGTTGGAGATGCTGAAGCGGTGATCAGAGAGAAGATTTTGCAGGGAGAGAAATTAATGGGGTTTGGACATCGGGTTTATAAAACCCATGACCCCCGGGCAATGGCTTTAAAGACAAAATTATTGAAGTTAGCAGGAGAAGATGAGTGGCTTGACCTAGCCATGACCGTTGAGGATACAGCCGTAAAAATATTAGCGGAACTTAAACCCGGTCGATCACTTTATACAAACGTAGAATTTTACGCAGCCTCCATCATGAAAGCAATCAATATGGACACAGAACTATTCACCCCTACCTTCACTGCCAGCAGAATAGTAGGCTGGACGGCCCATGTCCTAGAACAAGCAGAAAACAACACCATCTACCGCCCCCAAGCAAAATATATCGGAACCTTCAAATAAATTAATAGAGTATTCATGGTGTAAAGAGTAATAATGGTGTCAGGCACCATTACTAACCCCAACGCAGGGTTTTCGCGTTGGGGTAGCTTTTAGCCCATTTTTGTCCGGGTTGCGGCTGGCTGATATTTTCTCATTGGACCTTTTTCTAGTACTTCTTGGAGGTAGTAGTTACCGTTCGGGTTTGTTTTCTTTAGAAGTTCCATTAGGTATGTAATATCATCAAGGGCTCTATGTGTTTGGTAATTGGTAATGTTATGGGCTTGCAGCAGGGTCAATAGTTTCCCGTTTGGAAAACCGTAATTTTTCCATGGGACCCCTCTCATCGTGCAATACCACTTTAAATCGTTAACTTCAGGGTACATGTGGAAGAGAAAGCTGCGGTCAAAGGATGCATTATGGGCAAATACGGCATCCGCACGATGGAAATAGGTCTTTATTTTTCCATCATAAAAGCTTTTCCCTCTAACTAGATCGTAAGGGATTCCATGTACTCGGTACGCTTGATCATAGTTGTTCCGCGCTGTGCTGGAAAGCGGCTCACGTAAAAAGGAGTCTTCCTCCACAATGTCAATAATTTCACCTGAGTCATCCCTATAAGTAAATAACTTTAATGCCAGTTCGATTACTTCATCTTTTGTTGGCCCTAAACCAGTTGTTTCTACGTCCAAAACCAAACCAAATTTTTCCGATTTCCGCACAATAATCATTCCTTAATTCTATGTTTTCCCCTATTATAACAAAGCTTTTCTAATCATGACATCTCCAAAATGTCCCTAATTGAATCCTGACAGCTTTAGAAAATAATTTTAATAAAATCCTTCTTTTTTTATCCTTATCGGCCCTATGTTATGATGTAGTTATCAAATTAAAAAGTTCATTTGCACTGGAGATGATTACTATGATTCAGTACCACGAGCTTCATCATGTTAGTCTAACTGTAACCGATTTAGAACAGGCCAAAAATTTTTATAGCAATATTCTATGTTTGAAAGAACTTCCCCGGCCTGCCTTTGATTTTGCAGGTGCTTGGTATGAAGTAGGAGGCCAGCAAATCCACCTTATTGTCCTCCCGACCTCTCAGACAATCCGTCAAGAAAAGTCCATTAGCAGCCGTGAAGGACATTTTGCGTTAAGAGTAAAATCTTACGATGAGACCCTTAGCTGGCTTAAACAAAATGGTGTAGCAGTTTTAGAAAAGCCCGAAAGTGCCAGCGGCTTTGCGCAGATCTTTTGTGCTGATCCTGATGGGAATCTAATTGAACTAAATGTAGACAAAAAAGATATATAAATCATTTATCAGACTATGCAGCTTCGCCGATTCCGGCGAGAAATGCCTTAAGAATGATTGTAAGGCTCTCATCCAAATCCAGGGCCATTTTAAAACCGCCCTTTTGTTCTAATGTGGAAAATCCATGTAAAATACTGCGTAATCCTCTAACGGCGTGAAGAGCAAGGTCTCCTTCCAAATGATAGGCCTGAAGGACCCGGATGGAAAGGTCGACAATTTTTGCTCCGGCTTGCTGAACATCTGCGTCCTCCTGGTAAGGAGCAAGCATCGTTGCCTCATACAATCCAGGGTGTTTACGGGCAAATTGGACATATGCTTTACTGATTGAAAGCACTGCTTCGGTGCCTGAAACCCCAATTGCGGCATCTGCCATAACTTCGTATAAGCGGTCGATTCCGTAAATGGCCAATTTCTTTCTCAACCCGGGAAGCCCGTCGAAATGGTTATATAATGAAGGGGGGCGAATCCCCAATTGCTTAGCCAGGTTCGCCAAAGTAACCTCATGCATTCCATGTTGATCGGCAATATCCCCTGCTGCCTCTACTATCGTGTGTAGATCAAGGCCTATTTTGGGTCTTGGTGACATACTCTTAACTCTCCCCTATCCTATTTTCCGTTCTAGATTTCCAATGGCTTGTTCCATCACTCTCACGGGATGCTCCACCATTTCCCCATGCCCCACTGCCAGAAGCTGAGGTTCATAGCTCACTAGCTTCTTTGCGCTGGCAAGCGCCGTCTTTTTACTCCATGTGCCAAATGACGGAAATGGAAACAGCGGTTTTAAATCACCTGCCACAGCGATTCCTCCTCTTGTTTGAAAGGCATCCCCCGCTATCAATGCCTTTGTTCGCAAATCCAAAAATGACATGGATCCCGGTGTGTGCCCCGGCGTTTCAATCGCGGTTAATGAACCAACAAGATCGCCTTCCTTCAATAATACATTGGCGCGCGTTTTTAATTTTTTCGGCACACCGCCTTTGATTGGTGTTTGCTCCTCATGGGTATCGAGGGAACGATCGTCATTCATTAATCTGTGATCACGGGTTGAAATATAAACTGGCACCTCCGGAAACACCACTTTTATTGAATCAAGTGCACCAACATGATCCTCGTGAGCATGTGTCAAAACAATTTTTGTAATTGGTTTTCCAATCGTTTCTGCAGCCTTCAGTATCCCCTTCGCACAAAAGCCTAAGGCGGCATCAATTAATGTTACTCCCTCCTCTTCCTCCACCAAGTAACAGTTGACAGGAAAAACATTCGCCATAAAAGTCACTTGGTATAAATAACCAGTTTTGATCACTCTCATTCTGACCCTCTCCCTTTAACTAATATCATTAGTTTTATTTTAACTAACAATATTAGTTAAATCAATATATATTTCCATTTTTTATAAAAAAGCTGTGTTAAACTTGGCTGTTGATTTCTGCTCCAGGCACTTCGCTTTCCGCGGGCGTGACGGGGAGCCTCCTCGTCGCTTCGCTCCTGCGGGGTCTCCCCTGCCCCTTACTCCCGCAGGAGTCTCTGTGCCTTCCGCTCCAATCAACAGTTTTAAAAAATCAACAATGGCCTTGGTTCTTACGTCTTTTTGGTGAATGTTTGTAGCCCTAAGTAAAAGTGTTACCTTCGGTAAAAAAATGTTATATTAATCAAGTTTTAACCCTGGAAACGTAAGCGATTTAACAACACCGTTATACCTGCACGTCCATACATCATCCGTTTGATATTTTTCAACTTATTTATGGTTCCTTCAGTTTTCCCGTTTGACCAAGGTAATGTTATAGCGTAATAAACAGCCTTAATGTCACCTCTGATGCCATTAAGGAAGGTTTGGAAATAAGTAAATGGTGAGTGCTTATGTTCAATCAGCCATTTTCTAAGGCCGGATGAATGTTTTTCCTCAAAAAGGCTCCTAAAGGATTGAATGAATTCGCTAATTTCCATTAACGATGGGAACGTTTTTAGAAGGTTGGGATACAAGGATTTAAATGCTTTCTTATGGTTCTGTACGTCCTTATCCCAAAGGATCCGGATGATTGCCTGTTGAAGATTCAGTGTCTGTGGCTTTTTATTTCGGATATCCCGGCGTTCGTCCGCAATCATGTAATTTAGTGTGTTGCGATGTCCACCAAACCCTGCTTTCCTGCACGCAGCCTCTATCTCATCACCCTTTGATCCATCTGCGATCATGTTACGGATAAGGGGAAGATATCGGTCATATAAAGAAGTTCGTTTAAGGGACGGTTTCGATGTCGTAGCTAAATCCTTATAAACGGTATTACGGGAAATACCTAGCTGCTTTGCGATCGCTGTGATGCTCTTGCCTTCTTTCTGAAGGCGCCGGGCATTTTGAATTCTCTTCCAAACGTTTTCTTCGTGTTCCACCAAAGGCTGGAGCCGTTTTGGTAAAGGGCGTGATGAACTGCATTGTTGGACATTTGAGTCTTGACCAGTCGGTTTCCATCTTGGCGGCACAATAGACTTAATCGTCTTCTTAACTGCGTCAAAAAGATGCTGGAGGATATGCCAACGATCACCAACTTGCTTGATTTTTGGTGACGCTTCCTCTGCCGCATTTTTATATGCATGGGCACGATCTCTTGTAATCAGTTGAATTTCAGGATGTTTGATGAGCCAGCTCCTTACTGACTCTTTGTCTCGGTTTGGTAAAAAATCAAGGATATCACCTGTTTGTAGGTCTATGAAGATCGTGCCATACCGTTTTCTTTTCTTAAAAGCAAAATCATCAATGCCCACGAAAGGGACACTCCCTTGGCTGAACCGGTTCTTCCTTTTTAATCCGGTACAGAATGGCATCATGGCTTATCGAAATGCGCATTTTTCGGCAGATTTTTTCAGCGGCCAGGCAATTATTAGTGAATCCCACATGACGAATCAGGTTTTCCAGCCTGTTTGTTTTTCTGGCGGAAGGGCTTAACCAGTTCAAACGTTCGGTGAATACTTTAACCTTACAGTCTTTGTTACCACAAAACCATTTGTGCAATAGAACGGTTATATGAACCGAATGACCTGAGACCGGAAGGTCATCGACTTTCCTAGCATATTGGCTGTGCTGTCGAGACGATACATGTTTGCATTCTGGGCATTGTGCATGTTTTGAACATATCTTTAACACGGCATACATTGCATCCGGTTCCATTATGGTATAAAGGACTTCAACGTTTTGGTCGAACTTGAAAAGTTCATTGAAGTTTGAAATGACCATTGTAACCACCGCCCTTTGAGTATTAGTATTGCTATACCCGAAAAGCAGTAAAAAATGCTTTCACCATGTTTGCGTAAGAACCATGGCCTTTAACACAGCCTATAAATAAAGCTTTCCCACACCTTCATGTAACAAATTGTTCAAATCATTTTTACAGATATGTGAACTGTTGAACAAATTACCCTATTCTTGAGATAAATTTGATATATTAACAGTGTACTTAATATATAAAACTTAATTAACAAGGGGATGTTTCACATGGTAGTCAATTGGTTAAGAGAAAACAAAGTTGCCGCAGCACTTTTGACAGTTATTCGTTTATTTCTTGGTTATTCTTGGTTAACGGCTGGTTGGGGGAAGCTTTCAAGCGGAGCTTTTGACGCTTCTGGATATTTAAAAGCAGTCATTGCAAACCCGGTAAAAGGTCCAGATGGCAGTGTAGTTTATGGCTGGTATGTTGAATTTCTTAAAGGATTTGCCTTACCAAACGTTGATATTTTCAATACGATTGTCCCTCTTGGGGAATTTCTAATCGGATTAGGACTTATTCTTGGATGTTTAACTACAGCAGCAGCGTTTTTCGGTATTGTAATGAACTTTTCTTTCTTCTTAGCTGGTACAGTATCTCATATTCCAACAGACCTATTCATCGGAGCGATTATTCTTTTTGCAGGATTGAACGCTGGCCGCTTTGGTCTTGACCGCTGGGTAATCCCATTCATCCGCAGAGCTGCATTTAAAGGTGACAAAACGCTAAAACGAACTGCATAACAAATGAAAAGCGCCTTTTACTCTCCATGAGTATAAGGCGCTTTTTTTTATTGTGACTTCCCTATTTCTCAAGTTTTTTTATAGTTAAGGGAAAGAGGAATTGAATTTTCAGGCTCTTCCTGTATAATGATTCCCGAATGGAACAATAAGGATTAAGGTATTAAAGGAGGTAACTATGCAGAACAACGCTATTATTCAATTTATAGATGTAACAAAACAATATGACAACGACCCTCCCGTTCTGAATGACGTTAGTTTTGAAATTGAGCGGGGGAAATTTTATACACTGCTTGGTCCTTCAGGCTGTGGCAAGACGACGATCTTACGATTAATCGCCGGATTTACTGAGGCCTCCCAAGGAGAAATTCTTTTTAATGGTAAAAAAATTAATCATGTCCCTGCTAATAAACGGCAGGTCAATACCGTGTTTCAAGATTACGCCCTTTTTCCCCATTTAAATGTGTTTGAAAATGTGGCATTTGGATTGCGGATTAAAAAAATGAAGAATGCTGAAATAGAACGGAAGGTACAGGAAGCACTCAGCTTTGTGAACCTAAAGGGCTATGAAACGCGGGAAATCAGAGAAATGTCCGGTGGTCAGCGCCAGCGTGTAGCTATCGCGCGTGCCATTGTGAATGAGCCGGAAGTTATCCTTCTAGACGAACCATTATCCGCTTTAGATTTAAAACTACGGACGGAAATGCAATATGAGCTTCGTGAATTGCAGCGGCGACTTGGTATTACCTTTATCTTCGTTACACATGACCAAGAGGAAGCTTTGGCAATGTCTGATGAGATTTTTGTCATCAATAAAGGGAAAATTCAACAGAGCGGCACACCGACAGATATTTACGATGAACCGATCAACCGCTTTGTTGCTGACTTTATTGGGGAGTCCAATATTGTGAACGGCAGAATGATGGAAGATTACCGAGTAGAATTTGTCGGCAGGGAGTTCGAGTGTGTCGACCAAGGTCTGAACAAAAATGAGCCGGTTGAAGTGGTCATTCGCCCAGAGGATTTGGAAATTACGACATTGGATCGCGGCAAGCTTCAGGTCCGTGTTGATTCGCAATTATTCCGCGGTGTTCATTATGAGATTAGCTGTTATGATCACGACGGGAATGAATGGCTGGTCCATTCAACGAAAAAGGCTACTGTGGGCGATAAAATCGGGCTTTATTTTGATCCGGAAGCCATTCATGTTATGCGGCTCGGGGAGACGGAAGAAGAATTTGACCGGCGCTTAGAAGCCTATACGGATGTAGATGCCAATGGAAAATAAACACACACGCAATTTGTATATGCTTCCATACTTCCTTTGGATTGTTCTATTTGTCGTCGCACCCATTTTTCTTGTACTTTACTATTCCTTCTTTGATATCGAGGGACATGCAACACTTGCGAATTATCAGAAGTTTTTCACACCGGTGTATTTAAAGATGACTCTAAGCTCGTTTTGGTATGCCTTTTTAATTACTGCTTTTTCGTTGTTGATTGCTTATCCTACAGCCTATTTATTAACAAAAACGAGGCATAAACAACTATGGCTTTTATTAATCATTGTTCCGTCCTGGATTAATTTATTGTTAAAAGCCTATGCCTTCCTTGGTATTTTTGGTACTTATGGGGCTGCGAACAGCTTTTTAAAAATGATTGGAATTGGGGCACAGCAAATCTTATTTACTGATTTTAGCTTTGTGTTTGTGTCGGTATATATTTTTATCCCCTTTATGATTTTACCGATCTTTAATTCATTGAATGAATTAAATCCGACTTTGTTGGATGCGGCCAACGACTTAGGGGCTTCGAAATGGACCACCTTTCGCCGCGTTATCTTTCCATTAACGATTGACGGAGTGAAATCAGGCTGTCAGGTGGTCTTTATCCCGGCACTTTCCTTGTTCATGCTGACAAGATTAATTGCCGGAAACCGTGTCATCACCTTGGGAACCGCGATTGAGCAGCAATTCCTTGTAACCCGGGACTGGGGAATGGGATCGACCATTGCCGTCTTTTTAATTATTATCATGGTTTTCATTATGATTGTAACGAATACCAGAAAGCGAGGTGTCTAACGTGGAGAATAAAATTACACCCTTATCAAAGGTATTTTTATTGGTGATCTTTTTTATCCTGTATGCACCCATTTTCTTTCTTGTCATCTTCTCCTTCAACAGTGGAGAAACGATGTACGCTTTTAAAGGCTTTTCACTCGATTGGTACAGAGAACTTTTTCAGGATACCCGGCTCCTGATCATCGTTCTGAATACGGTGGTTGTTGCTTTATTATCGGCACTCATATCTACCATTATAGGTGTCCTTGGGGCTCTGGCCATTCATCAGGCGAAAAAAAGACAAACCAAGAATTCACTGCTTTCGCTAAACAACGTACTCATCGTCAGCCCTGATGTCATCATTGGCGCTTCGTTTTTAATTTTGTTCACAATGGCTGGAGTCAAACTTGGCTTCTACTCGGTGCTATTATCCCATATCGCTTTTAGCATTCCAATTGTTGTCTTAATGGTACTGCCAAAATTAATGGAGATGAGTCCGACGTTAATCGATGCGGCCAGGGATCTTGGTGCAAGCCGGTGGAATGTACTGACAAAGGTGATTATTCCTTTTATCAACCCAGGAATATTTGCGGGATTTTTTATGGCGTTAACCTATTCATTCGATGATTTCGCGGTTACTTTTTTTGTCACGGGCAATGGTTTTTCCACGCTATCGGTTGAAATTTATTCCTTAGCACGCCGCGGAATTTCCTTGAATATTAACGCGTTATCAGCACTCTTATTCCTATTTACAATGCTGCTTGTGGTGATTTATTACTTTATTACACAGCGTAACAAAGTTAATGGAATGGGGGCTCGAAAGCAATGAACAAGCTAGTTCGTTTTTTTCTCGTAATCGCCCTTGCATCGGCAGTCCTATTACTTGCAATATCCAGTTTAAATACGTCCCAAGGTTATTCAGGCGGCAACACGCTGACGATTTATAACTGGGGAGATTACATTGATGAAGATCTTATCAAGCAGTTTGAAAAGGAAACAGGTATCAAAGTGATCTATGAAACCTTTGATTCCAATGAAGCAATGCTGACAAAGATTGAACAAGGAGGTACGACTTATGACATTGCCGTGCCTTCTGAATATATGATCGATAAAATGCGGCATGAGAATTTGCTGATCCCTTTGGATCACGCCAAACTGCCAAACTTAAAATACATTGACAAACGGTTTATGGATCTTCCATTTGATCCGGAAAATAAGTATTCCATTCCCTATTTCTGGGGAACCGTGGGCATTGTCTATAATCCGAAAATGCTCCATGGTAAAAAAATTACCAGTTGGAATGACCTTTGGGACCCAGAATTAAAAAATGAAATTCTCTTAATTGATGGTGCACGCGAAGTAATGGGAATGGGATTGAATAGTTTAGGCTATTCACTTAATGACACCAATAAACAGCATCTAATCGAGGCAAAAGAAAAGCTCGACACCCTAACCCCAAACGTTAAGGCCATCGTTGGCGATGAAATCAAGATGCTGCTCGCCAATGAAGAAGCTTCTGTCGGCCTGGTTTGGTCTGGCGACGCTTCGGAGATTATGTCAGAAAATGAAGAGTTGGATTATGTAGTGCCAAAGGAAGGTTCTAACCTTTGGTTTGATAATATGGTGATTCCAAAAACAGCAAAAAATGTTGAGGCGGCCCATACATTTATTAATTTCATGCTTGACCCGGAGGTGGCCGCCAAGAACACTGACTATGTTGGCTATTCCACACCGAATAAGCAGGCACTGAAATTTATGCCTAAAGAGGTTGTTAAGGATGAGCGCTTTTATCCATCCCCAGAGCTGACAGAGAAACTGGAAGTATACGAAAACCTTGGTAAAAGGAACTTAGCCTACTACAATGAACTATTTTTGCAATTTAAAATGCACCGTAAATAAGGAATTAGAGCTCTTGCAGGGTTTCCTCTGAAGTTTACTAACATGAAAAAGCACCGCCAATTTGGTTTGCCAAATGGCGGTGCTTTTTGCATTGCCAAGAAATCAAGACATATTCATAAAAAATATCATTCATGTATTTCAAATTATTGTTAAAACTAAACGAAAGATAATTGTTGACGCTTTCATTTATCAAGCGTATACTTTAAACATAAGTTCATTATATAAACATATGTTTAAAGAGAGGGGTGGGCATGTGGCTGATAGGGATTTTGAAAAATTGACCGAAAAGGAAAAGACGATATTCGATTTGATTCGTAAAAATCCATATATTTCACAACAAGAGCTTGCTGAAATCTTAGGATTATCCCGGCCATCGGTTGCCAATATTATTTCCGGCTTAACGAGAAAAGGCCATATTATTGGCAGAGCCTACGTTTTAAATGAGTCTCAACAGGTTATTTGTATAGGAGGGGCCAATATCGATCGAAAATTCCATGTAAAAACAAAGGCCCAGTTTGGTACTTCCAATCCGATTCAATCCACTCAAAGTGTGGGTGGAGTTGCTCGCAACATTGCCGAAAATCTTGGGCGTCTAGGTACAGATGTAACACTTTTGACAACCAGCGGTGCAGACAGTGATTGGTCGTTTATTTCGGAATCATCGATACTTTATATGAACCTTGACCATGTGACTCAAATCCCAGGAATGTCGACTGGCTCTTACACCGCCGTCCTCGACACCGATGGAGAGTTAATCATAGCACTTGCTGATATGGAAGTATATGAGGAAATCACACCTGACCTGCTCCGAAAGCAGGATTTGTTACTGAGTCGTGCAAAATGTATCGTGGCCGATCTTAATTGTCCAAAGGAAACATTGCAATTTTTATCTCATTTTGCCCAAAATCATGAGCGGCCAATCGTTCTAATCCCAGTTTCATCACCAAAAATGAACCGTTTGCCTGACAACTTAGAAGGGATCACATGGTTAATTACGAACCGCGATGAGTCTGAAATGTATTTTAACTGCGAAATAAACTCTGAGGAATCTTGGAGACACGCACTGGAAAAGTGGCTTTCACTTGGCATTGAAAACGTGGTTATAACCAATGGAAAAAAAGGCGCCATGATTGGAAATAACGAAGAAGGTATATTCTATATTCCTTCGATTGAAACAAAAGAAATCGTCGACGTTACCGGAGCGGGTGATGCCTTTTCGTCTGCAGTTATCTATTCCTGGCTTGAGGGAAAGAGTTTACCTGAGATCGCCAAAGCTGGTGCGGTTAATGCCTCAAAGACGTTGCAATCTAACTATACTGTCCGCCAAGATTTATCACCAGTACAACTTCAAAAAGACATGGAGGAATTATCATGAAAGAGTACATTACATTATCCGAAGAAGTACGCGCTGCTAAAGAACAAGGAAAACCGGTTGTTGCTTTAGAATCAACGATTATTTCTCACGGCATGCCATATCCGCAAAATGTGAAAACAGCTCGTGAGGTAGAACAAATTATACGTGATAACGGTGCGGTCCCAGCAACTATTGCCATTTTAGATGGAAAAATAAAAATCGGTTTATCAGATGAAGAACTAGAAATGTTCGGAAAGAGTTCTGATGTTGCTAAAGCGTCACGCCGTGATTTAGCCTATTTACTGGCAACAAAGAAAAAAGGGGCCACAACTGTTGCGGCAACAATGATTTGTGCAGAATTGGCCGACATTCATATCTTTGTTACCGGCGGAATCGGCGGTGCTCACCGCGGTGCCGAAACATCAATGGACATTTCAGCTGACCTTGAAGAATTAGCACAAACAAATGTAGCGGTTATTTGCGCCGGAGCAAAATCAATTTTAGATTTAGGCTTAACTATGGAATACCTTGAAACAAAGGGGGTGCCGGTAATGGGCTATCAAACAGATGTCCTTCCTGCCTTCTATACTAGAACAAGTGAGTTCCCTGTCAATTTCCGCGCTGATGATGTGGAAACAGTAGCCGCTACCTTAAAAGCAAAATGGGACTTAAAACTTAAGGGTGGAGCAGTTATTGCTAATCCCATTCCAGAAGAATATGCGATGGATGAAAAGACAATTACCGATGTAATCGAAACGGCATTGAAGGAGGCAGAGGAACAACATATTTCCGGCAAAAATGTTACACCATTCCTATTAGGAAAAGTCAAAGAACTAACAGGCGGAAAAAGCCTGGATTCCAACATAGCACTTGTTAAAAATAACGCGGTCGTTGGGGCAAAAATTGCCGTACACTTTGAATCATTAAAATAATAGAAAAGTGGAAGCGCCTTGGTCAGCGGCGTTTGACCTAGAGAAAAAAAGGATGAATCATTCGGGTTTGATGTATGACCCTTTTGATTCATCCTTTTTTTTAAAAGCTATTATCTTCTTTAAGGCTTTCTTTGTTTGCGTACCAATTGGTTAATTGGGTGAGGATGGCAAAGACAAAAAAGAAATTCATCGCCCAGACGTTAATAAACGGGGCCATCCCGCCAAATTCTATTGTCGCGAACCCCTTTAGCTTCATGACAATCATCGACTCGATAAAAATCAAAATAAACCCTACAACACCCGCAATCGCCGCTCTGAACACTTCCTTCTCCCCCTTGATTAATACTGATCTAATTTTAAATTAACCTACATAAACGTTATCTATATTGTAATTTTGACAATTTCGTGAACATAGTCCCTACCTCTATTATATGGCAAAATTCATTAAACACAACTCCTAACTTACTAATAAAGAAAAGGGTGTCAGGCACCATGTGAAATTTTCACATGGTGCCTGACACCCTTATTAACTCGTCAATAGTCAGTATAGTGTTTTTTATGCCGAGTTTTTCTGCGAGCTGGGTGATGCCCGGTGGTTCGACTTTGGCTTTGTTTAGGGTTTCTCTCTGTGAGAATACGTATCTTGTGTCTCCATCTAGGAGGACTTTCCCTTCGTTAAAGACAATTGTCCGTTCAAAATTTTCTGCGACAAAGTCCATGTCATGAATAATGGTCATGACCAATTTATTTTTTTCCTTCAAGGCTTGGATGATTTGCCGGATCTGTTCCTTACCATAATGATCCTGTGCAATTGTCGGTTCGTCAAAGATAATGATGTCCGTATCCATTGCCACAACAGAGGCAATGCAAAGCAGCTTCTTTTCCGATAAACTCAAATCATGGGGATTCATCTCCCGTTTATCTTCGAGCTCGACCATTTTCAGGGCTTTAATCGCTTGCTTCTCCGCCGTATGTTTCCCCATCTTAATATTCAGCGGGCCAAACATCACTTCTTCTAAGACCGTTCGTTTAAAGATTTGGTCATTTGGATTTTGAAATACGAGACCAATTGTCCTTGCTGTCTCTGCAGCGGTCTTCAAGTTTGCATCGAAACCATGTATCATTATTTCCCCTTTATCTGGTTTTAAAAGGCCTTTCAGCAGTTTCACAAACGTCGTCTTTCCGGCACCATTTTGACCAATAATTGCCGTCGAACGCTGGTCGAACTCTAAATTTAGTCCGGAAAGAACCCGTGGACCGTCCTTTTTATAGGAAAACGAAAGATCTGTTACCTTAATCATCCCATCCGCCCCCTTAATGCCATTTCCGCATCCTCCAAGGTTACAGGATAAAAATCCGAGGCAGCCTTCTTCACACCCAAAGCTTTACAAACTCTCGTATACACAGGTGCGGTTACCCCTTGTTCCTCAAGGTCCTGTCTAGAAAAAACTTTCTCAGGAGAATCGAAATCCACTAATTTTCCGTCATTTAGCAGTATAACTCGATTGCAATACCGGGCAATCTTCTCCATTTTATGTTCAGCTAGAATGACAGTTATCCCCTGTCCGCTTAAGTTTCGAATTGCGCTAAAAACTTCCTCAGAGCCTGCCGGGTCCAGCTGGGAGGTCGGTTCATCCAAAACAAGGATGTCCGGTTTCATTGCAATTATACTGGCGATAGCCAACCGCTGCATTTGCCCGCCAGATAAATCAAAGGGATTATGCTCCTTCACCTGTTCAATGTTTAACAAGGCAAGCACCTCATCAATCCGGTTCATTATTTCGGAACGAGGTAACCCCATATTCTCAAGCCCGAAGGCAATTTCCTCATATACCGTCATTCTCGAACCCGTCACCTGGGTAAATGGATTTTGAAACACCATTCCCACCTTTAAGGCAATGTCAGCAATGGCATGATTTTTCACTTCCAGACCGTCTACAACAAGCTTACCCCCATACGCTCCTTTATAAAAATGAGGGACCAATCCAACAAGAGCTTGGCACAAAGTCGATTTACCCGCTGAGTTTTTTCCAATAATACCGATAAATTCTCCTTCATCCACTTGAAACGAAAGATTATCAAGGGCAAGTGTGTTGGATAATGGATATTTATATTTGAGACCTTCCACAACAATTTTTTTCATGCAAAAATCCTCCAAGCAACAGCAGTAACGGCTAGCAGCAGCATACATGACTGGATCAGCCTGCTATGGGTGTAGGTTTTTTCCTCGTGTAAATAGGTTTTCGGGGCTTTGGAATTAAAGCCCCTCACTTCTAGTGCCATCGCCCGTTCTTTCGTATTTATTAGCGAGCCAAGGATAACTGGTCCTAATAATGGCACGAAAGCCTTGATTCGGACAAACAGACTCCCCTCCGTCTCCATGCCCCTCGCCCGCTGCGCATCCATAATTGTACCCATGCTTGACATCATTTCCGGAATAATTTGAAAAACAGAAACGATCACATAGCCGATTCTTGGTGACATACCTTTACGAACAAGCATCTCAACTAAATCGGATGGTTTTGTCGTCAGAACTAAGATCATAAAGGAACTGACAATATTCATCACCCGGAGAGTAATGGTCAAGGCATATAGCAATCCTTCTTTATACATGACAGCCGGACCTATTTCAAAAAGAACGGTCTCATTTTCAGGTTTAAACAGGCCTTGAATAATGACGACCGTAATTAGCACGAAAAAAACAAAACTAAACACGGAAACTGTTTTTCGAATCACCTTCCCAACACACAATAATGCAAGGCTGATTCCCAAGCATATAAAAGAAATAGTAAACGATGAAAGAATAATCGGAATGAATAAGGCAAAAAGAATATATACAAGTTTTGTCATGGGATCGATATCATGAATGAACGATTTCCGATCCACATACAAGCTAATTGATTTCAAAAAGCCTCACCAGCTTTCTTTTTAACAAAGAGACTTAATCTAGGGTCTCGATTTTTTCACTATTGTTATATAATTGGACGACATTCCGCGGTAATCCTTTGAAAATACCAAAACTGATTAATACGACTAATAATTTATCCGGTACATCGACTACAAGTTCATCAAGCAGGGATGCCAGCCACGTAGAATCGGTTTTTGCTAGAATAAAAGCAAATAAAGCGTCCCCCCATACATTTCCGGTTTGTCCGCCCCAGAAGCCAATATTTAACGGTGTCGATACAACCGTCGCTACAAGGCCAATGATTAACCCGGCAACAATGGCTTTCCCCCAGCTGGAAATATAGCCTTTGTAAAAAAGGATTCCGACCGCTAAACCGATCGCTACACTAGTAATAGCATAAACAAACGAAATCGGATCAGTAAAACCGTAAATAATATTATTAATTGCACCGGCTAAGGCACCGACAATCGGGCCTCCCAGCATGGCAGCCAAGACAGTTCCGATAGAGTCTAACCACAGCGGCAGCTTCAACAATTGTGCTAGTAATTTACCAATATAGTTGACACCCACCGCAACCGGAATTAATACAAGGGCAGCAGTTGATAACCGGAACGACCACATGCTTTTCTTCTTCATTGATAAAACCCCCTTTGCGTTTTTAAAAACTAGAATCATAGGTAACAATCGCTTCGAGCGCCGTGAGAATTTCTAGCTCTTCCCCACGCTTGCTATTGTTTTTCGCATCAATGTAATCATTGATTCCTCCCTCCAAATCTCCCTCTTTTTCGACAACGACATTTAATATGGTTGCGGTCTTTAGGCCGCGTAGACGACCTATCACAAATAGGGCGGCTGGTTCCATGTCTGAGGCGAGAATTCCTTTCTCTGACCAGTACTTGTCGATTTCTTGTTCTTTATCAGTATAAAATCTGTCATGACATCTGACAATACCCATGTGGTGTTTAGCCCCGTTCTTTTTTTCTGCCTTCCACACATGAAAGAGCAGCTCTGTATCTGGAATCGCTGGATATGCCTTGTTTATATAGGAATAGGATGCTCCGGTTGCAGGGTATTTGCTATTTTCAATTGCTCTTTTTGAGAGTTATTTGCAGTTTGAATGCTAAGAGTTTAGTTGCTTAATATGTATGATTTTTATTAACTTCTATTCATATAATAAAGGTTGGGATTTCTTGATGGGGCGGTGCTGTTTAGCATCTAGTTAGGGGTTCATTTTGGGATGAAACAGAAGGAAAACTTTACTACTATATATTACAATATTATCAAAATAAACAGAACTGGTCATTTGTTTTAAGTATTCAGCTCCTTTACACGGGAAAAGAATTTCAAATAAGCCCCCTCAGAAGAGAAGGGCTTTCGCAGATGTGCTCCAACATGATTAACGTTGACCCGGTGTGTATGTGCCATGTCCATGGTGGTAGCCATGACCCGGATAATAGCCGCTGTGGCCATGATGGTAGCCGTGGCCAGGGTAATAACCGCCATGTCCGTGGTGATAGCCGTGGCCTGGATAATAGCCGCCATGCCCGTGGTGATAGCCAACCGGTGCAGGGTAATAACCACCATGTCCGTGGTGATAGCCGTGACCTGGATAATAGGTACCATGGCCATGCTGATAACCTTGACCCGGGTTTCCGGCATAACCTCCCATTTGTCGTTCCATTCATAATTCCCCCTTTCTTACTAGTTGCTAAATAGTGTATGTCTACATCTACAGAAAGGAATAGATTTTCGCCCATTAAGCAGGGGGACAATAAAGGCGGGGGCCACATTTTTTACCCTTACAGCAGAAGTCGTGTTAAACGGCTGCCGGCATGATAAGAGGAATCTTCACAACTTCCACACAAGTTCGCTACAACTTCTACATAAGTATAGATTAATATAAAGGTAACTTAATTAAGAAGTGGTTCGAAGAGCTCATTTCTTAAAACTTCCCATAATTTGATTGGTGTTTAGACAACACCAATCCTTTTTGCAAAAAAAGGATGCCGCCACAGGTCTCTTGGGGCATCACTAGCAATTAATACGTTTTTGCAAATGACTGGCTCTCAACATCAAATGGATTCTCTTCGATTTCAAATCCAAGGTCTTTAATGAGCTGGTAGTCAGCATCGGCACATTGTCCATCAGTCGTTAAATAGTCGCCGACAAAAATAGAGTTGGCAATAAATAAACCTAAATTTTGCAGGGAACGCAGGTTGAATTCGCGGCCGCCGGAAATGCGGATCTCTTTTGCCGGATTGACAAACCGGAATAGGGATAAAATTTTCAAGCAGCGAATCGGAGTTAGGTCATCGAGACCCTCAAGCTTTGTACCCTTAATTGGATGAAGGAAATTCACCGGTATGGAATCGGCATCAAGCTCCTTTAATGCAAAAGCCATATCTACAATATCCTCGTCGGTTTCACCCATCCCACAGATAACACCGGAACATGGAGAAATTCCTGCCTTCTTTACATTTTCAATTGTCTGGACTCTGTCGCCATAATTATGTGTGGTCGTTATGTTTTCATGATGGTTCGCACTTGTATTGATATTATGATTAAACCGATCCACACCCGAGGATTTCAGCCTTACTGCCTGTTCTTCTGATACTAGCCCCATGCAGGCACAAATTTTGATTTGCTCTACCTCATTTTTAATATCTTGAACCGCAGAAATGACGGTCTCTACTTCTTTATTGGTCGGTTTCCTGCCACTCATCACGATGCAATATGTACCAATTTTATTTCTTTTCGCTTCCTTGGCACCCTCGACAATCGTTTGTTTACTGATCAGGGTATACCGATCAATTTCTGTTTTTGCATGAATCGATTGAGCACAATAGCCACAATCCTCTGGGCAAAGGCCGCTTTTAGCATTAATGATTAAATTCAACTTTACTTTTTTTCCATAATAATGCCTGCGAATTTCATAGGCCCCATTAACGAGTGATAAAATATCCTCATCCATAGATACTAATATTCCCTTTGCATCTTCCTTTGTAAGTTCATACCCCTCAATCACATTCCTTGCCAGCTTAGACCAATCCATACCATCACCTCGTTTTAATTGTTAACCACATTAATTAAATAGTTAACAATTAAATTATAAATTACACAAACTAGAATGGAAATGACTTTATCACCGGTTGGACATTTCAGGAAAAACGACCTACTCGTTACAACACAATCTTCACAACTTCCACACAACTTTCCCCTAAATTCTCCACAAGTTTTTCTTATGATAAGAGTAACTTAATTAGGAAATAAGTTCATAAGAGCTCATTTCTTAAAACTTCCCATAATGTGATTGGTGCTGACACCAATCTATTTTTTTGCCCATCTTCCTGATTCCTCCCCAATAAAAAAAGGCCGCATCAATGCCGCCTTAAAATTTCTCAACTTTTTTTGCTTAACTGCTACTTCACATTTCTGATATTCGAAAACGGAAAAATGACAAATTCACTTTTTCCGACAATGGCTGTTTCCTTGATAAAGTCTAAACCATTACGGCTATCCATGCTTTTTAACCGATTATCTCCCATAACGAAATAGTGCTTAGCCGGTACAATGATTGGACCAAAATCTCCTGTTAGCAGACTCCCCATTTCCTCGGCGGCCTTACGATTTTCAGCTAGATAGGTTTCTTTAACGGGCACACCATTAATCAATAATTGGTCATCGTTCATTTCAAGCTGATCACCAGGAGTACCAATGATTCTTTTTACATAATTTTCAGTTGGCCCCTTAATAATCACAACGTCCCCTCTGTTAAAGCTTGTCACATAGTTCATTTTGTTCACAAAAATTTTCTCTTGATTATGTAACGTCGGTTCCATTGATGCACCCTCTACCATATACGGGGAAAATAAAAATGTTCGGATAACAACGATAAGTCCCACCGCGATCAATAATGACTTTCCCCAGCCAAGAATCTCTTTTTTTGAGTTCGAACTAGTCATCTTTAACAACACCTTTCTACTCTATCCATTTGGAACGTACTGATATTAATACTATTCTATACCAAGCCGTTAAGACCTTTTAAAAACCACACTTTTTTTAAAAAAATCAACCACCACAATTTGTGGTGGCTGATGCTTTCGTTATTAGTTGACCCCTACCTGTGTCCAAGCAGATGCAACGGCATTGTATTGTGTGCTGCCTGTACCGTATAAATCGGCAGCCGCCGCAAGTAATGAAGCGCGTGCATCGCTAAAGTTGCTCTTCGGTGAAAGATATACGGTTAGGGCGCGATAATAGATTTTCTCTGCAACAGAAGTTCCCAATTTAGAAATCGTTAAGTAGGCAGCTTTATTTGGAATACCGCTGTTTGTATGAACACCTCCATTATCAGAAGTCGTATTTACATAATTACTCATATGATCCGGCTGGCCATAAAGAGTTGGGTTTGACATACTTCTTAGTGCATCGCCTGCTTTTTTCGGCGTATATACATCTTCCCCAATTAGATAGTCTGCTTTATCAAGGAATACTCCGAATGTATCCGAGATCGATTCATTCAGGGCACCGGATTGATATTGGTATTCTAATCCCGCCGTTCTTTCTGTTACCGCATGGGTTAATTCGTGGGCAATGACATCAAGGGAACCGGATAGTGAAGTAAAGGTTGTTCCATCGCCATCCCCATACACCATCTGCGAACCATTCCAGAAGGCATTATTGTAATTTCTGCCGTAATGTACCGTTGAACGAAGTGTGGCTCCGTTTCCATCATAGCTATTTCGATTAAACGTATTTTTATAATAATCATAAACAACACCAGCATAGTAGTGGGCGTCTACATCCGCACGCTGTGAAGTTGCGTTAAAATTATTATCAGGGTCAACAGAATAATTACCTGGCAGACGAGATAAATTTCCGGCTGTCCGCGTTTCAATCACACCTGCCATTGGCTTAGTCGTATCATACAAATAGTAGGTGCCGCCTGAATAATAAGTGTTAAGTGTTTTCGTATCCCCTAGAACCCCGACCCCGGTACCAGCATCATTGACGGCATTATAGGAATCTAGCACATTCCCATTGACAGCATCCACATATACTACCCAATTTGCCGGGTATGGCTGAATGAATTGCAGGTTCGTTTTGTAAGCAAGATAAAAGTCATTTTCCTTTTTATAAACGACTAATTCTGCCTTTTCAACTGTATCCTCAAACTTTTTTCCATCAAGGCCTGCTTCTGCATTAGTTTCTGTTTCTGCTTTGGTGACGTTAATTTCTTTCCACGCCCGATCAAGAGCAGATTCTTTGGCAACCAGTGCTTTTAGTTTCCCTTTAAAATAATTGGATGCTTCCGGGAACACGTCCCCATTTACAGCGGTAACCATCCCATTTTTATCGGTATGCACCTTAAATGTTGCCCCATCCACTGGGATTCCCTGGACAGACTGAACAAAATTATAGTGGGTGCTGCCAAGCTCGTCTGTGTCTACTTCAAGCAAGGTCAAATCTTTGTCGGAATCTAATTGATAGAGTTCTTTATTTTCTTTTAAAAATTGCTTAATGGCATCTTTATTTTTGTGAGCTTTAGTTGATAATTTTCCATAGACGAAGGATGGGACAGCTTGTCCTTTCTTCCAATTCACCTTTGCATCCTTCCCAAACTGCTTCGCTTTCCTTCTGAACCATAACATTGTACGGAATCGTATTTGCTGCAGCCGCAATTGGTAAGACAGACCCCATTGTTAATCCTAATGCTAAAACAAGTGACGTTCTTTTCTTCATCCTTCCCAGCCTCCTACTATTCTATTTCGTATTGCCAGTTACAAAAAATATCATAGCATGCTGTTATCAATTGCATAATTGGGAAAAAAGTGATTGATAGATTGATATAATACAGCGGTAATTACCATTTATATAGAAAAAATCCCAACGCCGGATTCAGTTTGACGTTGGGAAAAGTTTCAATCTATTATTTTTTTTCACGGGCTTCGTATTGAAAATATTTTTCACTAAATGTTATCGATTAAACAATTTATTCCAAAACCCTTGTTTTTCCGGTTGGGGCTCCTGTTCCGCATTTGATTGCGGGTTTGTATCTTCAGGTTGGAGGATCCCTTTTTGCTTTACTTCCTCTAACCAGCTTGGGAATTCATTTAGCAACGCATCGTAAAGCTGATCATCTGAAACCTTATCAATATCTTCAATATGCCAAAAGTTTGCATTATCTACTACTCTTCCTTCTAAGGTGTCTAACTTTCTTAGAAAATCAAAATTACCATTTCCAATGCCCACAAACTGCCAAAAAACAGGATACTTTGCAGAGCTTTCAATTAGCGGTTTAATTGTTTTTTTGCAGCCGCCATCATTTACAAAAACAATATAGGCGGGATCCTTTGACGGATCCTCTTCCAGATACTTTTTTAAGACGTCCTTCATCACTGGCGGTTCGTCATTTCTGCCAAATTTATGTACCAACTCATCCTCCAGAATAATTCGGTCCACATAGCCTTCGAAATCCCTCTCGGTTACAGGCTTTAATCTAGAAAATTCATTATCATACACCCATACATCTAACATACCGTCATCATCAAACTGTGAGGCCATTGCTAATATTCTCTCGACAACCCGTTGCACTGTACCATCTTTATATAAGTTTCTCATTGAACCCGTGATATCTAAAACTAATCCTACTCTAGCCGTTACTTTTACTAAATTCTTTTTTTCCAACACAATCTTTACACTCTTTTTCTGTAAATCAATTGTCGCCATGTTTTCTACCTCCCCGTTTTTGGTAAAATAAACTATTTTATAATCATTATAGTATTTTAATTTTATTAAAATCCAATATTAACCTTATTTTTCTAAATAAATAGACCATTTTAGCAAAATGGTCTTTATAATATCGATTTATATATTTCATTTATTAAAGCCTGCAATTCTTACCCCTTTTGTGGAGGCATGGAGAGTGCAGTAGTTAACCCTTTTTTCTAACTTTTCCAACTATGAGTAACAATAGTGGAATAAAAAGACCAAAAGGTAGAGAAAAGGCTGTCCACCATTCAGCTTGCATGTCTGATTCAACAATATTCTTATTTATAAAAAGAGAGAGAATAAGGGTGATGAACCCTAGTGGAAAGGTTAATGATTTATATTCCTTTAATTTAAGCATTTGCCCCATACATAATACCGATCCGTAAAAATAAAGGGTGATTTTAATATAAAGGGTAGTGAACCATATGAATGCCATAAGTGCTTCAATTCGCTGCCAAAAGCCGCCAATATTGATATTTAATGCTAGGACATAGGTTACAAATTGTTGATTTTCCGCAAAATATGCGCCGAAGCACAAAATACTTGCTAAAGTAACGATTGTTAAAACACTTCCCCCTATCATTGTCCCAAGCAAAAAAGATTTTTTCGCTTTTATTGTTTGGTTTACAGCTGGGAAGATCATTAAAAACAACGCTAATTGCAAATACGGTGTTCCAAGGGATTTGACAGCCGTTCGTATTACTGGTTTCATTCCATTGTCTAATATGGGCTGTAGTTGCTGAAATTGAATCATCGGGGTAATCGAAATAAGAAAAATAAAAAAAAGTAAAAACAGTAATGGAAAAAATATTTCTATCGCACGGGAAAAGGGCTCTAGTCCGTAACGGACGGCCATCATCATAATGACAATGAGAAGAATATGAATAACTAAAATGGGTGTCTCCTGTAGAAGTTGTATGATAATAAAATCACCCATTTGCCGCACAAAAGTAGCAGTACTAAGAAAAAAATAAGAAAAATACATAAAGGAAACGAATTTCCCAAGCCATTTTCCTAATATTTTTTCACTATATTCAGCGAGGTTCATATTTGGAAAACTACTTCCTAGTGTATTGAACAGCAACACCAGGATCAGCCCGAGAACAACCGCAAGAATACTAGCCAGCCACGCATCTTGTTTCGCACTATGTATAAGCCCTGATGGGACATACAAAATACTGCCGCCGACTATAAATGATGCAATCATTATCGTAAATTGATGAGGTGAAATTTTTCCCTTCTCCAGCATGCTTGTTCCTCACTTTTCCCATGGGAGTAACATCCTTTTAGATCTATTTCATTTTATTAAGAGGCGAATTATTAATTGTACCCGTTTGCCGGATCTTCATATTAATCTTTACGGTAACAGGCATCTGCAAAAACGTTTGATCCCAATCCTTTTTATATCTTTTCCAATCATCAGGTTCCGAACGAGAGAGAGCTTCACCAAATCCGAAAATATCAGTTTGATATTCTTTTTGAGAATGTTGGATCGTCGATTTAATTATTCTTGTAAGAACATTTTCGGATTCTTTTTCTAAATAAGTAATAGATGCTGGATTTGTTAAATCCAGGCCATTACATTCAATTTCTGCGACATTCCCTTGTATTTTTATCTCTACTGATCCCTGGGGCTCCCCTTTAACCATCTTTGCATTTAGTTTGGATTTTGTGCGGACTATCTCGATGACTGCTTTTCCGCCATGTGGACATTTTACATATCCTACACTGCTCTTCACTTTTCCTAAGGCAAAATTCACCGCTCTACTTTCTTTTTCATTCAACCATCCGATTAGTTTATCGTGTTTAAACACTGCCATTCCTTTATATTCCAGATTGGTTTTCGGCTTGGATTGTTGTAAATTCTTATTCATTTCACCATCCTTTACTTTCCCTTTTATTTCGATACCAGTTAAAATGGGGTTAATTCCATCACTCACCATGTTAGAAACAAGCTGATTTATTGTAACACCTTCGGTTGGAGACCAAGATTTCGCTGAGACCTCGAGAGAAGCAAATAAACTATTAGCGGGAATTTTTTCTAATGGAGTTAATACTTTTAAAACATCTGCAGCTCTAGAATTCTTCGATACTGTTATATAAAAGTCATTTCGTACTTCTGAATCCCTTAAAAGAGCATCAATTGCTTCGCCAATTCCCTCTTTTGCTAATTCTTCTCCGAAGACCAGAATTCGTAAGTGGGCAAAATAGAGCTTTCTTGGGGCAACAGTAGTAATTTTTCTAACTGCTTCAAAGATTGTTTCTCCCTTGCTTTGAAATACAACTACTGGTGCTTTGCCACTACTGCCTTTCTTCGATGCAATTTCACTTGGATTTACCACTTGAGCCGTTATAATATATTGATCCTTTTCTTTATCAATCCCCAATCCTAACAAAATGGACAGTTCATTTAGTTCTCTTTTGTTCCAGCAGCCAGTTAGGAGGATCAGTGAGCTAAAAAATAGGATTATAGGGGTTTTCCGTTTCATCTAAATCCTCCAATTCTTATCCTAGGTTCAAGGAAACTATAGTTGATTTTGTAAAGTAGTTTAGTCCTTCATTTTATTTAGGAGAGAGTTCTTAATCATTCCTATATCATGTATGTTTAAAGTTACTTCGATTTCCACCGGCATTTTTTCAAATAGTTGTATCCAATCATTACTTACCAAATGCCAATAATTTGGATTGGAACGACGCACGGCTTCACCAAAACCAAATGGATCGATTTTAAATTTCCTTTGCGAAGCATGTAAAGCCTTGTACATGTTTTGTTGAATTCTTTTCTCTGCTTTTATTTCTAAATGCCTTATTGTTTCAGGTTTGCTTAAATCAAGGGTCTTACACTGTATACTCCCGACAATCCCACCTATTTCTACCTTTATTCTCCCTTTTGGCTTATGGCCTAAAACCTCTGTTGTTAAATCGGTTTTTGTATGAATCAATTCAATGTCGGCAGTTCCTTTTTCAGGACAGGGTATTGTTACAACAGTACTTTTAACTTTCCCTAACGCATAATTTAAACCTTTACTTTCGTTTTCCGTTAACCATCCCACTAATTGATCCTTTCTAAATAATCCAATTGCATCATACTTTAAGAGGGTTTCTGGTTTAGATTGCTGTAAATTCGCTAGTTTTTCCCCTATTTGTACATTTCCCATTATCATAATGCCTGATAATTTGGCATTCACCCCTTTACTTATTAAATCTGTATTCAATTGATCCAGCGTGATGGGTAAGGTTGGTGCCCAAGCTTTCTCTGATGTCAGTAGCGAATCATATAATTTTTGAACTGGTATTTTTTCTAAGGCAGTTAAGACTTTTAAAACATCCCCTGCTGTATTATTTTTAGCTATAGCAATATAAAAATCGGTTCGTATCTCGGGATCCCTTGATAAAAAGTCTACCGATTTACCTATCCCCTTTTTTGCTAATTCTTCTCCAAACACGAGAAGACGAAGATGGGAAAAATATAGTTTTCGGGGTGAAACGGTAGTTATTCTTCTAATTGCCTCGAACAATGTATTCCCATTTTCTTGATAAACGACTACAGGTGAATTACCGCCGCCGCCAGCGGATGATGAAATTTCTCCAGGATTTACAACTTGAGTAGTCACAATATATTTACCATCTTTTTGATCAATCCCCATACCGATCACTATAGCCAGTTGGTTTAATTCTTTTCGGTTCCAACAGGAGGTCAGAAAAATAAGAGAGCAGATTGAAATGATGAAAAGGAATTTTCGGTTCATACTAGTACTCCTTTAAGTGCTGAAGCTAGTTATATACTCCCCAAAATATTGATTTTTAAGCAATAAAAGTTGTATTACTGGGGGAAAATAGGATGATGAAATTTAAATTGAAGGAGCCCTTCAAATGCTTGGTATTGCTGGAACAATAGTGGCAGCCATTTTGATGGTTGCTTTTGAACTTCCTAACTTGAGAAAAAATAAGTTAACGAAAGAAATAGGGGTATTTTCTATCTTAATGTTAATGGCTGTAGGATTAGGCATTGCGCAAAGTTTACATTTGAACATTCCGAGCCCGCTTAATGGGATTAGGAATGTTTTAGCGCCATTTAGTGAGTATATATATGGATTGCTAAAATAGGTGTGTGATGAAAAACATGGCAAATAACATTAAAATTAGCGCACGGCAATTTGCAATATTGGTTATTTTGTTTTCTGTAGGGACTACCATCTTAGTGATTCCAGGAAGCCTTGCTGGGGAGGTAAAACAAGATGCATGGATTGCGGCAATCATCGGTACTGGCATTAGTTTTTTGATGGTGGCTTTATACATCACTTTAGGGAGGATGTTCCCGACGAAGACTCTGGTTGAAATCATAGAAACTCTTCTCGGCAAATGGTTAGGCAAGACCGTTTCTCTTACGTTTGTTTTCTTTTCATTCATTGGCGCTGCAGAATTATTGTATTATGCTGGAACATTCTTGACGACTCAGATCCTACCGGAGACACCCGTCGAAGCAATCCATATTCTATTTGCTTGCATCTTAATAATGGGAATTCGTCTTGGTCTTGAAACGCTGGCACGATCTGCCGAATTGTTTTTCCCACTATTTATTTTTTTATTCATGTTATTAGTGGTTTCGTTATTATTGACTCCCGATATATGGGAGTTTAAAAACATCCAGCCAATATTGAAAACAGGAATAAAACCGATGATACGTGCTGTTTTTCTTTTTTTAAGTATTTTCTCTTTACCATTAATTGTTTTTTTGATGATTTTTCCTATTTCAGTAAATCAACTAAAGGAAGCTAAAAAAAACCTTTTTCTTGCAATAGGCATGGGAGGAGTATGTTTAATCATCCTCATTCTATTGACAATTTTAGTATTAGGTCCTGAAGATAGTACCAGACAGTTGTATCCAAGTTATCTCCTAGCTAAAAGGATAAAAATAGGGGATTTTTTGCAGCGAATAGAAGCCATATTAGCCATTATGTGGCTAATAACGATTTTTTTTAAGATGACAATCTATTTTTACGCTGCGATCATCGGTTTTACCCAAACATTGAACATTAAAGATTATCGACCATTTACATTACCTTTAGGGATGATTATGGTAATGATTTCGTTGTTTTCCCATCCAAATGTTATTCATTCAGCCAAATTTGACCATGATATTTGGCCTGTTTACTCTTTAACGTACGGACTTATGCTTCCTTTACTCTTATTAGCAGTCCATGCATTAAGGAAATTAATGCATCTTAATAAAAAAACATGACTGAAGCTGCCATATGAAGAAATGGCAGCTTCTACTATATTTAGAGTCGCTATTCCATTACCTTTGTGTTCCTATTTTGGTTCCGGTTTTGGAGCAGGGGTGTCTTCTCGTGTAGTATTCGTTTGGCTGATTAAACGAGGTCGTTTAGCCATTGCCCACCTTGGAAAACGGAAAATGGCATCCTTTTGATCTTCGTTAATATATGGGCCAAAGGGTGCCATAAAAGGTATCCCAAATGAACGCAAACTGCACATATGAAGAATCAACGCAATAAATGCTACAATGATTCCAAATAAACCAAACGATGCTGCAATGGCCATGAAAGGGAAGCGTAACATCCTGATTGCAATCGCTAATTCATAATTACTTACAATAAAGCTTGATATAGCTGTAATGGCGACAACAATAACCATTGCAGCTGACACGAATCCGGCTTCAACAGCTGCCGAACCAATGACAAGTGTTCCAACAATGGATACCGCTTGGCCAATTGCTTTCGGCATCCTAAGTCCTGCCTCACGTAATATTTCAAAGCTGACCTCCATCGCAAGCGCTTCAATGAAAGCTGGAAACGGAACACCTTCCCGCTGAGCAGCAAGAGTAATCAGTAATAGTGTTGGCAGCATTTCCTGATGAAAGGTTGTGATAGCAATATAGAAAGAAGGTGCTAACAATGCGATAAAAAAACCGATATAACGCAGTAAACGAAGAAGGGTTGTAATATCTGCTCGGTTATAATAATCTTCCGGCGATTGTAAAAACTGTGCAAACATGACAGGAACGGTAATCACAAACGGTGTACCGTCAACTAGAATGGCAACACGGCCCTCAAACAAATCGGCAGCGATGGCATCTGGCCTTTCTGTATGATACATGGTAGGAAAAGGTGTCCATACGCCATCCTGAATTAATTCCTCGATATATCCAGTTTCTAAAATACTATCTATCTTAATACGATCGAGCCGTCTCCGCACTTCCTCGACAATCTTATCGTTGGCAATTCCTTTGATATACATGATGGAGACGTTTGTTTTGGACACTTTTCCAATTTTCCTTGATTCGATCCATAGATTGTGGTCCTTAA
The DNA here is from genome assembly GCF_049463095.1 of Neobacillus sp. 19. Lineage (NCBI taxonomy): Bacteria > Bacillati > Bacillota > Bacilli > Caryophanales > Bacillaceae > Neobacillus > Neobacillus sp. 19. Next base: position 191,633 of record NZ_JBMPZU010000019.1, on the reverse strand, counting down.
TTTTCCGTCGGATTAATGCAGTGTTGACCCGTATATTTTCTGTAAATCCTTCACGCGGTCCCCTGATCGTTGTTTCTGTCGTAGGTTCCTCAACTGAACGCTCTTTTCCGCCTTTCATTTCAATGGCGAACCCTTCGGTATATCCATCAAATAAAAGAATGACTTTACCATTTAAAAGACTATCCAGCAGTTTTGTAAAATCATCTATATCTTGAATGTCACCTACTGTTAATACCATTTCTTTTAAATAGGATAAAAGCGTTAATCCATTGAATGGTTCTGTTTCGACATCTGTCATTCGTAAATCAACCATTAACGATTCCATAATAAAGTTTTGAGTGGATTGACTATCAATCAAGCCGTCTGTAAAAACGATACATGCTCTAATCTTGCCTCCCTTCCCAATTCTGATTTCCCTGATAATAATATCGTCACTGTTTCCAAATAATTCTTTAATCCTTTGAACATTATCCGTTAAACTTGGCTCTAATGATTCACTTTCTTCTTTGCATTGTTTCTGTTGTACCGTTTGTTTATTTTCCTTCTTTTGTAATTCTTCCCATTTGCTTTTAATCGACTTTTTACTTTTCGGTTTGAAAAAGTTCAAGGTTTTCCCTCTTATTCCTGCTATTTTTACGGTTATTATTTCCTCATAAGATAAGCATATTCAATAAAAAAGGAGACTTTGTTGCTAATTATCGAATGGTGACGGAAGAGGAGGTTTAATTTACCACCTTAAAGTTAAAAATAATTAATGTGAATTTTCGTTTTTAAGGGAAGGAATTAAACGAAATGGAGAATGCGAAGATTGATTCGAAGCAACTGTTTTCTCTCATGTTTCTATTTCAATTAGGTAGTGCGATTGTTACCAATATTGCCGTACAAGCAAAACAAGATGCTTGGATTTCGATTCTTTTAGGCATGGTCGGAGCTCTCATTCTCTTTTTCTTTGTGTATGCACAAATATATAAACGATATCCATCATTACCCTTAACTGGAATTTTGGAGAAAGTATTGAGTAAATATATCGGACTGCCATTAAGCATCGTTTATATTTGTTATTTTTTCCTTGTTGCTTCAATTAGCATTCGGCATTTAGGAGACACGATGACAACCTATATATTATCTGAAACACCCGTTTCTGTAGTTATCTTCATTAGTCTTTTATTGGTTTCTTATTGCTGTTTTTTAGGGATAGAAGTACTTGGAAGGACTGCGGAAATATTAGTTGGAGTTATGGTTATGTTTGGTTTGATTGGAAATTTAGCCATTATTGCATCGGGCATTATTAAAATTAAGAATGTACAGCCGATTTTAGAGTTTGGCTGGTTCCCGGTTATTAAAGAGGCTGTCCCGCTAGTTGTCTATTTTCCTTTTGGAGAGGTGCTTCTATTTCTTATGTTTTTTCCATACTTAAATAGGTCAGAGTTGGCTAATAGAACGGGGTTAATTTCCATTTTGCTTAGTGGATTGGGTCTATCTTGGACTTTTTTACTTATCGTGAGTGTCATTGGAGGAAATGGAACTAGCATTGTTGATATCCCATTGCTAAGTGCAGTTGAAAAAATTAATGTAGGAAATTTTATTCAGAGAATGGACTCGATTGTGGTTGGGACCTTTGCGGTTGGCTTTTTCATAAAAATTTTCCTCTATGTTTATGCAGTACTTATCGGTTTAACTGATATATTGAAATTAAAAAGGTATCAGACTTTAATTGTTCCTGTTGTATTACTAATTTTCATTTTTTCTTTAGTATTTACAGCAAATAAGGTTACTTTTATGGCATTAATGAAAAAGTTGCCGTATCTTGTTGGGTTTCCACTTCTCGTCGTCATTCCTGTAATTCTATTGGTTCTAATTTTGGCGCGTGATTTCTTTAATAAAATTCAAAGAAGTAAAAAAGTTTGATATAAAAAGGATAGATTCATGATGGTTTTAAATTGGCTGCTATTATTCGCTGCTTCATTGTTTGGTTCCATACTAACCTGTATCTGCTTGCTGTTCTTTGCACGTCCGATGATAAAAAGATTTGTCGGCGTTTTTACCAATATTTTGATGAAGGACCCATATGCAGAAAACATTTGGGAAATGGTTGTAGCTTTAACTCGTTTGGATCCAAAGATCGTGATTGAAAATAGTTTAAGGGCTACAAATGGAGGGGTGATTGAAAGACCATTTGGAACTCCGAGGAAATTCTTAAACTTCGACGGTTTGATTTTTTCCCCTGCACAATTAGCGACGCTTCCCTCCCATGAGGATACACAAGTAGTCATGCAGACAGTGATTGGGCCTAAGGCTAAAAAACCGTTGACGATTGATATGCCTATATTAATTGGGGCTATGGCGTATGGACTAGGTGTGAGTGAAAAAGTAAGGCTTGCGCAGGCAATGGGGACAGCTGTTGTTGGAACAGCATGTAATATTGGCGAAGGCGGCTTTTTGCCTGAAGAAAGAAAACGAGCAAAATATATGATCGTTCAATATCATTCAGCAAAATGGGGAAAGAACCCAGAGGTATTAAAACAGGCCGATGCCATCGAAATCCATATTGGACAGGGCGCCTCAGCTGCAGCACCAGCAAGAATCCCCCCTGAAACCTTACAGGGTGAAGCCCGGGATATGCTGGGATTAGAACCTGATGAAACAGCAGTTATTCCAAGAAAATTTGAAGAGATTAATAATCCTGCTGATTTAAAGAATTTAGTACAGAAGCTTCGAAAAATGACCGGCGGCATTCCAATTGGTATCAAAATCGCTGCAGGGAACAGGCTGGAGGAAGATTTAGAAATTGGCATTCAGGCTGAAGTTGATTTTATTTCCATTGATGGGGGTCAGGCAGGGACAAAAGGATCTGCCCTTATTATTCAGGATGATTTCGGACTGCCAACAATTTATGCGCTTACTCGAGCCGTACAATATTTAAACAATAGAGGTGTGAAGGACCAAATTAGTTTGTTGATCGGAGGAGGTTTTTCAACACCAGGACACTGTTTGAAGGCACTAGCACTAGGAGCGGATGCTGTTTTCTTGGGGACTGCTGTATTATGGGCGATGACCCACTCCCAAGTAACAAAGGTTATTCCTTTTGAGCCGCCAACCACTTTAGCATGGTACTCAGGGAAATTCTCTGATGAATTTGATGAAGAAGAAGCAGCTTATTATTTGGCGAATTTTTTAACATCGTATTCTGAAGAAATGAAAGTGGCCGTGATTTCTTTAGGGAAAACAAATGTTCATCAAGTGAACACGGAGGATCTTGTTGCATTGGATCAAGTAACGAGTGACGTAACAAAAGTACCTTTAGCTTATGAAAAGTAGGGTGAGTTTTGATGAATATTGCGCATTTCTTTCAGGATGTTTCAAAAAATTGGATCATGAAGCAATCGTGGAGGAATTTATTATTTGCTCATTGGCCCATTCCCGTGGATTTGGTCAGGCCTTATGTTCCAAAACCGCTGCAGGTTGATACGTTTGAAAGATATGCGTGGATTGGTGTTGTCGCTTTTGTTATGGATGGTATTTTTTTACGCGGATTGCCGGGGATGCCGTTATTTGCAAAGTTTCCGGAAATCAATGTTCGAACCTATGTCCATTTTAATGGCAAACCGGGTGTCTTTTTCTTATCGCTTGATGCACCGCATTGGGTAACCTATACCCTTGCAAGGAAATGGTACCGCCTGCCTTACTTTTATTCACAAATACATACTGGGGAAGATCCACAGGGGTTTTATTTCAATAGTGTAAGAAAAGATAGGAAAAGCCCTTTTCTAGCAAGCTTTGACGGAAAATTTATGGCTTCATCCGATATTTATTATACGAAAATAGGAACCATTGATCACTGGTTGACGGAAAGATATTGCCTTTATAGTGTCAACGCAAAAGGAAACATTTTTTGCGGAGAAATTGATCATACTCCATGGCCATTGCAAAGTGCTGAAGTGGATATCTATCAAAATACACTTGTTGCTCCTTTTAAGATTGAACTTCCAAGGATGCAGCCGTTGCTTCACTTTTCGCCTGGCGTTGATTCTATCTTTTCGAATATAAGGAGAGTAAGGGATTGACCCAGGCAAGCAACTCCAGTGAGCAATCCGTTTTGTCCTTCATAAGGGCGATGATGGACTTTTCACAGGAAATTCCGGCTCAAATTGTCCTTCATAAGGGCGATGATGGACTTTTCCGGGGTATTCCACTCGAATAACCCCTCATAGACCAATGGAACCCTCAAAATTCATCGAAAAGGCAACAAATTTCACTCCTTACAAAGAGGGTTCATCCCCATGCCTCTTTTAATAATTGAATCCCTGTCTCGATTTCCTCCTCTGTTAAACCGCCGAAGCCCAATAAGACCTTCGACTCTCTGTCTGAGTGATCATTCCCGTAATAGACTGATGTTGGATACACTTTCACTTTATATTCCGCTGCCTTTTCAATTAGTTCTGTTTCTGAGAGTTGATTTTGAACACTTAATAAAATATGCAGTCCTGCATCATCACCGATAACCTGAACATGGCCGCCAAGATATTTTTCAATAAATCGAATCAATGCTGTTTGCTTCTTACGATAAACGGTTCTCATTTTATTTAAATGCCGTTCCCAATGCCCATTGAACATAAATTGCGAAAGTGTATGCTGGTGAAGCCTGGAAACAGTCTGTTTGTAGATATTAAAATGTTGGTTGTATTTTTCAAGCAAACTATCAGGTAACACCATATAACTTATCCGAATCGAAGGAATCAACGATTTTGAAAATGTCCCTAAATAGATCACTTTACCGTTATGGTCCAATCCTTGCAACGAAGGAATCGGTTTCCCCTTATAGCGGAATTCACCGTCATAGTCGTCTTCCACTATATATCTTCCCTCATCCTCTGCCCATTTTAATAATTCCATTCTCCTTGAAATTGGCATCACCATACCATTCGGAAATTGGTGTGAAGGGGTAACATAGGTGACATTTGCCTTACTTTTAACTAATTGTTTGAGATCAATCCCTTCTTGATCGAGTGGAATTGGCTTTAAGCTCACTCCTTGGTCTTTAAACGCCTCTCTTGTTCGATGGAATCCCGGATTCTCCATTGAATAAATCACGTCTCTCCCGATGATCATCGTTAACAAACTGATTAAATATTGCGTTCCGGCACCAATAATAATCTGATTGGCATCACATCTTACACCTCTTGATTGATACAAATATTTAGCAATTGCCTCTCGGAGCGGTAATTCTCCTTGTGGCTCACCATTTAAAAAATAACAACTTTCTTCCTCATAAAGACTCTGTATCGTTAACTTTCGCCAAATTTGATACGGAAAATGTTCCAACGCAACTGAACCATGATTAAAATCAACTTCGTATTGCATGGTTTCATCTTTTATTCCCTTAGTCACCTTGGCGGAATCTTCCATGGAAAGAAACAAATCACGATTTAGTTCCTTTACGTAAAATCCCTTTCGCTGCACACTCTCTACATATCCTTCTGCCAGCAATTGTTCATATGCTGTCTCAATCGTATTTTGACTGATTCCAAGATGATGAGACAGTTTCCTTTTTGATGGCAGCTTTTCTCCAGGTTCAATTTTTCCCGCTTGAATTTCCTTTTTAATAAAGTTATAGAGTTGAATATACAATGGATCCCGACTCTCGTAATCCAAATCCAACATTATCTCTAACACACCCATCGCCTCCACACATAACATAATCTGGTATGGTTAATTTTATTATATCTGACCCTTTTGAGCATATCAGTTTTTTCCTATAATCATAGATATAAAGCTGGAAGGGATGATGTGATCGATGAGTATTTCAAATGGTAAAAGAATCGATTTTAAGATGGAGGCAGCTGTTACTGCCGAGGAATTATCAGATGTGTTCAAAAAGTCCGGGATCAGACGCCCTGTTGATGACCTGCCCCGTCTGCAGCGAATGATTGAACATGCTGATCTGCTCATTACCGCTTGGGATGAGCAAAGATTGGTAGGTGTTGCTAGGGCGGTCACAGATTTTAGCTATTGCTGCTATTTATCAGATTTAGCAGTAAATAAGGAGTATCAAAAACAGGGAATTGGAAAAGAACTCATCAGGCTGGTACAAGAACAAATTGGCGATGAAGTCGTATTATTGCTGCTATCCGCCCCCGCTGCGATGGATTATTATCCGCGAGTTGGATTCGACAAAGTCGAAAATGGCTATATCATTCCGAGGAACAAGTAAAAATAGTACCCTTTAGATCCTGTCATATCTCAAACTAGGAAGATATGACAGGATTATTTGTTCATTCAATCACTTTTAAGCTGCTTACTTTCTGCAAACCAATTGAGAGCACATTGTTCCATTTCCTTCACAAAATATTTTTTTGCTGGACTATAATCACTTGTGTTTTCGAAACGATTAGCCAATTCTTCTTTAAAATGGCTGTATCTTGCAACTTCTTCCGGATGAGCCCGTAGATAATCCCGAAATACTACATGTCGTTCAATCTGAGGATTATTAAATTGGTAAAAATGAATATGGTGTGTTCTATTTTCCCCGCCCTTTCTAAATAACCTTCTACCTGCAATGCCCCATTCGCCAGCAACATCATAGCCCAAAGATTCCATTCGGGGGTTGAATTCATCCACTTTATTGATGTCTTTCACAATACACATCATGTCGATAACAGGTTTTGCCTTCATGCCTTGAACTGACGTACTGCCAAAATGTTCAAATCTGATGACCATATCACCAAATATTGTTTTCAGAAATTGAGCCTCTTCTTGAAACATTCGATGCCAATCTTCACTAAAATCGGTAAGTCTAATTTTCATTTCATTTTCCCCCTTTTTTATATAATCCTGTACTTTAAATGATCTGACAATAATACAAATTGATAAAACACTTATTTACGCTACATTTTTGGAGGCACACGAAACTTTCTAAAGCAAAAAACAGTCAATATTTACGAAGGTTTTTTTAGATAATTTCACAATTGTATAACAAAATCTTTTTGATTTTTCAAAACAATTAACTTTCCAAAATATAGTATTTTCATTATAGTAGATTAGTAGCAGGAATTTCTACCAACGGAGAGGAATGTTCAGATTGAATAAAATAAAAAAGAAGAAAAAAGAGAATGTTCCTTTTAGAATAAACATCCTTTTCTTTATTGTCTTTCTATTATTTTCAACACTAATCCTTCGACTGGGAACGTTACAGATTGTTTTCGGAGAAAATTTCCAGCGGGAGATAGACCAAAAGGAAATTGTCCCCATAAATACATCTGTTCCTCGGGGGAAAATTTACGATACGAACGGAAAATTAATAATTGGAAATAAACCTTTAAAAGCTATTAGTTATACACGTTCTAATTCGGTTACAACAGCTGAAATGCTAAAGATCGCCAAAAAATTAGCCACACTCATTAGTAAAGACTCTGAAGATGATTTCAAAGCCATTACAAAGAGAGATCGTCAAGACTTTTGGATCCTGACAAATCCCAAATTAGCCACTGCCAAAATCACCAATAAGGATAAAGACAAACTAAGGAAAAAAGAATTGGAGCAGAAAGAGTACGATCAAGAAATCTATGATTTAACGAGGGAAAGAATTACAGATGAAGAGTTACATTCTTTTTCTAAACAAGAGCTGGAGGTATTAGCTATCTTTCGGGAAATGTCCAGCGGGTCAGCTTTATCACCACAAATTATCAAAAATAAGGATGTTACTGATGAAGAATTTGCAGTAGTAAGTGAAAATCTCGATTCCTTGCCTGGAGTGAATACGACGACGGATTGGGATAGGGAATTTATATTAAAAGATGCGGACGGGAATGGACCTTTAAGCTCCGTTTTAGGAAAGATTACAAGTGCAAAAGAAGGCTTGCCAAGAGATAGTCTCGATTACTTTCTAGCAAAGGGATATAGCCGAAATGATCGTGTTGGAAAAAGCTATATTGAAAAGCAGTATGAAGAGGTTTTACAAGGTCAAAAGGAAACGATAAGAAATGTAACAGATAAATCAGGAAACGTATTGGAATCTGAAGTATTTAAAGAAGGAAGCAGCGGGAATGACCTTGTTTTGTCTGTTGATATTGATTTTCAACAAAAGGTTGACGGGATTGTTCAAGATAAACTAAGTAAAGCAAAATCCGGCCAAAAATACATGGATCGAGCGTTAGTATCGGTTATGAATCCAAAAACCGGGGAAATGCTCGCCATGTCTGGAAAACAATATGTAACAGATAATGAAACGAAAAGAACGGAAGTAAGAGATTTTGCCTTAGGAAACATGACTACTTCCTACTCAATGGGTTCTGTCGTAAAAGCAGCAACAGTATTAACCGGATATCAAACAGGAGCAATCGTTCCATGGCAGCAACTTTATGACCAACCATTGCGGTTTAAGGGTACGCAAGTTAAAAAATCATGGAACATGACTGGCTTCGGCTCCATTAATGATTTATATGCCTTAAAAAGATCATCGAATGTATATATGTTCTTAACAGCGATGAAAATCGGTGGACAACAAACCTATATTCCAGATGGACCGTTAAGTATTGACAAAGTGGCAGCGATAAACACATTGCGAAAAAACTTTGCTCAGTTTGGATTAGGGGTCAGGACGGGCATTGATCTCCCTGGTGAACAAACAGGATATGGTGCCGGACAAATACCACCGGATGCCGGTAAAGTGTTAGACTATGCGATTGGACAATATGATACCTATACGCCTTTGCAACTTGTTCAGTATATTTCAACCATCGCAAACGGCGGATATCGGATTCAACCGCATCTGGCAAAAGAAATTCGTAGACCGACTAGTAATTCGGAGGAACTCGGTCCTATATTGCAAGAAGTACATCCGACGATACTAAATAAAATTGATATGAAAGAGGCTTGGGTAAAGCATGTTCAAGAAGGTTTAAGGCTTGTCGTCAATGATTCGCAAGGGACAGGTTACGGCTCAATCAAAAATAAACAATATAAGATTGCCGGAAAAACAGGAACAGCCCAGGCATTATATGATGGACCTTTAGGCGGCCATCCCATGCTATGGAATGTAACATTTGTTGGTTATGCCCCATATGACAATCCTGAAATTGCCATTTCTGTCGTTGTTCCTTGGTCTACGACGGATAAGACACATACAAATTTAGAAATTGCCGATGAAGTGTTTAAAGCGTATTTTGATTTAAAAGCAGCTCGATTGACACAAGGATCAGACACATCGAATGTTTCTCAAAATGAGGAAAACGATAATTGATATTTTTATCCAAATTAAAAGGGCTAGCAGGGGCTAGCTCTTTATTAATTCCTTCGTAATCTCCATTAATCCCAATCATTGTGAGTGTAATACTCTTTTAAAGATATAGGTTGCATTTATAGCTTTTTCATATTCTTGTATTGCTGTTGTGCTTTGAAACTAAAGACGAAACAAAGGACAATCAGAATTGGAAATGCCGTCCAGGCAAACCCTCTAAAGAATGCAAACGGCGTTTCAAACAAAAATGACCCCCAAAAGGCTGAACCCTCCTTTTCCCATAATCCCGGTGTCAAGTAAAGTTGTTTCGGGTTTAGGAAAGCCCCTGTGTCGATGGCATTCGTCATCACTAATGCAGCAAATATTGGCAGATAGCAAGCAGCTAATGACATGTACATGTCTGAAAGTCTTTTATATCTGCCCGCCTTGGAATCGATATCCGAAAAAATATCCTCATCCGCCATATTACTGGCCCTCTTAAAATAATGTGTTCCAGAACCCTTTGTCCCGGCAACATGCTTCCAACCGCAATCTTCAAATAATGTAATGTAATCAACAAAATCCGCTTGTTTCTTAAATATACGATAATCTATTTTGATATTTGAATTTTCAGGCTTAGCTTTATGAAATTTATACCCCATTGACTTGCCAACTAGTTCATACCCTTCAGCAGCCATCTGATTCAACCATCTTTCTTCCTTCTCGAGATCTAAAAAGTATTTTAATTTCCTCATCATAATCCCCTCTCGTTTTTAAATGCATCATCGGTTATACGAATCATATGCTTCATTCTTTTTGCATCCAACCGCAGTATGTTCTTTCCCTTATCTGTAATGAGGTAGACCTTCCTCCGGCTATCCCCACTTTCGACTGGCTGAATAAATTTAAGTTTTAGTAGGTTTTCTATTGCCCCGTATAAGGTACCAGCAGCCATTCTCACTTGGCCTTCGCTTAGCTCTTCAATCTTTTGCAAAATTAAATATCCATGTGCCGGTTCCAACAATGACAATAGAATGTAATATACTGTTTCAGTAAGTGGAATATCCTTTTCCCTTTTCATCTAAATTTCTCCTATTCGTAAAGTCCATTTTATACAGTTCAACTATATAGCTTCATTTTATACAGTTGAACTGTATAAGTCAACAAAATAATTTCCAATAAATTGCCAATAAAAATACCACTTGAGATTCCTATCTCCAAGTGGCAATCACTTTTTGGTATTCACCTGCATAGCAGATTTACCGATTTTCCCCTTTTAAATAAGGGTCCATTTTCTTATTAATCATCCAATTCCCTGCTAAAAACAGGGCAATACCAATGACGATTGACCATAAACCCAATTTGCTCAAATAAATGTTTCCAATGAATATGATGAGCAAAAGCCATCCAAATTTAAGAAACCAGTAGATGAAATACATTAAGTTCGCCCTTTCATAAATCAACTATAGCTCTATCTTCACTGAAATGGATCAAGTTTTCAATCCAAATGTTCCGCAGAGCGAAAAAGAAAGAAGGTTGAGTGCCCTCTTTCTTTTTCCATTTAACGCCGATAAGGCCGGCCGCATGTGAGGGATGTTTTCACTTTCATAAAGTCGTGCATAAGTGCAGCTTTTCTTCCCTTATCTGTAAATCTATTCTTTTTAGTTCGGAGGCACTCAATAAATTCGGCATCACACTGACAAGGTGAAACACCACGGCTTAAACAGCGGTCATGTCTTTGGCAGCAGGCATCTACGTCATTGATCGGTGCTCCTGGTCCGCTGCACCCTGGCCCGCACCATCGGTAACCTGGAAAAACACACAAAGAAAACGGGCTTTTTCTTCTCCTATTTGCATATCAACCACCTCCCAATATGAAATATCTTTACTACTAAATTATGAATTTCTACTCAATTTGTAATGGCAAATTCCCCACTCCATGTCCATTTAACAAGAAATGATAAAGATTCCTATTTTCAGATAATAATAAATCTGATATAACTAACTTAAAGCTCAAAGAATAATAGGCGAATGGTCAATCATGAAATGTTTATTCAAAATATCCAACCTGGCATAATCATAAGGCTGCACCTTATGTTTTTTTAGCACAAAAACCAGTAGAATAGTACTATACATATTGGAGGAGTAGATCCTTTTGACTCTCATTCGCTTTCTACGCAAATGCTTAAGAAATAAATTTTTCATTTATCTACTGATGGCCATAATCCCTTCCGTAGTGATTAGTACAGGGATAGCACAACACCAAGTAGGAATGGCAGAGGTCCAGTATAAAAGCCAAGCTTCAGAATACGCTAACTTCCATGCGATGAACACCGAGAATTTTCTAGGTGAAACCGTCGGCAGATTGGAAATGCTTGCGACCTTCATTCAAAGCCAACATAAAAATCTAAACGATGTAAAAAATATCCTTCAAGAAACAACAGGAAAGGATCCTCGTTTTTCAGGATTTTATTGGGCGGATACCAACGGGGATTTATTATTCAGTACAAATCCAACAACTAATAGAGTAAATGTCAGCGATCGATCCTATTTTCAACAAGCCGTAAGCACAAGGAAAACCAGTGTTTCGGATGCACATATCGGACGTGTCACTGGACGTTTTATCATCTCGATTGCCACTCCCGTTGTCCATCAAGGAGAGGTTAAAGGGGTTCTGGTTGCCAGTCTTCGGTTTGACGAAATAGAAGCTGAAATAAAAAGCTATTTAAAAGATGAAATGATTATTGTCAAGGATGGTACTGATAAGATATTAATAAAAGCAGGCTCCGTTCCAGGAGAACATTCTGCAGAGTCCAGTATGCGGGTAGCCATGGTACCTTGGAAGATTTCAGTTTTCATTCCATACGACCATGATCATATATTTTGGCAAAACTTTTCACTTAATCTCATCATTCTGTTAACAATCACAAGTATCTTATATTTATCAGTGCAATATTATCTTTTAAAAATAAAGGTAAAAAAGGAGAAGGCACAGACGGAAATACATAAATTGGAGCTAATCGGCAATCTTGCGGCCAGTACGGCTCATGAAATAAGGAATCCACTAACGGGTATTAAAGGATTGATCAAGCTGCTCAGCGAGGAATATCTTGATAAGAAAGCTCAAGCTTATTTCGAAGTCATTCAAACAGAGATTGACCGGATTAATGCGATTGTTAGTGAAATGCTTGTTCTCGGAAAACCTACAGCTTATAAACATAACACGTATAATGCCAATGACATTCTTGCGGAAATCGAGCCAATTATTCATTCGGAAGCTAATTACACGAATGTAGAATTCCTGGTCGATTATCACCCTGAAAATCTGCCAGTTTCTTGTGTCAAGGATCAATTAAAGCAAGTCATTCTAAATTTAGCAAAAAATTCTTTGCAGGCAATGCCTCATGGTGGAAAATTATCAATAAATCTTGAAAAACAGTCAGATTCCTGTAAAATTACAGTGGCCGATAATGGCGTCGGAATGAACAAGGACCAAATAAATCAGTCCTTTACCCCCTTCTATACATTGAAAAAGGATGGTTCCGGCTTAGGTTTAACAGTCTGCAAAAGAATCATTGACTCCTATAGGGGAACTATTGTGATGAACAGTATTCCTAGTAAAGGTACTCAAGTCGTCATAACACTACCCTTAGCGGGCGAAAAATAGAACAGTAGTAAAAAATCGCAAGGACGCGCCTTGCGATTTTTTACTGCTGTTCTTTTGAAACATTCCCACTGGCTTAACAAATGGAGCTGACCGTATTTCTGCCACAGTTTTTAGAGCGGTAAAGTCCCTCGTCTACCCTGCTTAAAAGTGAATCAATTGTGTCGTCTTTTCTAGAATTTGTTACACCGAAACTCGCGGTAAGACCACCTGCCCCATGAAAACAATGTGCTTCGACCTTTTCCCTGAGAAACTCAGCAAGGTTTACAGCTTCATTACCTAATGCATCGGTGATGACAATAAATTCTTCACCGCCCCAGCGGCCTAACATGTTACCGTTTGGCAAGTTAAGTTGGATCAGTTCAGCTAACTCTTTTAAAACAGAATCGCCAATTTTATGCCCGTAACGATCATTAATCCTCTTAAAATAATCCAGGTCAAAAAAGATGATGGAGAAACACCTGTTTATTTCTTGGCAATCGTTCAGTTTATTTTCCAGCCATTCATCAATACGGTAACGGTTGGCAATCCCAGTTAAAGCATCCACATAAGCATGCTTTTTAAATATTTCCGCTGTGGCATATGCCTTAAACATATGCTGGGCATATACAAGAACAACAATATAGACAAAACTGGCGAAATAAAATTGAAATAAGGAATCAATCGATTCTATGGAAAGCCGCTCCAATTGCATGATTCCAACTGCCAAAGTAAGGGCTGAAATACCTATCGAAAAATATAATCCCCGCTTGGTTCCCAGCGTTAAGAAAATAAACATAAAGTAAATCGGTATCCAAATAATAAAGTCGCCTAAAGACCCGCCAATTTGAAGCAGGTATGTATGGACGGCATCAAAAAAAGTGGTGACATGGTATACACTGATCAACGCCAAATTGGAATACTCACAAAACCGCATAAAACGATTCTTATATAGTAGAACCCAACTAATGGAAAACCAAACAGTGAGTGTGTTATTCATAACAAAATTGAGTCTGTATTCGGCATAGCCATTTTGCATGAGTGTATTTAAAATAAGGGCAATCAAAATACACGGAATGACCCACAAGTATACGCTTCTCTTCAGTTCATCAAGTGATTCAAATTGTTTAAACATCGGCTGATCATCTCCCCAACTAATCAACGATTAGTCCAACCCAAATCCTTAAGAAAAAATGTTTCTATATAACTACTATTTTAATTGAAATTTTCTTGTTTTTATATAGCTTTCTTACTTAAGGATTGTAGTATTTTTGACTATATTCACTTTTTTAACGGGAATGAACTTGTACCCTGAATAACTAAAATACAATTCTAAATTGACTTTTTGCGCGTGGCTCAAGATTTGCCTACTATAGTTATTTCAACTAAATTATGAATAGAAATAATAATGAAATATATGGTAAATTAATAGATAAGATTATTGAAAAGTGGTGAACAATCATGTTAGAAAAATTTCCAGTTAGCATGTCAGCTTTCCAGCAAGACAGATTGATTCGAGTATATCTTCCGAAATCCTACAACAATGAAATGAAACGATATCCAGTCCTCTATATGCATGACGGGCAAAACGTTTTTGAAGATGAGGGAGCAATTAAAGGGGTATCTTTGGGGATGAAGGACTACTTGGATGAAAGTAGCCTTGAAATTATTGTTGTCGCGATTGATCAAAATCCGGAGGGTGACGAGCGGGTCAACGAATACTGCCCATGGGTTCATGGTGAAATCAGCAAACAAATATTAGGCTATGCCAGCCCATCAGGGGGCAGAGGTGGAGAATATCTAGATTTTGTGGTAAATGAACTAAAACCATTGATAGATAAAAAGTACCGTACGTTGGCGGATCACACTTCAATGGCTGGGATCTCATTAGGCGGTCAAATTTCTACATATGCAGCCTGCCGCTATCCACAAATTTTTAAACGAATTGCTGCTATTTCGCCTGGTTTTTATCGAAACCAAGAGGAAATTGAGAATCTAATACGCAACTCCGACTTATCTGCAATCGAGAAGTTTTATATGGATTTCGGAACAAAAGAGGTTGGCCAAGATGAGGAAATGAATGAGGTATTCCTTGGATTAACAAATCAAGTCGTTGAAATTTTGAACGATAAAAAAGTAAATCTCCACTTTCAATGGATTGAAGGTGCAGAACATGCCTATATATTTTTTCGAAAAAGAATCCCTGACATGCTGTCCTGCCTATTTTCGGATTTAAAATAAGATGAAGGAAAAATGAACAAAAAAGAAAGGTATGGCTGAAAATACGCCATACCGGATTTCCCATTATCGATAATGTTATTTTCACGGGGAAAACATTACAAATGGTGCCTGACACCCTATTTCTTATTTCCACCTTGTTAACCTGTTTTTGGGTTGTTGTTGAGTTGTTGATAGATTTTTTGGTAGTCGGCGGCTTCTTTGGATAATCCTTTGTATTGATACATTTTACTGATTTTTTGGACGGGTGATGGGTTTTGTGGCTGCAGTTCCATTTCCCAGAAGAAGCAGTCGATGGCTTTATCGAATTGTTTAAATTCAGCATAGTAATCCCCTAACTCCATCATGCGATCAGGATCTTCTACTAATTTAATCATTTCATTAATTTTTCTCATCACTCCTGATTGTGGGTATAGCTTTTCAATAGCTAAGAGTTTATTGTGAACGGATGGGAGGTCGTGCTCGTTAAGCATATTAACGGCAATTTGGAAGATTTTATCCTCCAATTGCTTGGTATTTTCCGTGTGGGAGAGGTGTTGCAAGAAAGGAGCGAATTCGTCCAAGTGTGATAAGACGAATTTGGCATCGCAATTTTCCCAAATGATTTCAAGGGCGGCATCATAGGAAGACGGCAGGTCGTGAACAAACTTGAATAGGCAGGAGGCCGCTTGCTCATAATTTCCTTTATTAATCATATTCCACAAAATCACTTTTGAATCAGGTAACACTCGGAACGGATTGATTCTCAGCTGCCCTAAAATGAGCATCCATTCTTCTATCGTGATAAATCCCAATGCAATATCCGTATACTGTTCTATGGTTTGAGGGTTTTGAAGACGATTCGCATTTTCCAGCCACAGCAATAACGCAGTTAAACCATCTTGTTTACGTAAGACATTTTCTAATACCATGCGTTCGTTTGAATGAGAGCGATTTTTGAAACAGTGTAATTCCACAAATAGAGGATCCTTTTGACTGATGGATGGGTAGTCTAAGGACTGGTAAAAATTTTGGTAGGAAGTGAATTCGTGTGAAGCCATTCGTTCCTTTGCAGATTTTAATGAAGGTACAAAATCAGATAAAAGTTGCAGTACCTGAAACGATTTCATAAATTTCCCGCTTCTTCTCAGGTGAAAGAAAATCTTATCAATCATCCCGATCAGCTGATCTTTTTCAAAAAAGGAATCTAAAGTTGTCGCTATATAAGTTACTTCCTGTAACGAAAAGTGTTGTTGAAGTTGAGAGAAAAGTTTATTTTTAATTGGTATCGAGACGGATACATGGGGGATTAATGCGGTTAAGATGGGATGTGAAGTTTCAATAACAATCCCTTCATGAAATGCTTTGTTTATAAATGTACCTTCTTCTATTTTATCAAGCTTGGCACCATAAATTAGGGAATTTTTATAGTAAATAAGATAAACGTTTTCGTCATCTGCGGTTATTACTTCGATTACCTTGGTTCTTGAAAAAATTGCCGCTCGACGGACCTTCCCTTTTTCAACTATCTTTTTATCTCTAATTGATATTTCCGTTGACTTAATCATTTCGTTATCCATTTTACCTTGCCCCCCATCATTATAGTCACCTATTTTACATTTATTATAGCATATATTAGAAAATGGAATGCATAGGATCAACTAGTCGCCTATCCCCCCTATCCTAACATAACTTTTTTGAATATATAATTTAAGGTATGGCTAATTACAAGCCATACCTTTCATGGTTAAAATGGTTTTAAGATCATCAGGGCAATGATAATTAAAAAAATCACATTTTCAAGGTGCTCAAATCGAAATAACACTTTTGATAAACGCCAATATTCTTCGGGAATCTCTTCGCCTTTATGTGTGGCTAATAGTTCTTTTACCGGCTTTGATCTTGGTGACAGAACAAGCGGGCCAATAGCAAGCGCCGCCAAAAAGAGGACAAGGCTTGTTACATACCACCCCATTCGGAACAGGATTGGATTTAAAAAGCCCATGGTTAAACCAGTAACGAGTAACAGCATGCCTCCCACCATCACAAAAATATGTAATTGATGTCTAATCTTATATGAATGCCTTAATTCCGTCATTGTTTTCCCGGATTTTACAACTGTTGTTAAAATAAACCCTGGCCCCATCCCCAAAATAGCTGAAAAAATATGAATGAATACAACAACTTTGTAGAAAGTAATCACTGGTGCCGACCTCCATTATGTACATGCTCCCATTTTACCATAAACATTGTGACAACACTGTGATATCTTACTCTATGAAAATGTTTTGTAGATTTCCCGCCATTAATTTCTTACATTAATAATGATATAATACAAGAAACATTGTGAGTAAAATGGACCTGAAAGGGAGCTGCTATCATAAATATTTTTGTTAAGTTTATATTTATAGCTTTTGGATTTTTAGCACTCGGTTTAGGCATCTTGGGAATTATTTTGCCCCTATTGCCCACCACTCCGCTATTACTGTTAGCTTCCTTCTGCTTTGTAAAAGGATCGAAACGGTTTGAGCTCTGGTTCAAAGGAACGACACTTTACAAACGTCATTTAGAGAACTTTGTAAAAGAACGGGCAATGACCTTGCAGCAGAAGCTGACCATCCTGTTATTTGCGGACGTCATGATTGCCATTCCTTTTTTCATACTCGACAGTTATATCGTGAAAGGTTTGTTGTTATTAATTGTTGTTTACAAATACTATTATTTCATCTATAAGATTAAAACGGTCCAAATGGCTAAAGCGGAACCAAAATAAAAGGGCATCATTCAAAATGTTGGATGATGTCCTTTTAAAATTCATTCATTATAAAGTATTCCTTTCCTATCTAAATGCAAAACCATATACTCATCGTCATAATAAACACCATCTACAACCAGTGCCTTTTCCTCCAATCCGAACGTTTTAAAACCTAATTTTTGATATAGCTGTTTTGCTTTTTGATTACTAGCAATGACGCCTAAGTTTATTTTTTCAATTGTTTCGATTTCTTTAGCTTGGTTGATCGCTGCTGTCAGCAAGGCTTTCCCCACACCTAATCCTTGTTTCTTTGGGGTGACATACATCGCAAAAATGTTGGCCCTATGCCTTATTTTCACCCGGTCTTCCTGAAGTAAGGTAACCACTCCGATCAGTTCCGCATTCTCAAACGCTCCGAACGTGTAGTTTCCTTCTGCGGCAAAATTACGGGCGGTCTGCTCAACGGCATTTTCCCTTTTTACAGATTCTTCATAGCTTGTTAAAAATGCCTCTGGATTTTGCTTCAATACTTCTAAGCGTAAGTTCCAGTAACTTTCAGCATCAGATCGGTCTAGTAATCTAATTTCCATGGTTGTTCTCCCCTTTGCCTTAAAGAATAGTTGAATCATTCAACAGGATCTTTTCTATCGCGAATAACCTTAATTAGGAGATCCAGCTTCTCATTTCTTTCTTGATCCATTTTGGTTTTATCATTCATAAATTTAATTGTTCTTATAATGAAATAAATACCAAAACCTAGAATCACTAAATAAATCAAAATTGGTATTATAGCAAAAAGGCCAAACATATCTATTCGTTGCATGAAATAAACACCTCCATAATTGTTAAGTTGCACCAATATTATACCCGAAACCAATAACCTCGAATGGATACTTTTCTAGGGAATTTTTTGGCCGAACGGGTTCCAATAAAAATTATCTATAAAAGTTTCGCCATATAGTATTCATCTACAAATTCTCCACTGATAAAAAGAGAATCTTTTTTTGTTCCTTCTATCTCAAATCCCATTTTCTTATACAACGCCACTCCGGGTTCATTCCGGATTACCACCGTTAACTCTAATCGGTGAAGACTTTTTTCCCTTGCCCACTCTTCTAATCTTTTAAACAGTTTTGTTCCAATCCCTTGTCCTCTATAATCCTTTAAAATTCCAATAACAATATAGACTGAATGCTTTGTTCTTCTTGCAGTGCCGCCAATCGCGAAAAGATATCCAATCAATTTATGATCTTTTTCTACAACGAATACAGTAGAATTTTCGCTATTTTTCATAGTCTCAATTCTTGTTCTTTGCTGTTCTGCTGTAATCTGTCGTTCTCCAGCTTCCATCAGCATGTAATCTGACTCTTCCTCAACCTGCCGAATTAGGTGCACCAAGTTTTCTGTATCTGAGATTTTTATTTCTCTAACACTCACAACAGCTCACTCCCATCACGTTGTTTTTTATTATAGCTTTTCGTTTGGATCCATGCTTTCGTTAAATGTGTGTATTATTCCCTTTATTTCCATATAGAACGATATGCAGATAAGAAAGAACTCCCACCAACACACCAGAACCAAACAGAATGGAGCCGATAATGACAAAATTCCGGACGAAGTTGTTAACTAGTAAATCATAATCCAGGGTCAATTCCCTTCCTGCAGAAAGCTCACCATCAAGCCAAATTTCGCAAATAGATGTGCCAAAATAAAAGCTTAAAAACATCAGAAGCAGACCGCCTCCTGTTAGCAGGGATGATACAGTAGTTAATTCCTTTACTTTTTCTTTTGACATGATGCTCCCCCTTTACTCTTTTACCCGTCATCTATCCTTTCCGGGCACTATTATAAATGCCTGAACGCGTGCGATCACAGCTTTTATGGCTTCAATCGATGCTACGATATCACCTTTAATTTCTAATCCATGATCTGCATCCGGAATCACAACCGTGGCTACTAGCGGATTATTTTTCAGCGAAGTGATTCGGTCTTCTATATAATGATGATCCTGATCGCCAATCACACAAAGGGCAGGCCGGTCAGTAGTTAAAAGTGCTTGATACACATGGTCATCTTTCAATAGTGGAGTCAGCCAAATGCCTATCGCATCATGGATAAAACTTTTTTGAGCCCATTCCAATGCCATCGGAATCGTCCCAATCGATTTACTCATAATAAAATACTTATCATACACAGTATCTTTTAGAACTTCCTCGACAACCGCCTTTACATCTTCATACATCCATTGGTCTTGTTCGGGTTCACTAAGCAGTTTGAACTGATCATTTTTAGCAAGTTGGTAATTTATATGAAGAACATCAATGTTATGGTTGATGCATATACCCGTCGCATAATGAAACAGCGGCCGCTGAGTGGAATAGCCTAGCCCTGGAAGCATGATACAGATTGAGTGATTCGGTTGTTCACTGCGAATCCACGTATAGGGGATGGTCGAATACTCATTTCTTACCAATTGATCTTCTAAAATTTGATACATTACATTCACCTCATTGGTTGATTGCTAGGATAGACTGCGGGAAAAGGGTTATGATAATCCCAGCAGATGACGGTCGCACTATCACGGCCAGAATTCTTATGAACTTGCTGCAAAATATGTTCCACCTTTGAGCGAATCTGCCCTTCATAACAATCCGCGAAAAGACGGGAAGAGGTCTCATAATATCGGCCAGCACACTCCAGCACACCATCTGTTAGCAAAACAATCCGATTTTGGCCGGTTCTAAGTTCGCGAATTCCGGAAGAATAACAAGGGATAGGTAATGAAAAGGTATTGATCTGCCCAATCCACTCATAAAACTGACGTTGGTTTAAGGCGTATTGTCCTAATTTATGTAATTCTTCGTGGAGGATATAAATGACGCAATCACCTATTGACAGCCACCAAAGGTAATTTTCTTTTCTGACACATAGCAGGCAGGCGGTTTCACCTTGGATTTGTTTGCAGGATGCCAGAAAGGCCTCAGATTGAAAAATGGAGAGGATATGTGACTCACATGATTTAAGGGCAGTATCTATTGGTTCCTCTAAAATGATGGCAAGCTTGTCAAACTCATTTTCAATAGTTTTAATCACTAATTCGACACTTTCAGAACTATTATGTCCATCGAGAATCATGCCGAACTCCCAGTCCGCCCCCTTCATCACCATAGCGCCATCTTCATTTTTAAAAGCACCAGCCAGTCGGTTCCCGCCATATCTTCCAAGGACCATTTCTTCACATGACTCGACTTTGATTTGGTCGATATACGGTGCTTCCTGCCCGTTCCATTTCAGCTTCCGAAATGGCTCCCGGTTCTCATTAGACTCCAATTTTACACCCCCCATTTGCTCAGCCGTCTATCTCAAAATCAATTTCATAATTTAACCCGTTAAATGCCATGTTAATAATAAAAGTAAAGAAGGTCATAAAATGAAAAAACTACTGCTAAGAATTTTGACTTCACTTGTTTTTTTCACTGCGTGTGCATTTCCAATGGAATTTTTACATACAGCAAATGCCCAACAGAAACCGATTCCTCCATATGCGAAGTTTGGTAAGCTGGCCATGGAGAAAACACACGAAAAGTATCCAAATGCCAAAATTATTGATTATCTTCATATCGGAAGAATAACCGGCCCACATTCTTCCACGGAAAAATTCAAGCTTTGGTTAAAGGATAACAGTCGAGAATTTGGCGTTTTTGTAAATATAGAATTTAATAATAAAACAGAGAAAGTCATGAACATAACGTTCAAGGAAACGTCAAGATAATCTCAAGTTCATTGCGTGATAAAGGGAAGGGCCACTTTCCTTTATCACGTCCATCATCCTACTACCAGGTCTGCACGCTGATGCGGCTTGTGTTCTTTCATATACATATCTTCGGAAACCATCCAATTGTCTTCCCATATTCTACGCGCATCTTCCCCATCCCTTTCAATGCCGCGTGACAGCCTTGTTTCCCTTGGGCAGTCAACCCAAATGGTAAAATCATATAGATTTGATAATTCGTGCCGCGTTGAATAGACACCCTCAATAATGACAATACCTCCAATTGGAACCTTATGCCATTCTGCTAACCTGTCTGATTCCCAATCGTAACGCTGATAGTGCCCCTCCTGGTCTTGACGAATTGGTTCAATCACTTGTTTCAATACTCTTTTCCAGTCAACATCTGCACCTATTGGTTTCTCCTTAGGGTGTTTATGAATGATTTGATCTGAGGGAAAATAAAAATCGTCCATATGCACAACCGTAACGTTAGAACATTTTTCTTTTAAAAATTTGGCCAATGTACTTTTTCCTGCCCCCCCGCAGCCATCGACCCCGATTAAAAGGGTGTTTTGCTTTCTAATCATATGGTCAATCGCCTTTATTAAATGTTCGATAGACTGAAAAATTCCTCTTTGGATTGGAAATTCCATTAAAATCCCACCTTTCATTTTTTTATTACAATAACCTAATTTTCCCTGAGCACTTTCATCCTGCCTATTTATCAAGAAACTTGATTTCTGTTATCATTCCGCTCTTTACAAAGCCGATGTTTTGATAAACCTTATTGGATGCGGGGTTGCTGATATCGGCGTATAGCATTGGGATTAACCTTTCTTTTTCTAAAATGGTACACAGCTCTGCTGTCAACGCACTTGCATACCCTTTTTTCCGCAGCCCAATTGGTGTAAACACTGAGTTGATGCGACCGTATTTTGCTGAGCGGTGAGAAATATTTGCCATCGATACTGGTTTTCCATCTACCTGCCACAAATACAGGCCGCCAGCTTCAATGATCGTCTCTGCCTTCGAAAGCTGTGATTCAGGCTCAACCGAACTATTGAAGGCATCTCTGAGGAAACCAGAAAGATAGCCTGCAACGGTTTTCACATCTTCTGCTGCAGCTTCTCTAAATTCCCCGCGAACATTACTGGGCTTAAGCACTTTTGGACAATAATAAGATTCCATCGTCATCTCTTTTTCCAAACGGATGTCCTTCTTTTTTGAATAAATCTCCGCAAACCTTTCTACAGTATCCGGGGCTCCAGTAATACCAGAAAGCGAAACATTCTTCAGTTCGATTGCTAGTTTTTCAAACATATCGTCCTGTTTGCCAGCTGCTAATTCTTGAGAAATCCATAACCATCCCTTATGCCCTGGTGTGTGGGCAAATATCATGCTGCCCTCCGCTGTTTTGAGGCAAAGGGAATCGCTGCCTTCGCTAATACGATAAAGTAGATTATATTGAACCTCATCACCCGCAAAAAGACTCCCCTCAGCCATTGCCGGATCATTTAAAATAAGTTTCGTAAACATGACAACCCCTCCCAAACATTAAAAAGATCAATAACAAAAGACCATAAAAAACGGGTCCAATTCTTATGAGGTCAACAAATCTAAAACCAATAAATTTTACATAATTTTACCACGTGGCCCTTTATATTCCTATCAAAAAAATAAAGGCACCATGTGAAATTTTCACATGGTGCCTGACACCCTTTCTCATATACTCTCTTGTTTTAAGGTATCAATGATGTTTTCCTTTTTTACTTTGCCGCTGGAGTAGAGCATGGCGGAGCCAACGATGATAAATACAGCGGCAATCGCGTAGATGATACTGGTCCATGGCAGTGTAAAGCTATAGGTGAAGCTGTTCATCATTGACCTATGGATTAAATACATAACGGCAATGCTAATAGGAAGCCCATAGAGCAGCGCCTTGATGCCATAAAATATACTTTCATAGTTAATCATTTTGTTAAAGCCTTTTGGTGTCATTCCAACAGATTTCAGCATGGCAAATTCCCGTTTTCTTAGCGAAATCGAGGTTGAAATCGTATTAAAAATATTGGCAATTGATATCGCTGTAATTAAGGCAATAAAACCATACGTAAATACCGACATAAGCATGATCATCTGTTCTTCCTGTTGTCTACTTTGATAAACATTGTGAATGTATAGGTTCCCCTCTTTTATTTCTTCAATATCCTGTTGAGTTTTCATTGGGTCCTTTGTCTTCAGGTAGAGGTATGTCTGAACATATTCTTGCAGCTTATCAGTAAGCAGCTGATCCATCGCTTGTTCTGAAACAATAATGGTTACCCCTCCAACTCTTGCTGGTGTAATACCCATCGGAATTTTATCTGTTAAAGCAGTAATTTTCACTTTATTTATTAACGTTTCTTTTTCGGCGTCCTCATCATAAAAATTCAAATCGATACTTTGGCCAGTTCTCATACGAATAGACTTTGTTTTAACATATTTCCCTGTTGCCTCATCCTGATATGAAATCCTATCAATGACAATGCCTCTCATTTCTTCTGTATTTATTAGCTGCTCATAATCAGCATGAATTTCTTTTGTATAAGCTTTAAGGTTCTTCTCATTTAATGCATAGATTTGAACATAAATAGGATATTTTCCGTTCTCAAGTATACTCCGGTCCTGCTTCACCGTTTGTTGTATTTCGTCGGGGAGAGAAGCTTCATCCATTGAAGTGTTCATGTTTAACTCTCTAACCACACTTGATTCCGTTACATCTTCAAGAGACGAAAATGTTTTAAGCAACTTCTGATTTTCTTCAGTTACCTTATCGCCTGATTGAACTGAAATATCATAATTTATTCCTTCTTGCGATAGTACAAGTGATTTTTTCAGGTTGTCTGTAAAATAAGAAACTGTTAGAAAGAGAACGATACTAATTACAAGGGAAAAAACCGTTGCTTGGTATTTACGCTTATTCCTCTTTAAATTCTTTAAGCCTATTTCTGCTTCAATACCGAATAGCTTCCGAACAAGCTTCGATGTTTTCACTGCTTTACCCGTCAGCTTCACCTCATTTGTTTGGCGAATCGCATCAATTGCAGAAATTTTCGAGGCCTTTATCGCGGGTAGATACGTAGAGATAAAGATTGTCACGATTGATACCCCACAAGCAGTGAGAATGGATAATGGTGTAACAATTACATTTAGCTCTTCCTCTAGCCCTAATGCTCCTTGAATGACTGAATTAATCGACCAAAAGGTAACCCCAATTCCAAGAAGACCGGCAATAATTCCCATTGGGATACTGATGCATCCAATGATAATTCCTTCAAAAAATACCGAATTACGCTTCTGCCTTTTTGTTGCACCAACACTTGCAAGCATTCCTAAATGACGCGAACGCTCAGAAACAGAAATAGCAAAGGCATTATAGATTAATGAAACAGAACCAATAATAATGACCGCCATAATGATGGCCATTAAAGAAAAAAGCGTGCGATGTAGTCCGTCATTATTGGTCACTCCGTAATAGCGTAATAATTCATTATTAAATTGCGGAGATTTGATATTGTTTTGCTTGGCTAATTCCTTCGCATGATTATATAAGGAGCTCCTGACCTTTTTTAACACAACCGTTGCATTAACAGGATCATTTGCCCCGATGGTACTTTCATCTACATAGCTGATAATCGTATACCCCGGCGCCCACGTCGGTTCCCATGTCGGACGTTTGATAAAGCCTACAACTGTGTAGCTTACGGTCGTTTTATTTGTCAAACTCTCAGATGTTTTCTCATCGTATATCTGTACAGGGTCCCGCTGTTCAAAGACATGATCCGTAATATCTGGCATCATCCGCTGCCCAACCTCAAGAGTTAGGTGATCGCCAATCTTGTATTCTACTTTGCCATTCGTGGCAATGTGCTCGGAAAGAACAACCTCATTGCTTGCTTTCGGCAGCCGCCCACTGCTCAGTTCAATCGGAAACTGTTTAAAGCCTTGAGCATTGTATTCTTTGACAAACAAGTAAGGTTTGCTTTCATTTTGTCCGCCTTCTAATAAAGCGTAGCCGCGGTCACGTGAAAGGACCACCTTTTTTGTTTCCTTATCGTTTTTTATTGCGTTAAGCTGCTCATTGTTGACATCCTTGTAAAGGACATGCCACTCACCCTCGCTTGCAATCGTCTGCCTTTGCATTAAATCCATAAAGGAAACACCGAGGGTTGCTACTGCTGTCACCATGGCGACAGAGATAATAACGCCAATGATGGTTACTAGCGAGCGCCGCTTATTTTGCTTCAAATGACGCACCGTTAATTTATTAACTATATTCACGGACGAATCACCTCGTCTTTTGCGATTCTGCCATCTTCAATCGCAATGACTCTATCCGCCTGCAGGGCAATTCGTTCATCATGGGTAATCACTAGCAGTGTTTGCTTATACGTTTTATTAAACATTTTTAATAAATCAATAATTTCGCTGCTATTCTTGCTATCTAGGTTACCAGTGGGTTCATCAGCAAGCATAATCGCAGGATGACTAATCAGCGCCCGTCCGATAGAAACCCGCTGCTGCTGTCCGCCGGATAGCTGATTTGGCAGATGATGCAGACGATTCTCCAGTTTAAGAATTTTTACAATATCATTAAACTGTTTTCTGTCCACTTTATGTTCATCAAGCAATAATGGCAGGGTAATGTTCTCTTCCACCGTTAAGACCGGAATCAGATTATAAAATTGATAAATTAAGCCAATTTGCCGGCGCCTAAAAATCGCCAGCTGCGTTTCATTTAGATTATAGATGTCTGTATGATCCACGAGGACCTTTCCGCTTGTTGGCCGGTCGACCCCGCCAAGTAAATGGAGCAGCGTTGATTTCCCCGAACCGGACGGACCAATAATCGCGACAAATTCGCCTTTTTTCACTGAAAAAGAAACATCATCTAGCGCCTTAACTGCTGTCTCACCTTTTCCGTACATTTTAGTCAGATGTTCGATTTTTAAAATTTCCATTATGGTAAAACCTCCATATTCGTGCTGATGTTTCTAGTTTATCTGGCTAAAATGACTTTCCAGTGACTGTTAAGTGACAATTTAGTCACTTACTATTGTTTTTCATTATCAAAAAAGTGGCATGTCGACAGTAAAATGATCTTAAGCGACAGTTTTTCGGTGCCATCCGAGAGTAAACCGGTGTTATCCGACAGTAACTTCAATTCATCCGACAGTAAACCTGCACCTTGCCTCGGTTAGGACAGCCGTTTCATTAGTTGGACCACTTATCCGGCTTATATCACCTGTTTATAAAACTTAATTCGAAATTGTGTCCCCTCACCATTTTTACTTTTTACCTCGATATCGCCATTTTGATGGGTGATGATGCTGTGGGCCATTGCCAAACCAATGCCGACGCTATCTTCACCGGCATTCTTTCCTTTGTAAAAGCGCTTAAAGATATATGGAATATCTTCCTTTGGAATTCCTTTCCCGTTATCCGCAATGACGATTTCCGTAAACAAAGGGTTTTCTGAAAATGAAATGGCAATTCTCCCGCCGTCAGCAGTATGTTCGACACAGTTTTTTAAAATATTGATAATGGCTTCGATAGTCCAGTTAAAATCGCCAACAAATGAGACGGTTCCTTCCCCATCCATCGAAACGGTCTGTTCTTTAATGTCCATCGGAATGAGGACAGGTTCTAACGATTTTTGCAGCAATCGTTTCACAGCAATCACTTCTTGCTTAAATTGGACCGTTTCAGCGTCAATTTTTGAGAGCTTTAATAACGAAGAGACCAGCCATTCAATTCGTTCAAGCTGTATTCGGATGGTACGGGTGAATTCACTTCTTTTTACAGGAGGGAGATTGGCATCGCTTAACAAATCTGCCATCATCATCATCGAGGTTAATGGGGTTTTAAGCTGATGCGATATATCAGAAATCGCATTGGTGAGCTGGATTTTATCTTGCTTCAAAAGCCCGCCCTGTTCTGATAGCATAATGGTCACTTTGTATATATTGTTTTTTAAAATACTTAACTCACCCTCGAAATTATCTCGGACATCGAGTGAATAGTCACCACCGCTTATTTGACGCAGATAGCTGGACAGCTTCGCGATTTCATGATATCTCCAACCTGTAAAAACGAGGCAGCAGCCAATTAATAAAGCAGAAACGATAAAAACAAGTACCATGGCAGCAATAGAAACAAATGACGCAGCCACGGTACCTCCTATAGAAATTAGGCACATTGTTACAATAAGCACTCGCACCTCGCGATTTCGCAGCATCTAATCACCTACCTTATAACCTAAACCACGCACGGTTTTGATAATCTGGGGATTTTGTGGATTGTCCTCTAACTTTTCCCTTAGTCTTTTTATGTAAACGGTTAAGGTATTATCATTGACGAAGTCCCCGGCAACATCCCAAATCCTTTCTAAAAGCTGATTACGTGAGAGAACTTGTCCAATATGGTTCGCAAAAATGAGGATTAAGCGATACTCTAACGCTGTTAATTGAACCTCTTCGTTATTTTTATAAACCTTTCCTTCTAGTGTATTTATGCTGACATTCTGTATTTCAATAATAATTTTTGACTGTGGCTGCTTTTGATATCTTCGCAGGACGGTTTTAATCCGCGAAATCAGCTCACGAATTCGAAACGGTTTAGTTATGTAATCGTCCGCTCCCATATCAAGCCCCATTACGACATTAACTTCATCATCAATCGCCGTTAAAAAAATGACAGGAACATCACTTCGCTTCTTCACCATCTTACACAGCTCATAGCCGCTTCCATCCGGAAGGGATAAATCAAATAAGCATAATGCAATTTGGTCTAAGTCCTCTGCTAATACCTTCTCCGCCGAGGCAGCATCATGGCACAGAACCGTAGAAAACTGATCCTGCTGCAACGAATATTCAAGACCAGAAGCAATCGTTTTATCATCCTCTACAAGCAAAATTTTCAACATCTGCATCCCGCCCTTCACCTCCCTATTATAACAGCATAAAAAGGTGTCAGGCACCATGTGAATTTTTCACATGGTGCCTGACACCCTTAATAAGTTTATCATAGTGTAATGGAGAGTAATCTCCCGTGTATTGTTTTAGAGCATCTTACAGGATTCTTGGTTCCTCTGGTGAAAATTTATGACCTAAGGTTTGACCTGCAATCTTTTCAGGATTAGCATTGTTTGTGATGATTTTGTATGCATCCCATTGTGACATTTTTTGTTGGATCTGATGTTCAGGTACAATAATCCCTTTTTTTTGCAAGTGTTTGAAAACGCTGTCAGACATTCTTCTCTACCCCTTTCATGATTCCATTAAGTAATCTCTGATGAAAAAATCATGAGGTCCCCCTTGTTATATTATACCATTCCCAGCCGAAAATTGTAAGCGTTTTCAGAGTATTTAGGCTTTTTAAAACATTTTATCACGACCCATTGATGGGAATCCTTTTAAACATTTTTCCCCAGTCCCAATGGCTTAGCAAAACGAAGCGAATAGCAGTACCTAGTTCCGCTAAAACTATGGGATGTTACACATGAAAAGATGGGCGGTGTTTGCGTGTCAGAATTTATGGAATCCATCGAATATGAAACAGGCACAACGATTCAGGCTTTCAATATTATTGAGGCGAATAAAAATGCAGAGGGGTATGAGGTACTTCTAGACCTCGATTTAGACAGCGGATATGCACTTGAAAGTGTTAAATTAAACATAACAAACGAAGATTTCGCTGCATATGAAACCAATGATATACAAGAAGTGGTCAAATATGCTTTAGGTTTCTTTGCGAATCAAGAGGTAAAAGATAAATACAACATTAATGATGAGGATCGAGCCTGGGAAGATGACCGCCTTTAATCGCGGCATCTTCCATTCTCTTATTACTTGGCGGTTCACGAACAGCCTTCTCACTCGTTCAGCTCCGACTACTTATTCATTTGGACCAAATACCCGATCACGGATATCAGGGCTGGAGTTCTGTTTTTCTATCCGTTTTGCCAATGTCTCCCTCATGCCTGGTGCAAGTAATTGACACTGTGCAAGCTCCCTCATTTCGGAAAAATCCAGCGGCTTTGCATGGATAATTTGATTACATCTTTTAATCGTCCACTGTGGAAACGGCCGATCAAGTAAGGTAAAGGTTTGGCCAGACTCAACATTTCCCTCTTCTACTACACGAAAATACCAGCCAGTTTTACCCGTGTTTTGCAATAATAGCGCTAAGTTTTTTACTTTAAAGCGGCGCGCCGGCTTCCAGCAAGGCTGCCTTGGCTGTGATACTTGAATAACCGCCTCACCAATTTGAAAGGTATCACCTATGGAAATTGCTCCTTCATCCAGGCCTTCCATAACCAAATTTTCTCCCATCCCGCCAGCACCAATTTCAGAATTTCCAAGCTCTTTCTGCCAGTATGAATAATTTTCAAGCGAATAAGCAAAAACAGCTTTTTCCGGTCCGCCATGATGCTTCAAATCCCCTTGGCCATCACCTGTTAAACCCGTTTTCCCAACCCAAATTGCCTCATCGACAGGCTCTTTAAAAATGGCGCTTGTCCATTCACGATCCATTGGATTTGCAGCCTCTTTGCTGCCAATTGTTTTTGGCAACCCGACAAAAACTTTGTTAAGGGTAATTTCCACTCCTATCCTCTCCCTTGAAAAAGGTCTGAATTATTTCTATAGTATCACACTTCACTTTTATTCGAAGAAAAAACCTTGCCCGAATCCGAGCAAGGTTAGTACTTTTATAATTTAAGCTGCTTTTTGTTCACCATGTTCAGTAAGACTATGGCCTTCCCATTTTGTAATCACAATTGCCGCCAAGGAATTTCCGACAATGTTTACACAGGTACGTGCCATGTCCAAAATCCGGTCAATACCGGCAATGAATGCCAGTCCCTCAGCAGGAATCCCTACACTACCTAAAGTAGCAAGAAGAACGACAAACGATACGCCTGGAACGCCGGCAATCCCCTTGGAGGTTAGCATCAATACAAGAACCAAAGTTACTTGCTGCATGATACTCATCGGAATTCCATACATTTGTGCAATGAACATTGCCGCAATCGCTTGGTAAAGCGTGGATCCATCCAGATTAAAGGAATAACCGGTTGGAATAACAAAAGAGGTAATCGACTTTGGACAACCAATCTTCTCCATCTTCTCCATAATTTTTGGAAGGACCGTTTCTGAACTTGCTGTCGTATAGCCCAAAATGAGTTTGTCTTTTAAATATTTGATTAACTTGAAAATGTTGTATCCGGCAATTTTCGCCGTTAACCCTAATACCACTAAAATGAAAAAGATCATCGAACCGTAAACAACCAGAACCAGTTTCCCCAGCGGGATTAACGAAGTAATACCAAATTTCGAAACCGTCACACCAATCAAAGCAAACACACCAAATGGAGCTAATTTCATAATTTGGTTTGTTACAAAAAACATCGCATCTGCGGTTCCTCTAAAGAAATTGAGAATGGGCAGACCCTTCTCACCAATTGCCGCCACTCCGAGCCCAAACATAACGGAGAAGAAAATGATAGCAAGCATATCACCGTTTGCTAATGACTGAATGATGTTGGTGGGAACAATGTTCACCACAGTATCAATCATTGAATGTGACTCAGTTTGTTCAGCTGTACTTACATAACTGTTAATATCCGTCTTCGTTAAATGTGTGCGATCGACTCCAACCCCAGGTTGAAAGACATTCGCGGCAAGCAGTCCAACAATGATGGCGATTGTCGTAATAATTTCAAAATAAAGCAGGGTTTTTCCGCCAAGTTTCCCCAAAGATTTCATATCACCAACGCCTGCAACACCAACAATAAGACTTGAAACAACAATTGGAACAACAATCATTTTAATTAAGCGAATAAATATATCACCTATTGGCTGGAGGAAACTTGCCACCTGAGGATTACCATAAAAAACCGCACCGACCGCAATACCCAGAGCCAGACCAATGAATATCTGCCATGCTAAACTAATTTTCTTCATTAACATTTCCCCTTTTTAAAAATACTTAAATTTTTTAATCCTTTTAGCAATAATCTTACAATTCACTATTTTACTAAAATTAATTTTGGAGAAAATCATTTCCACTACTTTAAAACTAAATCCAAAAAGTCAGAAATATCTTAACTTTAATTTATTCAATTACAAACTTAACTCATTTTGGTTATTTTTTTAGAATAACATGTTGTACTGAAAAATAAAAGATTTTTTGGCAAATAAAAAAACTGCCCGGTACTATTATTGGTCAGTTTACCCTGCTTTTCAAATAAAAAATCTTGCCAGCTGTTGGGCAAGATTTTAGTTAATTATGCTTTATTTTGCATTTTTGATTTGAAGCCTTTCGGTAAACTTCCCGAGGTAATTCCTTTAAATGGTGAAAAAACCGCTTATTCGCCAAACATAATAATCATACAAACGCAGTGAATCTTGGTTCATTGATTTACCACCTGCCCTTTTTATTGATTTATTTTCTTTCATTACCTCTCTTGAAATTCCCTGTTGCTTTAGCCAAGATTAGTTGAACTGCCTTTTTGTCTTCAGCGTTTTGAATTTTTTCTAAAAGTTTTTCGGCGTCTTTCCCTTTTAATGTTTTAATTAGTTTACCAAAATACTCCAGAAGGACTGTATTACTTTTAGTTAAACGATAACTAAATGGCTCCTCCTCCAATCGATTTCTTTTATCGATATTGTCCATTTATTTTAACCCCCAGTTATCTTCTATCTACATTTTCTCTATAGAAGATGGATTTTCCTTGTTTATTCAAAAGAAAGTAAAACTAGTTGCATGAACAGAATGAATAGATTATTCTATATATACATAGAATTTCTACATATATAGAATATTTATATAAGGAGAACAAATAATGGAGAATGAGCTAGTTCGAGTGTTTGATAACCAGAGGAAACCTATCGGGACAGCTACTAGGGCGGAAGTACATAGGCAGGGGCTTTGGCATGAATCCTTTCATTGCTGGATTGTCAGCCGTGAAGCAGAAGTGAATTATCTTTATCTTCAGCGCCGCTGTGGATTGAAAAAGGACCATCCCAACCTTTTTGATATTACTTCTGCCGGACATTTATTAGCCGATGAAACAGCAGCGGATGGTATTAGGGAGATTAAAGAAGAATTAGGAATTGATGTTTCCTTTTCCGAGCTAATACCATTAGGGATTATCAATTATTGTGTCAAACATGAAGACTTAATTGATAATGAACTGGCGCACACATTTTTATATAAAAAAAATCTGGATTTTGATGTATTCAGCTTACAAAAAGAGGAAGTTTCAGGCATCATCAAAGTAAAATTTTCCGATTTTATTGATCTTTGGTCGGGTGAAAAACACGAAATAAATATTATAGGATTTGAAATCAATAATAATGGTGAAAAGCTCTTTTTCGATAGAATGGCTGGGAAACAGGAATTTGTCCCTCATGGAATTTCTTTCTACAAAAAGATAATACAGTTGATTAAAGAAAAACTAAATGAGAGCGTTAGCTAGCCTGCCTAACGCTCGATTTTCCATCTCATTTTTCTGAACCTTGTGCCAAGGATTTTCTGTCAATCGCTTCAGGTTGTTTTTCTAGCCATCCATGTTTCACCATAATATTGTAAGAAAAAGTACCAGCCTCCATTGCATGGGTAAATACTTTATAATAGGTCAAGATTATGTCGGACCTAAAGCTGGAACCTAATGAAGCACCATAATAGGATAGTGCCGCATTTACTAAAAACGCTGCGTGAAACATGATCAATTTGTCCGAAAATGGACTTACAGTAGAATCGGTGATCTCAGCATCCCATTTCTCAGGTATCGGTAAATGATCTTGTCGTAATATTGTGTCAAAGCTTTCAGCATCTTTCCCTGCTAATTTAACGTTTTTCAACATAAAATGACGAACTTCCTCCTGCTGCGCTACCTGACTGAAAGCCAAACTAAGCGAACTGATAAATCCAGTTTTCGTTGAATTAAAGAAAAGGGTGCTGATTTCCGAACTATTAAGTGGTCTTTTGTCACCAATTAGATTTGAAATGATTCCTGTGGATTCAATAAACTTCGCCCCATGAGGTGTTGGAATAGAAGGGACACTTGGAAATTTTGGTTGGCTTTTAGCCAATTCCACTATTTTTTGGAACAATTCCTTAGATGTTACCGTACATTCAAAGAAATAATTTTGAATGTCTTGTCGTTCCGAGTTTGTAATAGCCAGGCTATAAGCGTTTAACCCATGTATTGTCATAATATAGGAGTAAAAAAGTAGAAATTGATCAGAAAACAGACGCGGGGCATTCACATTCACGTCACTCTCGGTAAATCCTATTGGGGCTTGGAAATTTGCACTTTTCAAGAATTCTTTGATTTTTGTGAGATGTCCTTCGGCTAACTGTAAGGCGAATTCTAGTATGGGTTTGATTTCATTGTTTTCAACAATATTAAGAAAGTATTTGTAAACACAAATAGCCATACTATCACCTGTGTACTGTAACCAAAGGGCGGATACTTCTGCAGCGGTTAAGGTGTTTGTCTTTTTTTTTCTAAATATCGCCAAAGGAAATACCTCACTTTTTTTATTTGTTATTCTGAGATATTTTATTATGAAATATACAAATAAATTGGAGTTTTCCTATGGGCTTGGAGTTGCCCCCATCACAATGACTCCATTTTATCTTTTTGAAACCATCTCCCCAGCAGTTCCTGCTCTTTTACTTGTGAGATCCCTGCTTTTCTATCTATTTCCTTCCTTGCTTTCTCCCATTGATAAACATCATAAATAGTGTCTTCTAGAGGTCGAAAGGTAAGACCTGCGTTAACAGCTTTTTCTATATTGAAGGAAAAAGCTCCTTTCCATGGTTCAGTTTCTTCTTCTATCGGGAAGTTTTCAGGGATCCAAAGTGGCATCTCCGTCCACGGTTGTACATTGTGCGTCAATAAAAATCCTTCTTCCATACATACAAATTCGGCATCGCTGTTTGTAACGGCTTTACAGGTGTTTAACAGCTCTTCTATCGCCAAATCATAATTGAGGCCAGTTACATTGAAGGTACCTGCTTTTCTGTGTTCCGCCATAGTACACACCCATGACGCTATATCTCTAACATCAATCAATTGAACAGGTCGATCTGAACGTCCTGGCACCAATACTTTTCCGCCTTGTGCTACACGCTGAATCCAATACGGCAGCCGATCCGTATAGTCAAATGGCCCTACAAGCTGACCTGCTCTAATATGCAAAACACGGCCTGGCCAATGCTTTTCTGCTTCTGCTTCACATAATACTTTCAACGCTCCATAATACTCATATGGAGAGACATTACCTGCCTCAATGTCCTTCAATTGATTTTCCGTCAGCATGGGCTGTAATTGATAGTCTTCCGTAATATTGAGCGGAACCCAATCTTTATAAACAGAGATACTTGAGATAAATGTATAATGGTCGATGTTATCCCGAAGCACATCAGCGATTTTTTTTATTTGATGGGGAGCAAATCCGCATGTATCGATTAAGACATCCCATTTCCGATTTTTCAGAAGTGATACATCATGATCTCTATTGCCAATTAACTGTTCTACTTCAGGAAACGTTTCTTTACTGTTACCACGATTGAATAAGGTGATTTCATGCCCTCTTCCCAACGCTTCTTCTACGAAAGCTCTTCCTAAAAAACGTGTACCTCCTAATATGAGGACCTTCATAATATTTTTCCCCCTTTTAATAAAGTGAAAAATGATCTCTTTCATATAAATAACGATTTTCCCTGGCAAAAAGATACTAGGAATATGCAGTGCTTTAAAAAGAATTAGAGCAGATTTTAAGATCCATTGACAATTGGTTTTTATTAATGTAATGTAGTTTTTTTATTTATTCTTGATAGGCAGCAACTTTACCAACAAAAAAAGAAAAAGAGGTGAACAACACTGAATACAGAACAACGGAAAAAGATAACCATATTGATGATAAATATGTTCATTGCCATTGGAAGTTTCGGTATTATTATTCCTATTTTACCAGCATATTTAGAGTCCATTAACCAGGGTGGTACTGCAGCAGGATTAATGATTGCTCTATTTGCAGGAGCACAATTAATCTTTTCTCCGATTGCAGGGAAATGGGCTGATCAATTTGGTCGCAGGAAGATGATTATTTATGGATTGATCGGTTTGACGATATCCATGTTTGTCTTTTACGGCTTCCATTCAATTTGGTGGCTTTACGCTTCACGTATTATTGGCGGGATTGGGGCGGCGTTGCTCGTTCCTGCTATTTTTGCTTATGTAGCGGATATTACTACAATGGATCAACGAGCAAAAGGCAATAGCTTAGTATCAGCCGCCATGTCACTGGGAATTGTTATTGGTCCAGGCATAGGTGGGTTTCTCGCGGATTTTGGATTAAAAGTACCATTATTGATATCTGCACTTGTTTCACTTGTTGCCGTATTATTTTCAATCTATGTTCTCAAGGAAAGTAATACATCAGAAATAAAGGAACTTCCCGATGATGAAGAATCCATGGCTAGAAAGATGTTTCGCTCAGTGAAGATGCCTTATTTTATTCCACTTATTATTACCCTCGTAATGAGTTTTGGTTTAATGGCATTCGAATCCGTTCTTGGTCTATTCGTTGATAATCAATTTGGTGCGACTCCACAACAAATTGCTATAATGGTAACATCAACGGGGATTGTAAGTGCCATTGTACAGCTTTTTGTCGTTGACCGTATCGTTAGCCGCTTTGGTGAAGGAATTGTCCTAATTATCTTTTTAGGAGTATCAACAGTAGGGTTCCTCCTTTCTCTCCTTGCATCTACCTATACACTTTTCTTTGGGGTAACACTTTTAATTTTTCTAGCTACTTCCATACTTCGGCCTGTTCTAAATACACTTATCTCCAAAATGGCTGGTAATGAACAAGGCTTTGCCATGGGCATGAATAATGCTTACATGAGTATCGGAAATGTTTTAGGACCAACTTTGGCAGGGATGTTATACGATGTCAATATTATCTATCCATTTATTATGGGGCTTATTTTCCTAATCTTAACAATGATGGTAACGATCATTTGGCAGAAACGTTTAGATAATAAAAATAAGCAGATAAAACTTAGTGAAATATAGAAACAATTTTATGTACTTTTGAAAGGCAGCTTATGTTGCCTTTCTTTTTTTATACAAATATTACAATAATGTATTTATATTTATTGAATAAACTTAAACGTTATTGTAATATGTTTGTATATATTCAAACTAAATTTGTTTTTGTTTATTTTATTGAAAATTAACAGGAAGTGTTAATACCGATGGAAATATCAAATATTTTTTGGAGTGCCTCTTTGGAAGAGCTAAAATGTGGGTATATTCAAGAAAATGATTCATTTACTTGTCTATTGTGTGGGGAAAGAATCGAAAAAGGGATTGTTTATCCTTATGAAGATAAATTGTACGAAGCCGAAAGGTATATGCGTATTCATATAGAAGATACTCACCAATCCGTATTTGAATATTTAATTGACATGGACAAGAAACTCACAGGTCTTACTGAACATCAAAAGAACCTATTATCTCTTTTTTATCAGGGAAAAAATGATAAAGAAATTCAAAAAGTTTTAGGTATTGGCAGTGCTTCTACTATTCGTCATCACCGTTTTGCTTTAAAAGAAAAGGAACGCCAGGCAAAGACTTTTTTAGCTTTGATGGAATTGCTGAAAGAGAAAGATGAACATGCACCAGCTTTTGTACCCGTGCATAAAACAGCCACAATGGTAGATGAGCGATACAACATTACCCAAGATGAACATGAGCAATTTCTTCATAAATACTTCTCCGAAGGAATTTTGACTAGGTTTCCCCAAAAAGAAAAACAAAGACTTGTAATCCTTAGAGAAATTTCAAACCATTTAAAAACGGATTACAATTATGATGAACAAGAATTAAATCAAATTCTAAAAGGAATTTATGAGGATTATATTTTAATAAGAAGATATTTAATTGAATATGGATTTTTAGAACGTAAATCCGATGGAAGTAGTTATTGGTTAAAAAAGTAAATGATAACAGAAGGTGACAAATCATGGATCGCAAAAAAGAGTTAAAACAACAATTTAAGGAAATAACTGTTGATGCGGGAATTTATCAGATAAAGAATACACTCAACAATAAAATATTGGTTGGAAGTACGAAAAACTTTAAAACGTTAAACGGATTAAAATTCATGCTTGAAACTAACGGGTATACCACCCACAAAGAGCTGCAAATAGAATGGAACCAATACGGAAAAGATGCTTTCCAGATTGATATCCTTGAAAAATTGAAGAAGTACGATGATCCGTATTTTAACGAAAAAGAAGCTTTATTAGCTCTTGAAGAAAAATGGCTGGAAAAGTTACAACCCTATGGAGAGCGGGGATATAATCGAAAATAGTCTGTCAAAAAGGAGATAGAAATGAACACAGAAAACCCATAGAGAATTGGTTAAGGAATATTATTCTCTTTTTAAGCTGCCAGACGATCCCCCTTCTTGGATCGTTCCTGGTTGAATACTAAATTTAATTTCAGCTGTAGTTTTTATAACGATAAGAAGTCAAAGGGATAACTAACTGTTTTGAGCTTGCATCCGTTCATATATCTTACGGGCGGTGTTGACATTCCTTACCGTAACTTGTTTATATATCTTTGATCCAATGATTTTTGACCTTCCACTTTTGGTTACATTTTTCTTGTCCACTGACCAGAGAATCGCTCCGGGGACATATATCACCGATTACCCGTATTGATGTATGTCACCACATCATTCATCCCGACTTGTTCGAACGTTTCTTTGAGCAATTTCATGTCAATTTTATTTTTTCCACCCACATTAATCCCCCGAAGAAGAGCAATATAAACCATACCCATCCTCCTTTCCATTATTCGCATATTTTTATAACCGTTTAAATGATTAAAACGTAAAGATTTTCCCCAGTGCTTTCATCGATTCTGGGTTGCAGATCTTGGAAAAGTGCTCATTCAGCTCCTTTGTTGCTTCCTCCGTATGGATCTGAACTGAATCAACATGATTATTTGTTGCCCAATAGTCCAAAGTCTCAAAAGACGTACTGCTCCAGCCATTCTTTTCACCCAGCTCATTGGTCTTTTCCTTCGTTCCAGAGACAACAATATCCATGGACCCTTGTAATTCCAGCAACGCGAGATCGAATGGTTTCTTCTTTTCTTTCTCCTTCATTCCTGCTTTTGCCCTTAACAGTCTGGTATCAATGCCCGGTTCATCATGGATAAGTCCAAATAATTCTAAAGCTTCTCTTGATACGAGTCCATCATTATAGCGGCGTTTTAGCGTATGATTGGAGCCTAAAACTGACTTAACTAATGGAAGTAGCTCACAAGAAATCAAAACAGACTTTTTCTTAATAAACTTCCCGTATGCAGCCACCCCCTCAACTGAGAATTTTGTACGCCACATCCACGGATCCAATTCTGAACCACAATGCCAATGATTCTTCGAAGTAATACTATCTAATGAGGGATAATCAGGAATTAACTTTGCCAATGGCAGCAACCCAATTTCCTTAATCACTTCAATGGCTTCTTCATATGTACGAATCTGGTAATTCTTCATTCATCTCAGCTCCCTAGCTCTATTCTTATATATCTACTAAATATTGTAACTAATTTTACTTATCAATAAACTATAAAAAACGCTGTTGTTCATTCAACAGCGTCTTTCTGTTTGAGATTAGGGAATGAGCTTTTGCCCGCAGTTTGAACAGAAGTTGGCAGCGGCTGTTTTGGTCCCGCAATTTGGGCAAAAGTTTGGTCTCTTTTGGTCATCTGCATTCGGCTGCGTTGGAGATGGAGTGTTTTGCGTTGGTGCAGGCTGCTTTTGGGTTTGCTGATTCATTTGATTCATCATTTGACCCGCGATATTCATCCCCATCATCATTCCCGCCATGTCAGATGCCGTTCCGCCTCCGCTCATTTTTCCGGAAGCCATCCCGTCTGTTATCGAGATTTGCTGGTATCTGCCCACATCACTCACCATTCCATGTGAAGCGTTTTTGGTAATCATTTCTTGAATTTCTTTTGGATAGCTGAAGCTCATAATGGTAAATCCAGTGATCATGATGCCACTTTTAATCATCTGCATATCTAAATCCTCTTGAATCCCTTTAGAAATGTCGAAGGAGTTAGCCTGGAGATTGAACATATCCTTTCCTTCTTTTGTAATCCATTTCATCAGGAGCTGGTCAAGAATCGAGGTGATACGAATTCTGACATCCTCGATAAAATATTGATCCTTCACACCGGCAATTTGATCAATTAAAGCAATATAATCATGGACTTTAAATTGAAATGTCCCGTTTGCCCTAATTGGCATGCCGCCTGGAAGTCCAAGTGTCGGGATATTAATCGCATTTTGAGTACCCCATTTCACCACAAATTCCTTCGTGTTCACAAACAGCACTTCTACTCGCATGCCACTATTGAAGCCAAACTTAAAACCCTTTAAAGTCGATAAGAAGGGAATGATTTGTGACTCGATATCATACTCTCCATCATCACGAAATACCCCTTCAATTTTTCCATTGTTAAAAAATACCGCATCTTGACCAGGACGAATAATCAATCGGCTCCCCTTCTTGATTTCCCGATTACTCCATTTATAAAAAATCATATCATCGCGAAATTCTTGCCATTCTACGACATTTGCAAATTGGTTTCTAAAAAAAGACATCCACCATCTGCTCCCTTCTTTTTTAAATTTGAGAATGGTCTAGCTCAAGCACCGTAGCCGCGAAACGCCGCTGACCAGGGCGCTTGCGCTTTTCTTTGTTAAAACTTGCCGCTGCTGCCGCTATGTGAGTGGCCGCCGCTTGAGATGCCGCCTCCGCCTCCGCTTTTCGAGTTGTCTGACGGTTTCCTTTCCCTCGTCACGGTTTGCCTTACGAAGTTATCATACTTGCTTATGATTCTTGATTGATTGCCATCCATATAGGTTTGCTCATTTACTGTAATCCTGCCGCCGGAGCGGTAGGCCATAAACATAACAGCGACACCGCCTACAATGATGGAGGCAATGAGTTGGAACCACCATGTAAATAAAATATTTTCCGGATTCACACCCGGCTCATAGCCCATATACTTATGCGATGTAGTGATGAAGTCTGAAAATGCTTGATAATAGTTACCTTCAGACAAGTCTGGAGTAATTTTCTCACGTATCTGATCAAGCCGTCCATCATCCAAATACTGCTCCGCTTTTTTAAAACCTGCCAGATACACGTCTCGTTTATCCAAATCAATCGCTAAAATGGCTGTATTTCCAAACGCCTGATCATAGCCGGGGCCATGTTCATCATAGAAGTCCTCGACATATTGAATGAGTTTCTTTCCTTCCGTCCCATTTACCGTAATGATAATAAAAGCGGTGTTTCTTTCTTTCCCCAGTTTACTAGATATAGATTGAAGTTCTGCCTCTTCTTTTCCGGTCAGCAGCCCGGCAAAATCATAAATGTACTGTTCAGAATCAAACGATTCAGCATTAACTCGTGCCCCTACTGGCAGCAGCAAAATAAAGGAAAGTAAAAAGACGAGAAGGCTTCGTTTTTGTCCTAAAATTCCACTCACCAAAAGCCGCCTCCCATCATATAAGAGATACATTTTAAAGCAAAAAAAGTTCCAGCCGTAATGCCGCTGAACCACGCTGCCACCTTCCCAGTACTGATTGGCGGTTTGCCGACGACTTTCCCCGTCTGCCCATTCATCGCAAACGTATGCTCCGAATGGTTATAATCATAGCTGACCATCCATACAGGCAGTAAAACATAGTTACTTTTCACTGATTTGGTATCGACCTGCTTTTCCTTCATATTTACGGAATGATAACCTGATAGTGTGGAATGAATATAGGAATCAATATAGTCACTGATTTTGTCTTTCGCCCTTGGCAGCAATTCTTCGTCTGTATAATTGTATTTCTCCGCAAGATAACCTGCCAAATAGGGAGTTTTAAACTCTTTTAACTGATCGTATGGGTAGGGTTCTAATTTATCCATTAATTCATCGTTCATTTTCTCTGATGCATCAACCGGAATCTTGACATAATCTAGGTTAATATCGCGATAGACATCAAAATACTTTGTTTCTGTATAAGTATTATCGCCCTGATCATAGGTCCTGACTTTTGTACATGTGGCATTCACTTGCACCTTACTATTTAAATCAAATAACCAAAATGGTACATACATGCCTGTAATACTTTTAATCCGGTCCGCCGTCATAAACCCTTTCGGGGTAAGGAGCCCCTTCCTGCACCATTTTTGAAACGCCTTCACTGCCTCTTCCTTACTAATGGTAAAAGGAATCACCTTCCCCGGTGCAAGCTGACCTGATAATCGATCGGCGATGACGACGCCCGCTCCGCAGAACCCACAGTTTGTTGCCGCTGTTTCTGCTGCTGTCATGAGAACGGCTCCACAATTTTCACAATGGTACTCATTCGCTTCATCTTCTGAAAAACTTGCTGTCCGCAACTCCTCAGGATAGTTTTCGATATTTTCGTGTCTGCCGCAGCTTTGGCACGATAATTCACCTGAATCCGGATCAAAGCTCATATCGCTTCCACAACTGGGACATTTATAATGAAGAATCATTCCTTCTTCACCCCTTTGATATTAAGAAAATGTAATGGCCGCCGGCCAAAAGCAGCAGCATTCTGGGTCTGCAGCTTTCGGTAGCTGATTACCCTTTATGTTTCATTCTTTCTTTTAAGGCGGCAAGTTCATTCTCAACACCGTCGCTCTTTTCATCGTATTTGGCTGTTAAATCGGCGATGTCATCTTTCGGAGCTGCATTTAGTTCCGCCATTGCATTTCCCTCGTCCAGTGCACGATTGACCTTGTCTTCCATTCGCTCAAATGCGGAAAGCGATTGGCCTGAATCCGCTGTCGATGCTCCAAGCTTATTCATTCGTTCCTTCGTCTTCGCCACGGACCATTTCGCTTTTAACATATTTTTGCGCGCGTCCAATTCACCAATATCGGCGGCAAGTTTATCGTGCATCTGTTTCATTTGCAGAGTGTTGGCAGCAGCTAATTGAGAAGCTGTTTGTAGCTCCGTTAATTT
The DNA here is from genome assembly GCF_049463095.1 of Neobacillus sp. 19. NCBI lineage: Bacteria > Bacillati > Bacillota > Bacilli > Caryophanales > Bacillaceae > Neobacillus > Neobacillus sp. 19. The sequence goes on along the minus strand of NZ_JBMPZU010000019.1, from coordinate 148,893 downwards.
TGCTGAGAGTGCTGCTTTCTTTTCCAAGAACTTTCGTGCATCTCCTTCATTTCCTGCTTCTAGCGCCTTGATTGCATAACGTTCCATTTTCGCCATATCTTCCTGGCACTCGGTTACGACCCTTTTTGCACGCTGCTCTTCTGCCATGACGGAAGCCGTTTCCGATTTTACCTTTCCTAAATCCTTGCTAAGGTTTCGTAAATACTGATCAATCATCTTCTCTGGGTCTTCTGCCTTATCCAATAACGCGTTAATATTGCTCGCCATAATATCTTTAAACCTTGAAATAATACTCATCTAGATCATTCCTCCCCCTTTTGAAAAAACAAATCATTACATTATACTGGTTCATGTAAAAAAAAGTTTCATTATTTTGCCAGGAGTAGGATATTCGGCTTAAGAAACGAAAAAGGAGAAAAGAATCATCAATCGACGATTTCCCTTCTCCATTTTTGTTCACTACCCTTACCTCTATTTGACATTTCAACCACCAACATTTTATTTTTTAAATAGTCAATTAAAAGGCGGCAATGTGATGGAATGGATTAAGTTATTCTGCAGCGTTTGAAAGGTCTCCTTCCCAAAAAAGGCATTGGCTTTGTGTTCGATTTCGGATAGAATGGCGGCATTATCACGGAGTGTTTCACGAATACGCTCGACAATCAGCAAGGCGTTTGCACCACTGATTTGTTTGGCAACCCGCTCAAGGAGTACCTGTGTGTCCACAGAAAATCTCCGGGCAAAGCTCCTGCATCTGACGATATTATTGTGCAGAAACTCTGAATTTTCATGGGCAAAATTACGGCGGATACAGCCTCTCATCCCAGCATATCCATATGAAACCTCCGATGCAGCGCGGTAAAGCAGAATCATCCCGTCCGCACGGCTTGAGTCAGGATGCAGCCTTAGTTCTGTAATGAGGGAGACCAACTGTTTCACCACAAATGTGCCCTTTTCCGTGGCATTCCACCATTCCATTAAGCGCTGCTCTTGTTCATTCATGTTGTGAGACATACCCGAGAACCCTCCCTTCTTTTGTAATATAAGCGTATTAGTTTCGGCTTTGAGAATTGTCCAGCTCCAGCGCCCTAGCGGCTAGTGTCCTTCGCTCTCCGTGTTTCCTTTATCTCAGTTGGAGCGCTCTAGGCCATACGCCGCTGACCAGGGCGCTTGCGCTTTTCTTACTAAAGGCGAGGAATGGATTGAATATTTTGGACCCGCTTTAGAATCGCATCCCATTCTACTCCCAAAAGTGCCTTCCCGTACCCGATCGCCTCGTTAATATTTTCAGCAATTTGCCGGTTGAGATATTGACTTTGCTCGATTAAATAATAGGTTTCTGCTGTTGCCTCTTTCGCTACAAGATCGAAATTGGGCCCTAATTGTTTTTCGCTGATTCTTAGTGTATCAAGGTCAAGAACAAGCATTTCTTTAGCGAGAGCGAGCACTTCACCATTTCGAAGCCGCTGAATTGTCCCCCTTACCGCATCAAAACCATAGCCGACATCTGCCACTGATGCATGATAGGGATTTAGCCCCGGTGCATTCCGCAGTGAAGGAATCATGCGAAAACCAGTCGTTATTGAGCAAACGACTTCCTTTGCCGCCATCCCTTTGTCTAAGGCGGAATCGATGGCACCAAGATAACGATTCCACTGATTGGAGCCCATTTGCATAAAATCCCACCCTTAACTTCTTATTCCAAATGCCTTCATAATTACTATATTCAATAGGAATTTGTCCTAATGATCGGAAGAACATTCTAAATCAGGAATACCAAACTATTGGAACCGGGGGTGTTTCACAAAAAAATGTGTACCACTAAAAAGGGAGAGACCCATAAAAATACTCATTTTTTTATTGACATTCATTGTCATTTGTTTTAAAGTAACAAAGTCAGATTGAATAATAAAAAACCATTTGTTTGTGGACTTTTCTAGAGAATTCTCTATTTTCGCCACACAGCTTATTACTATAGCTGTGTGGCTTTTTTGCGTTAAAAAGGAGCTACGGCTCGATAGAATGAAAGGGGTAGAAGAAATGAAAACATGGCAATATGCACTTCTTGTTTTTTTAGGGGGATGCTGTTACGGCGCATTATCCACATTTGTAAAACTAGCTTATTCAGCTGGTTTTACCGTTGCAGAGGTCACTGGGAGTCAATACCTAATGGGGGCTTTACTAATTTGGATTTTGGCTCTTTTTTCAAAAAAGAAAAAACTTACACTTGCTAAAATAGGTACACTGCTATTATCGGGAATTCCACTGGGTCTTACGGGTGTCTTTTATTATCAATCATTGCAAACACTTCACGCATCCCTAGCAATTATATTCTTATTTCAATTTGTTTGGATTGGCAGCTTATTTGAATGGATTTTTTATAAAAAGCCGCCGACAATTGGGAAGGTTGTTTCGATTGGTATTCTTGTCATTGGGTCGATTCTTGCAGCTGGTGTAATCACTGAAGGCGGCGGGGAAATTACATGGCAGGGGACCGTTTGGGGACTACTGTCGGCTTTGACATATACCTCTTTTATCTTTCTGAGCAGTACGGTGGAAAAGGATACACCACCTGTGCAAAAGAGTGCTCTTTTTGCCACTGGCGGTTTGATTACTGTACTGATTCTCGTTCAGCCAACGGAGTTATTGGATTTACCTGTTTTCATCGGAGTAGCGCCATACGGTCTGTACCTTGGCTTACTAGGAGTTGCTCTGCCGCCGCTTTTACTTTCAATCGGAATGCCGCATATCGGTCCGGGACTTGGAACCATCTTAACAGCTTCCGAACTTCCGATTGCAGTCATACTATCATCACTAGTTTTAGCAGAACAGGTTAGCATCTCACAATGGATCGGGGTTGTTTTAATTTTAGGCGGAATTGTTGCCGGTAATGTGAAGATATCTAAAGCTAAAATGAAGGCTGTTTCTTTGGAAGGGGAATCGGTATCTTAAGAGTAGCCGGGGCTGGACGGGCAGAACGACTGAAGGACTTTTCACTCTAGCTTTCTCATTAAAAAGTCCTTCATTCATCTTATGAAGGACTTTTCTCTCTAGCCTTCTCATAAAAATGTCCCTCATTCATCTTATGAAGGACTTTTCTCTCTAGCTTTCACTCGAATATGTCCTTCATTCGCCTTATAAATGTCCCCTGCCAATTCCTGCGTTCTTCCGAATTTCCCCTCTTCTTCTTTTTCTCAAACCCACTAAGCGTTACTTTTTCTTGCTGATAGGCCGATCAGACTCTTTCCTTTCCAATAGGCCGCTCCCATTGCAGCCAAAAGCAGGATACCTGTTACAACAAACACGATTTGCACAGGGAAAATGCCGCCAATGAAACCGCCAATCATCGGGCCCATCATCCCGCCGATCTGGTTGGCGGTTTGACTTAATCCAAATGCCCGGCCGCGGAAGTCCTCCGCTGTTGATTTCACAACAAGACCATTTAATGCAGGATACACCGCACAGAAAAAGACACCAAATACAAATCGGATAATCGAAAAGCCAATTATTTCGCTGAATAGAATTTGTGCCAGCGTGCCAATCCCGCCGCCAAGTAAACCTATCACGAGTACCCGATGAAATCCTACTTTATCGGCCCACCTTCCCCAGACAGGTGCAAATAAAGCACTGGCAATCCCAGGAAGGGAAAACACGATACCCGCCAGCAGTGAAGCCTTGTCCACTGAACCGCCCAATTTTACAATATACAAAGGAAGGACCGGCTCAATCGTCATAATAGACCCCGCGGTAATGATGGTTAAGAAAAGCACCAGCATCAATGGCCGATTGCTCCAGGCTTCTTTTATATCATTTTTGACAGAACCTCGCTTTTTGCTTGGCGTAAAATTCTCCTCGGTCACCCAAAGGATGACGAGAATCGTCGAAATCAAAGTGAAGATCCCAGCGCTGCCAAAGGCCCAGCGATTGCCGACCAAATGGGCAATCCCCCCTCCTAGAAGAGGTCCGACAATCCCGCCTGAAGCGGATGCGGTTGAAATCATTGACAACGCGTAGCCTACTTTTTTGCCCGGTGTATTCGTCCCAATTAAGGCAATCGCTCCAGGAATAAATCCAGTTAATAGTCCTTGGGAAATTCGCAAGGCCAATAACTGATAAGGATTGGTTACAAAAGCGGTTAGAGTGTAGATGATAAATAGACAAAAGCCGGCCCGGATAATCATCGGTTTTCGTCCATATTTATCAGCTACACTCCCCCAGAATGGTGAAGCGATGGCTCCAGCAAAGAAAGCAGCGCTGAATAACAATCCTGCCCACATCTCAACATGTTCGGTGACACCAATTTGCGGAAGAAAAATGGGCAAAAACGGAATCACCATTGAAAAGCTTGCTGATGTAAAAAAGACTCCAATCCACAGCACCCATAAATTTCGTTTCCAGCCTTCCATGTTAATCCCTCACCTGCGTATATCCTATATAATTTCCCCCTAACTTTAACACAAATGTGGAAAAAAGGAACGTTTAGTGTCCCGAAATACATGCCCATATGATTTTTTGTAAAAATATCTTATAAGAACAATTTAATTACGCAGCAAATCCAATTGGACACGACCTTGATTGCTCTGGCACCGACCTTCTTGATGAAAAAAGCCTTTATTGTTGAAAAATCAAGTACAGCTCCTAACATTCAGCCATGGACTTTTATCTTAATTGGAAATAAAGTAAAAAATTATCTATTTTTTGTAAGAAACTTCTATATAATAGATTTAGATAGGAGCACTACAGTCTATCTAGTGCTCCATTTTTATTCGATAAAAAGAGGGAGGCGGAACATTCAATGTCTAATGATAATGAGGTTTTGTTAGATAAAGGAAAACAAAAGGATCCAAAAATGAAAGTAGCAAGGAAAGAAGGAGAACCTACTCCAGCTTTCATAGGTGCTTCTTGGGCTGCGCTATTAGTAGGTGTTGCGGCATATCTCATAGGTTTGTTTAACGCATCTATGCAATTGAACGAAAAAGGGTATTACTTTGCAGTTTTAATATTTGGACTCTATGCAGCGGTATCTTTACAAAAAGCAGTAAGAGATAAGGATGAGGGAATACCTGTTACTAATATTTATTATGGGATTAGTTGGTTTGCACTTATTGTATCTATTTCATTAATGGGTATCGGTTTATTCAATGCAGGAAGTATTGATTTAAGCGAAAAAGGATTTTATGGTATGGCTTTTGTTCTTAGTTTATTTGCAGCCATAACGGTCCAAAAGAATATTAGAGATACACAAAGGGCTAGAGAAAGAGATTGATTTATTTTCTCTGGATTTGACTGGAGGCTAATTCAAATCTAGGGTGTACGACGTTCTAACTCGATTACCGTTATAATAAGATCAAATATTACAATCGGGTGAATATGTGGAATTAGAAAATTGAAACGACAGAAATCTGTCGTTTTTTTAGATATCAATATAGCAAATCCGATTACTAATTTATGCTCATGACTGTTCATTTACCGTATGAGAGCTCGTTGTCCCTTATTGGTCAAGGTAACTCCTTTTCATTTACCGTTCAAGTGCCCTTTTTCCCTCTTCGGTCAATGTAACTCCTTTTCATTAACCGTTCGAGTGCTCTTTGTCCCCTTTCGGTCAATGTAACCCCTTTTCATTTACCACAAAGTCACTATTTTTCCTTTTTCGGTCAATGTAACCCCTTTTCATTTACCACAAAGCCACTATTTTTTCTTTTTCGGTCAATGTAACCTCTTTTCATTTACCACAAGGCCACTATTTTTTCTTTTTCGGTCAATGTAACCTCTTTTCATTTACCACAAGGCCACTATTTTTTCTTTTTCGGTCAATGTAACCCACTCGAGCGAAAATCTTTTAGATAAAAATTGGACATTTATGAACAACCTGGTAAAAATAAGGATATAAGGAATCTGTTCGAATCAAGCATAAATTGACAGGATTCTTGTTCAGATTGCTAGTAGGATAGAATCAGGGAGTGAGCGATATGGGATGGGTCGAATCGTTGCAAAGGGCAATCGACTATATGGAAGAGCATTTATTAGAGACAATTTCTATGAAAAAAATTGCGAATCAAGCGAATGTCTCGGTATTTCATTTTCAACGTACTTTTGCAATTTTAACAGATATAACGGTTGGTGAGTATATTCGCCGCAGACGATTAACCCTCGCTGCGCAAGAACTCTCACATACTAACAGTAAAATTATAGATATCGCCCTTAAATATGGCTATGACACTCCTGAAGCTTTTACCAAAGCATTTCGGAGGCAACACGGGATTACACCTAGCCAAGCAAGAAATTACCGTGGAATGCTGAAATCGTATAACCGCCTGATGATTCAGGTGAGTCTGAAGGGAGCAGATCCGATGAATTACAAAATTGTCGAAAGAGAAGGTTTCCAAGTTGTTGGCGTCAAGAGAGAGTTTTCATGTGTAAATGGGGAGAATTTAATTGGCATCCCAAAAATGTGGGATGATGCTAATACCGAAGGGACCAGCGATTTATTAATCCAGTTAAATAACGGGGAAATCAAAGGACTTCTGGGCGTATGCGTCGAAAATACGGATCAACAATCAACAGTAATCGATTACTGGATTGCTGCCGAATCCGTCGGGGACGTTCCTGAAGGTTTTTTGACGCTTGAAATCCCGGCATCGAAGTGGGTTGTTTTCGAGGTTCACGGTGCGATGCCCGATGCTATCCAGAAGGTATGGAAGCAAATCTATTCAGAATGGTTCCCTTCCAACCACTATAAGCCTGCCGGTACTCCCGAATTAGAAGTCTATTTTGAGGGAGACCCTGGTAGCCCTAATTACTATTCCGAAATTTGGATTCCATTAATGGAAGAACTGAAGTAACTATAAGTTTTTTGCCTTTGGCCTCATGAACCGCTCATGAGGCCTGCCAGTCTGATTTTTCAACGCCTTCATCCAATAGTAACTGGACTAATATTTGCCAACCAACTGTGTTCCTCCAAGGATTAACGCAGACATCATCAAACGTTTCCTCCTTTATTTTTGGGTATGCTCCATATTCAGTGCTTTCGCTTGAGCAGGCGATGATTCCTTTACTTCACCATCAATCCAAACGACAATCTCTTGATTTATCTCAAACTCAGCGATATTTCCCGTTTCGTGTAACGTAACCCACACGCGGCCATGGTCTTTATCTTCGATCATTATTCGGTTCCCCGCTTGATCAATTTCGGTAATACTCCCCTTTAGATCAATTGTCCCTTTAACTGCTTCATCCTTGCCACTGCAGCCTGCTAATATCAAACCAACGATTAGGGGTACAATAAATAGCTTTTTCAAAAGGAACACCACCCAAAGTCATACTTAAGCACCTTTGACTCTCACCACTTTATGAATCGCCGGATACAAAACATAGCCAATCCATACCCCCAGCAAATTTAAGATCATATCATCAATATCCATACTGCCCCGCTTTGTCAGGTGTTGAGTCGTTTCAATTAGAAGAATAATCAAGCCAGATATAAAAAACAGCTTTGGCCTCAATGGATTTTTGGATAATAAAAGGGTAACGACACCAAACGGAACGAAAAGCAAAACATTAGCCGTAATATTATAAAAAGCAACAAGAAAATTCCCATTCCCCGACAGGAATCCTGCAATCGTTTTAAATGGGACAAGATTTATTTGACTATACTCCTGGTTTGACGGACGGAAAAATAATAATACCAAAAGGCCGAAACTATACACGATTACAATACTAATAATGATAGTTTTTGAGATATGGATGGTTTCTTTACGCGCAAAGTAAACCACAAAAAACACAAGTATTGTTACACACAACCAAACGACGGCCAGAACAATAGGATGTAGATAAGATAATAGCCGTAACCAGATTGGGAATAGAGCCATAAATATAAGTTGCGATAATCCAATCGATAACCAAAGTGATTTGTTTTTCATCGTAACAATCAGCGCCACTCCTTTTATGGAAAAAAACCACAGTCCACTTCTTGATTATACACAAGGCGAACAATGGCTGTCATCATTCGCCTAACTCCCAATATAAAAAAAACCCTGGACTTTTCCGTCTCAGAGTTCTCTTCAATATAAACCTATATGGTTTTTTTATGAGTTACTTTCGCCCAACCAATCCCCAATATACAACTAAACTAAAAGCTGAGATTATCGATAAAATTAATAATATATTACTATACATGGATGCATTTGCAAGGTGGATATATCCCAACAAATTAGTTTTCATAGAAGCTGAATCCATCATTGCAGCTGTATAGGCAATACCAATTGAAGCGGCTACATTCAGAACGAGATTATAAAAGCCCACCGCTGTGCCGGATTTTTCCTTGGCAATTGTACTTACACATGAATCAATCATCGGTGCGTACATGAGTGCAAATGAACTAGAGAATATTATCATTGAAAAAACAAACACGACCACTGAACTTTGGATAAACAATCCACCTAATAATACACTGACAGTAATGCCAGCCATTGCTATAATAATCGATTGCTTACTTCCGAGAAATTGAGCAATTTTTCCAGAGAGTGCACCAACTGTGGCAGATAAAACATACGCTGGAATCAATAATAAAGAAATCGTATCAAGTTTCAAACCATAAATGTTTTCAAGCAAAAATGGAAATAGAAATATATACGCTAATTGAACCGAGTAAATTACAAACGCTACAGCAAGCAGTGAAACAAACCGTTTATTTTTGAAGAATGAAATATCAATGAATGCCTTGGCGTTCTTGCTAATATAAGCAAGAAATATAAAAATCGCCAAAATAAACACCAGTAAATAAATCCAATTGAAGTTTGAAATATATAACATTAGAAACGCAGCAATAACACCTACAAGGAACAAGCCAATAACATCAACAAAGCCGGCCTTCCCTGTTTCCTTTGGAAGATATTTCAAGATAAAAGGAAGAAGCACGATGGTGATAAGAGCAACTAAAAATAGGCTTGTCCAATGTAAATATGTTGATACATAACCACCTGTCAATGAACCAATAACAAGCGATAGGGCGTAGCTGCTCGTACTAAATCCCAAAAACTTCTTTTGTTCATTTTGAGGTAAATGTTTCGTAACAAAAATTACGTATAACGTTTCTGCTGAAGCCAACCCGGCTGTTTGAATGATACGTGAGATAACTACAAGCACAAATGAATGTTGAAGCACATAGCCCATTAATGAACCCACACAAATTAGAATAATTCCCACACTTAATAATCTTCTAATACTAATGGAGTCAGCTAAAGCAGCATACACGACGGCTCCAATGCCGATAACAAGACCAGCCAATGTTGCTTGCCAGCTGACTGTTGTTGCAGAAATTCCAAAGTCTTTGGCCATATCTACAGAAATAATTTTAAATGAATTATCAATTACCAAGCACAAAACAAACAATAATAATAGAACTGGCACAGCTTTTTTTATCGTAACGTCTTGCGCTTCGGATTTATTCATACTAAAGGTAGTCATGTACTACAATTCATCTCCCTCTTGCCCAAGTTGCTAAAATCCTTAAGAAATAATGTGAACTTCTTAAGCAAGCTCCAAGGCAATTTCCATCATATTCGTAAACGCTGTTTGTCTTTCTTCCGTTGTTGTTTGCTCATGTCTAAATATATGGTCACTAACGGTTAAAATGGTCAATGCATTCACTCCCGCGTGAGCTGCATTCATATACAGTCCTGCTGTTTCCATCTCCGCACACAAAATGCCCATCTTACTCCATCTTTCTAAAGCTGTTTGGTCCGCATTATAAAAGAAATCACTGGAAAGGACATTTCCTACATGAACAGGAAGACCTTTTTCGTCTGCTACTTTCTTTGCTTTCTCTAAGAGTGCAAACGAAGCTATATTTGAATATTGCCCCGGAAGATTGTATTGCTGGACATAGTTAGAGTCAGTTGATGCCCCCATTGCAATGACAATATCATACAAGTTCAATTGGTCTTGGATCGCTCCACATGAACCAATCCGAATTAAATTTTTCACTCCAAAAATATGGATGAGCTCCCATGAATAAAGGCTCATACTAGGTGTGCCCATACCCGTTCCCATAACAGAAATTCTTTTTCCTTTAAATGTTCCAGTATATCCATACATATTACGTACGTCATTAAACTGGACGACATCCTCCAAATAGGTATTGGCGATAAATTTTGCCCGTAATGGATCCCCTGGTAAAAGAATCGTTTCCGCTATTTCTACACCATTTGGTTTAATATGAGGCGTTTCTCTTAATTCATTTGTACTCATGTTCGTTCTCTCCTTTTGATTAAATGAAATAAACTACATTAACTCTTGTTTCCGCTTCCAATTACTACAAGGATTCCCCTTTTTAAACAACGTTGTATAGTTGTATAAAAAGTTGTATATAAATTACACAACCAAAGAATAGCATACAATTGTTCTGTTAGCAATAACTATTTTATTGTTAGGTTTTCCGTATTTACACACAAAAAAACAGTATATTTCAGAAAGAAATATACTGTTTGGCTATTTGGAAAAATTCCTATTTTGCTGCATTAATTCTGATTTGACTGAACTCTTTTGGAATATAGTATTTATTATAGACAACCGGATATTGGTCACTTATATAAACACTTTCGAGGATTAAATCACATTCCTCACCTTTAAAGAGTTGATATTTTTGTAACATTTTATTCACGGCAACGGATCGTTTGATTTCAATAGTTGAAGAATTGGCAAGTTCATATACCTTCTCTTCAAGCATCGCTAATAATTGCATGTCATTCTGCAGATCCAAATTTAGTTCAGTCACGGTTTCGACTGCCATCATTGTAAGGCTATAGGCTACTACTTTTTCCCCACTTTTATACCAGCGTTCGAAAGCAACTACGGCAGCCATCTTTTTCTGTAATACTTCCTCTGCATAGTCGCTGACTAAATCAATTCTGAAATTCAGTTCCACTTCATCGATTATTTCTGAATGACATTTGTAAAGCGGATTCCCCACTTTCTCGAGGCCAACTGTTCGATGGTTTTGATGGGATTTCGTAATAAAGTTCCCTTTCCCATGGACATTCCTGACCAAGCCATCATCTTGCAAAAGAGCCAAAGCCTGTCTCAACGTCATTCTGCTTACACCCAATCTTTTAGCAAGTTCAGGTTCCGTCGGCAGCCTGCTGTCAGGAGGAAAGGTCCCCTCCATAATTAGTTTATATAGCTTATCGTAGACCATTATGTATAATGGCTTTTTTGATTTATTCAAATCCTCATGATTGAAATTCATGCTTCCTCACACCTATTTTGGTTTTATCATAAATGATTATCACCATTATACCGTATTCATCCGTGGATTGTTTTCAGGGTCTATGATTTTTATATTATTTATATTGGGACATTATTTCTAATAATTAACGAAAGAGTAATATCTAATTCATATTTTATTAATAATATGAAGTTATAGTATTTAGTAGCGGGGATAGCATGCGTGGCTATCATGGTATTTGGCGAAGGCGGAGCCGGTACTCAGTCCTTTGATTTAAAGGGACTTGGAAATAAGCTTCTTTTTACCTTTCGTTTAAATGATAACTCATAATAATAAGCTCTCCTTTTGTCCCCATCCTTCTTCCACCCTTCCTTAATGTATCCACATTTGTTATTTTTTCCGTATCACAGGCAGAATTAAATAGTATTGTAGAAATGTAAGTTAACATTTTAGCATGATTTTGGTAAAATCATCTAAAAGTGAGGGGGATTCTCAATGATTACATTTCCGCATTTAAGAGATGGAGCACAAATTGGTGTAACGGCACCGTCTTCGGGCGTAGAAGATGAATTACATGAATTGGTCAAGCTTGCACGCAGACGATTGGAACAAGATGGTTTTCGAATTACCTGCGGCGATACTGTTTGGACACAAAATAAGGCTAAGTCCGCTTCTAAGGTAATACGAGCAGCCGAATTTAATGAGATGATGGCTGACCCTGAAATCGACATCATCATGCCCCCTTGGGGTGGTGAATTATTAGTAGAAATTCTCGAACATATTGACTTTGAAAATATTAAAAATAAATGGGTGTTAGGATACTCTGATACTAGCAGCTTGCTTCTTGCAATAACATTGAAGACAGGAACCGCAACCGCTCACGGAACTAATTTAATTGATTTACGCGGGGAATATTCCGATGCAACGACGGCCATGTGGAAATCTGTTTTATCGACAAAGACGGGAGAATCAGTACTTCAGAGGTCCTCAGATTACTATCAAAAAAAGTGGCAGCATGACAATCCCTCTCCATGTGTTTTTCATTTAACTGAAAAGACTATGTGGAAAACTATTTCAAATCAAAATGTGAAATTCCACGGCCGTTTACTTGGCGGCTGTATCGATATCATTAGACATTTAATCGGTACACCATTCGGTGATATCCAGAGCTTTAGAAAAAAACATATTAACGATGATCCTGTTATTTGGTATTTGGAGAATTGTGAATTGAATACGACTGACCTTCGAAGATCATTGGTGCAAATGAAATTAGCCGGCTGGTTTGAGCGTTGTTCAGGCCTAATGTTTGGCCGAAGTCCAGCGAATACTCCCGTCGAAAACTATACAGTTAACGATGTATATCAAGACCTTGCCGATGAACTCGATATACCGATTATCTATGATATTGATTGCGGCCATGTTCCACCGCAAATTACCTTTATTAATGGTGCATATGCAGAGGTTATGGTTACAGATGGGAAAGGAACCGTTTTACAATATTTTCGTCCGTAATGGATCGAGCATGGTCTACACATTCACATTATTTTAGATTTTCTATCATATCCTAAGGACATACATTAATGAGGAGGACCATGATGTTTTTATCCTATCCCATTCTTGCTGCGCTTTTAGGAATGTTGATTGCCCAATTCGTAAAAATCCCTATCCACTTTATTGTCGCCGGAGAATTAAAATGGAGTCTGATGTTTAGTACAGGTGGTATGCCTAGTTCTCATACAGCAACAATCATTTCGTTGACTACGGCCATTGGGTTAACATCCGGACTTCAATCAAATGAATTTGCCATTTGCGTAATCGTATCATTAATTGTTATGCATGATGCCACTGGGGTTCGAAGACATGCAGGCTACCATGCGGAAGTGTTAAATACATTATTAGCCGATTTTAACCGTCTTATCGAAACCTTAAAGGACCCAAATTTAAAGAAGACAGAATCCAGAGAAAAGCTAAAAGAACTATTAGGTCATCAACCAGCAGAGGTTTTCTTCGGAGTGATTACGGGAATCATTGTTGGTGTGCTTACTTACCAAGTTTATCCTTTTTAATGCTATTCCATCTCTCGTTGGAGGCTGTACGATGTATTAAAACGACAAAAGCAGTGAGATTTCCTTTGAAATCCACTGCTTCTTTGCATTCTTAGTTAAAACCCTGCCGTCATAGTGTCCGGATGGGAGCCAGCACGGCTATCCTGATTTAAAGCATTGATTTTTTCCATATCTTCTGCGGTTAATTCAAAATTAAACACATCAGCATTTTCAATAATTCGATGTTCTTTGATCGACTTCGGAATGGTTACAACGCCATTTTGAAGATCCCAGCGTAAAATCACTTGCGCTACGGATTTATTATATTTATGTGCAATATCTACAAGAACTGGTTCTTCCAAAAGCTGGCCTTGTTTTAATGGTGACCATGCCTCCAGTTGAATTCCTTCTTTTACACAAAATGCTTGAAGCTCTTTTTGGGTTAAATGCGGGTGGTACTCCACCTGGTTAACCATCGGCTTAATTTCTGCAGAACTGATTAAATCTTCTAAATGATGAATTTGGAAGTTACTTACACCAATTGCGCGTACACGCCCATCTTTATAAAGCTTTTCTAAAGCCTTCCAAGTATCTTTATATTTATCTTTACCCGGCCAGTGGATTAAGTAAAGATCCAAGTAATCAAGGCCAAGCTTATTCAAACTCGTTTCGAAAGCCTGTAATGTTGTTTCATAGCCTTGATCCGCATTCCAAACCTTTGAGGTAATAAACAGTTCTTCACGAGCGACGCCGGATTCACGAATCGCTTGCCCGACCCCCTCTTCATTGCCATAAATAGCAGCAGTGTCGATGCTGATGTAGCCGTTTCGAACAGCGGCTTTTACGGACTCAACAACCTCTTCTCCTTCTTTCACTTTAAAAACGCCTAATCCCAACCAGGGCATTTTCACACCATTATGTAACGTCGTTGTGTCTTTTAAACTTGTTGGCATCTCTTTCCCTCCTAAATATGTATATAAACATTTTACCATACAGCTGGAATTCTTTTCATTTTTCACGCACAAGCTGATTGAAAAATAAGATCCTGCCGAGCAGCCTACATGTAAGGATGACCCTTATTCAGATCCCTTATGCCAATGATCCGGTATGCGCAATGAAGCTGGTAATTTCGTATTTTGATCACCCTTAGCAGAGTTAATTTGTGCTTGAGTGAGAAAAAGACTTCCAGTAAGATTAGCCCCGCTCAAATCTGCGTCCCTTAAGTCGGCACCGATGAGGTCAGCCACTCTCATGTCTGCATTTCTCAGATCCGCAGCGATAAGCAGGGCGCCTCTCAGGTTAGCTCCCCTAAGATCTGCCCCTTTTAACTTTGCCCCTAACAGATCGATTCCCCTGCCTATCTTTTTATTTTTCCTAGGCGGAACTTTGGCACGAACGAATTCACTTGTGCGTAAAAGTAACTCATTAACCATCACTCTATGTGAAGGTACATCCAATTCCAAAATTGAGTTCGCGCTTAAATGTGTGAGATTTTCCGTTTCTTGCAATGCCGTCTCTAAATCTCGGGAAATAGGCTGTGTTTCTTTTAAGCTACTTGCCTCATTTAAGTAGTAAAGCATTTCATGAAGCTGCTGCATAATCGGAAATACGTCAAACATTTCCTTTGCGTGTGTGGGGTGATTCCGCCAATCATTCCCGTTATAGGTAACTTGAGACACCTTTTGCCCCGCCCCAAAGCATTCATAGACAGAACAGCCGCGAAACCCCTTATTTCTGAGCTGGTTATGAATCCCGCAACGAAAATCATGTTGCAATTTCGAACAAGGTGTCCCTCCTTCTTTATCAATCGGGAAATCAGCCGATTTTGCATAAGGCAATGCAACACAGCACAATCCAAAGCAATTTTCACAGTCCGCACTATATTTTTTAAAAGTATTATTGTTATTTGTTGATGGATGAGCCATCCTGACACCTTCTTTATAGAACAATCATTGAAATTCATTATACCTTGTTTTCTTGTTTAAGAGGAACAACCGCCGCCGCAGCTGGAGCAACTTGAGCAGCTGGAGCCGCCACTATCTCCGCCGCCTCCATCACCAGAATGATGATCGGAAGAAGCCGAGCCACAAAATACAGCAGCAGCACAGCCGCTTGAATATTGAACGGGATTGGCAAAGGCATATGCTTTCGCGTAGCTCCAATACTCATCAAAATAAAAATATGAATAATACACCATCACCGCCGACAGTGCGGTCATTTCGCCGAAACTTCGCTGCTTCGTAAATTTCCCCTTTTTGTCCTCTTGATACATTTCTTCTGCACTATTTAATTGCTGTTTCATATTGGCCACTAAATATTCAATCGTTTCCTTGTTATCTTCATTAATCATAAAATATTTATCTATTAAAAATTCATCTGTACCATGTTTAAACTCTTTTAATAATTGAAAGTCAAGAGGATGTTTGAAAAAGTTTCCCCATGTTTTCCAGCTATACTGCGTCACTTGAAACAACTGAGAAAATACCCAGTCAAAAAAAGCGCGGTCCTGTGGTGCCGGCTTAGGACTTGTGTTTGGTGTATGATGCAGCATTTTACCCAAAAATTTTTCTGAAAACACTTGATATTTTTGCGTAAATAGAAGCATATCATGCCAGATTTCATCCACCTCTTCACTAAACATCGGCGTTGTCTTTAAGATATTGGCCAATAGGAAATAGCGCTTTAGCTCAAACAGCCGCCACTCAAATTCATCTTCAGTCCGTTTAGGATGCTCCTCTAGAAAACGCCTCTTCACTTGTTGAATATAGCCATCATCTAATGACCTATTTAATTTTTCAAGCAAAGGCTGGATTGGAGCCTGTTCAAGGACACCTAACCGTGCCGGGATATTCTCCTTAGCTAATTTTGGCCGTCTATTTTTAACCATTGCCGAAATACCTGCACTTACCCCAACGATGATTAGACCCCCAACAACCAGCTCAGCAATCATTCAAACTCCCCCTTTTACCTTTGAGACTATTTATTCCCTCATTTTACCATAAATTCTTTCCTTATTACTTCCTTAATAGTAAAAACCAGTTGTGAAATCGCACATTTTGTGATTGGATTAGAATAAAAGGGGGGATCGACTTGAAGGGGAAAATGAAGTTCATTATCACAATGCTCTTGTTTGGGAGTATCGGTATTTTTGTAAAAAAACTCGACATGTCTTCAAGCGAAATTGCGTTTTTACGGGGGGTAATCGGAAGTGTATTCCTGCTTTTTGTCAGTTTACTAGTTAAACATAGGCCATCTCGTCAAGCGTTAAAAGAGAATGCCATTCTGCTTCTCCTCTCCGGGGCGGCGATCGGACTTAATTGGATTTTTCTCTTTGAGTCCTACCGCTATACGACCATTTCCAATGCCACAATTAGTTACTACTTTGCACCAATCTTTGTGATGATGTTAGCACCATGGGTTCTGAAGGAAAAGCTGACGACTGCGAAGGTTATTTGTATCATTATGGCGATGGCTGGACTTTTATTAATTGTGAATCCAGGAGCCGGCAGTTCAAGCGGTGCAGCGGACAATAAATTAGGAATTTTCTATGGACTTCTTGCTGCAGCCTTCTATGCAAGTGTCGTGTTAATGAACAAATTTATCAAAAATTTATCGGGGTTTGAAATCACCCTGGTGCAATTAATGGCAGCTGCATTGGTCCTGTTTCCCTATGTAGGATGGCAAGGGCAGCTAAATTTTACTGGTCTTGACTCGACTTCTATTATCTTTATTTTAATACTTGGAATTGTACATACGGGTTTCGCCTACTTTCTATATTTTACTTCGATTCAAAATCTGCCCGGGCAAACCATTGCGGTTCTTAGTTATATTGATCCGATTTCAGCCGTCATCATCGCAGCGATTTTCTTAAGCGAGAGCATGACATTTATTCAAATGATTGGTGGCGTCCTTGTCCTCGGCGCAACTTTTTTAAGTGAAAAACGAGAATTGAAAATCGTGAAGAAAGGCCAAGCGCCCACTCCTTCCCCATAAGAATCAAGGAAAAAGGCAGACTATGATCGATCTGCCTTTTTCCAATCAAGATTTCAAAATAGAAAAGAACGGAAGGACAAGCATGGCAAGCGTAAGAAAGAAAACCGCCACTGCCCCGAATTTTTGTTTTTCCTTCCATAAGCTAATGCCAAACCCCATCGTATAAGCGGTAATGGCAAGCAGTACAACGATGAAGACTATTTTCAAACTATTTCCCTGCCTTTTTTGGTTTTTTGCCATAATCCACTATTTCAACTTCCGTGTTGACGTAAATGTCTGCCTTAAGATAAGTTTTAGGCCAATTGAATTTTTTAAATTCCTGAATGGTTCCAAAATATTTCCGGGCATGAAAGGACAATGGGTATGGTGCACCATTTAATTCTGCCTGAGTTTTTTTCAATACCTTCTCATGTTCAGTTTTCATATGGTGTGCTATTGCTTTTTTTAAGATTTCGCGATTCTTTTTCTTAGTAAAATCGACCATGGACGGGTTTGACATCACTTCAAACTTCAATGGGAGAGTGAAAAATATTTTGGGGCTGGGACCCTTAAGGTTCATTTTTACCTTATTGTTTTCTGTTTTCATGATTCTGACTGCAAATGATTTTTGCTTTCCTGGAAAGGGATTAGGTATATCCAGCAAAAAATCACTAATGTTTGTTGTATCATCAAGAACATTGACGATACTTGTTTCTTGACCAGTCAATTTTCCAATCATCACACCATTCTTGAATACGGCTGACCCGATAAATTGGGTATCATCCAATTCTCCAGTTGCATTTACCTGCCCAGCATAATACTCATCTTCTCCTTTAAACTTTGGATGCTTTTCCGGCACGGCTGTTGTGTTCATGGCTAAAAACAGATCTGCTCCTCTTTCCGTTGTCTTAAAAAAACGAAAAAGAGTAGAATCAGGGATGAGTCCATTTTCAATTCCATGATCAATCATGTATTGAAAATACTTATGCGGCCTTGTTTCCATTTTGGGATGATTTTTCAGAAAATACTCACTTGCCCTTTCTTTCGATACAGCCAAATAGGCATTCGAACGAATTTCTTTATCAAAGGGAGCACTGTTGATGACATGATAAAATGCCGGATCTTTTGCAAATTCCTCAGAAACAACAATAATTCTTAAAAGATCATAACTAATAATTCGAGAGATAATCGCATTAGCTGTCACTTTCGCTGCAATAAAATCATTGGCATCAAATGAGATAATCTCCCTCGGCTTTTCTGTTGAACCGCCGCCTCCTTGCAAACTCCCTACTTCGGGATTTGCAAGTAACATCGTGACTTTGATTTTCCCTTTATGTTTGGAATGATCCAGTCCGATCCCAATTACATAGGATCTATCTTCGAGTTCTTCCCGATCCCAACAACCTGTTAAAGAAAAAACAAGGACGAAAATCAACAACATTTTACCTACTGTTTTTGTTAATTGCATGTTTAAATTCTCCTTTTACCACTGCGGCAAGCCATAAAATGAGCGAAATGGCACCAAACGAAGGGCCGATTATGGTTTGAACCATTTGCCTCCAGTTAAAAATGACCTCTGGGGGGGATTCCGGTAAAATCCCAATCAATAAATAAATGGTTGCAAGTGATGGAATCAAGAATTCAAAGTCTTTAATTTTAAAAAGATGACCAAACACCAGAGCATTAATGTACAAAAAGGCAGTGAAGCGAATAAACGCTGATATAATCCAAATAATGAAAAAGATGATTTCAATATTCGGAATATAACTTCCAAGTGAAATGTAACGAATAGCCGTATGAAACGGATATCCTATACCACCTAAAGATTGGTCAAACATGCAAATGAATAAAAGTGTAGCCGCACTGACTTGGATACTGACGGAAATATAGGCAATCCAAGTGCCCTTTCGAAAATCTTTATTTGACGTTATATACGGAATGAACATAGTAAGCAGAAAAAATTCTGCACAAAGGTTTAAGCTTTGTGCACTTTTCGTTATTATTTCAAGTTTTCCAGTTCCCCAAATAGGCAGCATTGCTTGAATATTACTATCTTGAGTGCTTAATCCTAACGCAACAAAGAAAGAGATTATTACATAAAAAATTAGCAGATAGGCAACAGAACCGACATGCTGAATCCCCTTTTTGGCACCATAAGCACAAACGGCCATAAAAATGGCATAAAGGACCGGCGTGGGCGTAGTACTAAAATAAAACGCCCTAATGATATCTGTATAGCTTCTCGATTCGAACGACATACCTAACGATGAAATGACAAAAATAAAAAGACAAATAAAAAAGCCAATATACTTTCCCAGTAATTTTTGAATCACAAAAACAAGATTTTTCCCTTGAAATAACGACATTGTCTTTAGTAATAAAAAAAGTGGAATAAAAAAGATTCCTGCCGATAGGACAGGGAGCATCCAGGCTGCATTTTGCACCTTATTAAACAAAAGGGTGGGAGCATTTTCTGTTGCTTTCAAACTAACCATTAAAATCGCGATGGACACATATTCTCGAATACCAAGTTTTCCAGGCTGCTGATTCATCAGATCGTTATCCCTTTCTTTGTTTGACCATATCTTTTGGTTTTAGATAACCGGGGCGAAATCTTACTTTCATGGGAACATGACGAATAATTAGATCCTTTCCTGAGAAGAAATGCGGTGTCATTGGTGCAAAATAAGGTGTGCCAAATGATTTTAATGAAACTAAATAATATAGGCCGATAATAGCTACAGCGGTGACACCATAAATTCCAAGAAATCCTGCTGCAAAAATAAACAAAAAGCGAGATATACGAATCGCGAAATTCATGCTAGTATCACTGATAATAAAAGAACTTAAGCCGCTTAATGCAATGACAATGATGACGATTGGGCTAATAATATTCGCTTGAACAGCAGCCTGTCCCAATATTAAGGCACCTACAATTCCGATTGTTGGACCAATCGGGGATGGCACACGGAGTCCGGCTTCCCGAATCAGTTCAAAGGCAATTTCCATCATCAAGATTTCAATGACAGATGGAAAGGGGACACGTTCTCTTGACCCCGCGATAGCCATTAACAAATCTGGGGGGATCATTCCCACATGGTAATTTGTAATTGCAATATAAACGGACGATGCAAAAAGTGAGATAAATAAAGCAAGGAATCGCAATATCCTGATGAAATTTCCATACGGTGTCCGCAGGTAATGGTCCTCCGGTGAATGGAACATCGCCCAAAAGGTAGCAGGCAAGACAAGACAATTTGGAGAATTCGACATTAATAAAATGATGTGGCCTTCTTCAATAAAAGAGGCTGCCCTGTCAGGACGTTCAGTATTTAATAAAGTAGGAAATAGGGATCTTGGCCGCTCCTCTAGATACTGTTCCAAGATATTTAATTCAAGAATACTATCTGCATCAATCTTTTCTAGCCGATCCTTTATCGATTGAAGTAATTCTTCATTTACCAGATCCTTTTCATAAACAAGGACTACCTCGTTTCTAGATCGTTTTGTAATAACATGTACCTCGACAATCAGGTTTTCATTGTGAATTTTTTTTCGTATCAATGCTACATTATCGATTAACTTTTCGTTAAAAGCCTCTTTTGCCCCTTTAACAATGACTTCATTATCGGACTTTTCAATGCCGCGTCCTTGAATTTTTGTTGTTTCAAATGTATAGCATTGATCATCACCATCGACAAATAGCGCGGTGACGCCACAAGTGATGGATTCCGTAATCTTCCCAATATTTGTAGATGTATTTTCGATAGGGAAGGAGACAATATCTCGAATTTCCCTTCTTTGCCTCGCGTTTTCAATCAACGGTTCCAAAATGCTTCTTTGAATCTGCTCTTCATCTGCCATTGTACAGATATAAATGATAAAGGCACGGCGATTTTGGGAACGGATAGTAAACTCACGTATTCTAACATCCATATTTTTTGGCATGGAAAAAATTGATTTAAAAGTCTCTAAATTTTGTTCATAATGTCGACTAATATCTTGACTTTTTACTTCAATGTTATTGGCATTGGATTGTTCGTTAAAATGTGGTTCTGTATTGAATGCCTTATTAAGTGATTTAAACATTTTCTTAATCATCCTGAACCACCCCTAATTTTTATATAGTTTTCCAGTATTAGGGGTATTTATGTATATTAAAAGGGGGCAAAAACGTATTCGTACCCTTTTTTATGCTAAAATTGTTGTATTGTCTTTTACTCAATAATGGAAAACCGTTTTTATTAATAGGAAGGAAGTTTCATCATGAATCAAGCGGGTGTGAATAGACTAGGAACGGAAAGTGTCGGTAAATTGCTGGTCAGTCTTGCTCTGCCAGCAATTACAGCCCAGTTTGTAAATATGCTTTACAATGTGGTTGACCGTATTTACATTGGACATATTCCAGAGATTGGTGCCACAGCCTTAACAGGTGTTGGCGTTACGTTTCCGATAATTATGATTATTGCCGCGTTTAGTTCATTAATTGGAATGGGCGGCGCACCAAGAGCGGCGATTAAACTTGGTCAAGGAAAACACGACGAAGCAGAACAAATATTAGGCAACTGTTTTGTGTCCTTAGTGGGTATTTCAGTTGTCTTGACCATCGTTTTTTTATTTACTGGTGAAAAGCTTCTTTTACTGTTTGGGGCCGGACCGGAAACACTGCCGTATGCCCTTGGCTTCTTTAAGTATTATGTGTGTGGTACGATCTTTGTCCAAATCGCCTTAGGACTAAACACTTTCATATCGACACAAGGCTTTGCAAAAATTAGTATGATGACCGTCATCATCGGGGCAGTCATTAGTATTATCCTCGATCCGATTTTTATTTTTGGTCTTGATATGGGTGTGGAAGGGGCGGCAATTGCCAATGTTATCGCCCAAGCGGTATCGGCGCTTTGGACGTTATACTTTTTATTTGGAAAAAAAACAAAGCTGAAAATACAAAAAAAATATATGAAGCTTAAAAAATCAGTAATTACTCCAGTCCTGCTGCTCGGAGTTTCTCCGTTTATAATGCAAAGTACCGAAAGTCTCTTAAATATTGCCTTTAATTCTTCGCTTAAAAATTACGGTGGAGATATGGCGGTAGGCGCCATGACCATCCTGTCCAGTTTAATGCAAATGATGATTCTGCCGATTATGGGATTAACTCAGGGTTCACAACCGATTATCAGCTATAATTATGGGGCTAAAAATAATGAACGGGTGAAACGAACGTTTAAATTACTGATTATTTCTTCCATGAGCTTTTCGTTTACTTTCTGGCTGATCATGACCATTTTTCCACATTTCTTTGTTTCACTTTTCAGCAATGACCCAAAATTGATTGAGACAACAGTATTGGCGCTGAAAATTTATATGGCTGTCGCATTTGTTATGGGGGCACAGCTAGCCTGCCAACAAACATTTATTGCCGTCGGGCAGGCTAAGACATCACTTATCCTTGCCCTATTGCGGAAAATCATTCTATTGATTCCGTTGATCTATATCCTTCCAAACTTCTTTTCTAATAAAGAATTTGCAGTATTTCTTGCTGAACCAGTATCCGACTTTCTTGCCGTTGCTGTGACAGTTACGGTATTTGCGATTCAATTTAAGAAAATATTAGCTGAAAATACTTCGAAGATGGACATTCGAAAAGTTCAAAAAAGTTTAACCCCTGATATGTAAAGAAAGGTGCGAAAATGGATTCGCACCTTTCTATTTGCATTTTAATATAAATATTAATTGTTTCAACATCAATCCTTAACAGCCACTTCACCTTCTCTTAATATATTCAAAGTAAAATGGCATTTTATAAACCATTACAGATGAAAGTTGGGAAAAGGATGTTTTTAAAACAATTGGCTGAAAACAAATCTGTAACCATTAATTATGTGAAAAATGGAATATTACAAACCACCACAGGCCGTGTTTATTGCCTTAATTTGCGTGAACAAATCCTTTCATTAAAAGATGAACAGAAAAATTCTTTAACCATTCGTTTGTCAGGGATTAGAAAAGTTTACTAACTTCATTTTAATCAATTTTCCCTATGAAGTCCCTGCGGTTGCGAACAAAAATTCGTGTGAAAAGCTGTCTTGAAACAAGATACGCAAAAGCGCCAATAGGAATAGCGAACAAATCAAGCCAAAGGCCATCTGGATATTGCTCCGGATTTTTGAGGAACGACATTGACTGTACTCCGCCAAAAATTAGAGATGGGATGAAAAAGAACAGCCATGGATTGGCAAGCCACTTCGATTTAAATTGTTGATTAATTGCTTCATATAAGACCTCTGCTGCTCCCGCAATGAAAACAACTAAAAAGAAGCCCATCATAACACTTTCAAGCGGCAGGGCATTATCGAATTCCGGATGATAAAATTCCATTGCTGAAAATGAAATGAGGCATAATGCTGCTGTTACAAAAAACACATTCCAAATAAAGCGTACTGGTTTATAGAATGGAAAGGCAGCCTTTTTCATTTCCCAGTTCAATTTTCTTTCATTTCCAAATGACTTCATTGCTTGGAGAACTGCCTCCTCCTCTGTATACCCCTTAATCATCAGTTCCTTGGCATGTTCTTTCAGATGAGAAAAAATTTCCTCTCTAACTTCCTCTTTTTCATCCTCATTCATCGGTAAATCCGAGACGATTTCTTTTACATAGTGTTCAAGATGTTTCAAGTCAATCCCTCCAACGTTTTGTTCGATTAACTGATTTATTTGTTTCCAGTTCCTTACTTTGTCGGCTAAATTCTTACGGCCTGTTTCAGTAATAGAATAATATTTTCTTCTGCTTCCATCTAGCCCTTGACTCCAATAGGATGTAACACAGTCTTTATTTTCTAGCCTTTTTAATGCAGGATACAGCGTACCTTCGTTCATGTGGTAAGCATCTTCACTTAACACCCTTAACTTCTTCGTCATTTCATAGCCGTAACTATCCGCGTCTGCTAATAAAGAAAGCAGCAGGATCTCAATACTGCCTTTCAGCAGCTCTCTATCCATATGATAACCTCCAAATATTTCTAGTATCATTGTATAACGATGTACATCGCAAAGCAATGTTCGGAGTGAAAAATTTGCTCTTTCCAAGTATTTACCATTCAAAAAGCCATCGGTAAAAATGAATTCCCCCTCATAATAGATTATAATTATATGAAACAATTAGGCTGGAATAACCGTCTTAGCTTATGAAATCATTTTAAATAGGAAAGGACTATGAAGATTTGAAACGAAAACGGATAGGAAGTTCCATTTATTTATTTTTGCTCGCATTGATTGCTATCCTATTCTTTACTATTTTTCTTAAAGATACAGAACCAAAAATCACTCATTCTGACTCATATCCAACTGAACTCCATCCAATTGTTCAAGAACGGAGCAATGAATTGATCCAACAAGCAGCGAAAAAAGGAATTGTGATAGTGATTACGGATGGTTTCCGAAGTGCAGAGGATCAAGACCGGCTTTATGAAAAGGGAAGGACATCCGAGGGAACGATTGTTACCTATGCCAAAGGCGGACAGTCTTATCATAATTTTGGACTTGCGATTGATTTTGCATTAAAAACGCCTTCTGGGAATGTGGTTTGGGATATGCAATATGATGGAAATCAAAATGGAAAAGCAGATTGGACCGAGGTCGTAAATATGGCAAAAACTTTAGGATTTGAATGGGGAGGTGACTGGGCTAAATTTAAAGATTACCCCCATTTAGAGATGAATTTTGGCCTAAGCATTGCGGATTTACAGAATGGAGATCGACCTGCAGATCCATCGATGACAGCAGATAACAAGTAAGGCGGACAGTGACTAGCGCTGTCCGCCTTACAAATTATGACTAAGAATTATTTAATCCATTCACCATTCTTATTGACTTTGTAGCCATTGATGGTTGTGTTTGTTGCCATACTGCCATCGCTATATAGATAGTACCACTTCTTACCGACTTGTATCCAGCCAGTTTTCATTTCACCGGATGATCCAAGATAGTACCATTTTACTCCGTCTTTTACCCAGCCGGTTTTCATTTCGCCTGATGTGCCAAGATAGTACCATTTTGCTCCGTCTTTCACCCAGCCGGTTTTCATTTCACCGGATGATCCAAGATAGTACCACTTCGCTCCGTCCTTCACCCAGCCGGTTTTCATTTCGCCTGATGTCCCAAGATAGTACCACTTTGCTCCGTCCTTCACCCAGCCGGTTTGCATTTCACCGGATGATCCAAGAAGGTACCACTTTGCTCCATCCTTCACCCAGCCGGTTTTCATTTCACCGGATGACGCAAGGTAGTACCATTTCTTACCGTCCTTCACCCAGCCGGTTTTCATTTCACCCGACGACACATCAAGGAAGTACCACTGAGTTCCAACTTTTACCCAGCCAGTTTGCATTTCACCTTTTTCATCGTAGAAGAACCATTTACCGGAATTGAAATGCCAGCCAACATGAAGATCATTTAACTGTGGCATGCCGGCGATATAACCAATACCACCCTTTTTCAGGATGCCGATGCCCTCTTTCATAGCCTTCTCTAATTCATCCTTATCCACAGCCGTTCCTTTGAAATTTTGAAGTTCATCCCCAGGATGCTGGTAGTTGCTCAAAATATAAGAGAATCCGTTAAAGTTATCAAGGACCCGTAAGCCTGTTGCTTCTGCTCCGACTGGCACTGACAGCACACGGGACAATTCTTTTGTATCAATGTTATAGGCCCAAACAAAGTTATTCGTATGTTCAACGCCATCTTCACCGATGAATAAGGTTCTCATTTTTTCCGAGTAGCTTAAGTTATCCGGTTTAGACACTTTATTAGGATTTGCTTTATTGCCGTATTCATCTGGTACAGCTAAGTCCTCACCGACAACAATTGCTTTCATGGCAGAGGCAACATAGTTACTATCAATGGTATTGCCATCCTTATCTTTTTGCCCCCCTGTTAGATTCAATTCATATGTTCCACCTGCAAGAATCTGTGGTAAGCGGATATCATCAGCAGGGTCAGCCTTCTTTGTATCTTCCAGCATCCCTTTTCCGATTTCAGACATGGCCATGTAGGCTTTCTTATCTTTCGCGTTTACTGCTAAACCTTCCATTTTTCGGAATTCAGCCGTTGCGCCTTTTAAGGCTGCGTATCGACGGGATTCTAAGAATGCCGCTGCCTTTTCCATTCCCGGTTTTACTTTTAGATATTCTACTTTTGCTCCGCTGGAATCGGTTTTAACGGCCGTAAAGCCTTCTGTTGGTTCGTTCGCTGTTTCAAAAATATCACTGAATTTTGTACCCTTGTCAATAATCGCTCTGATTTCATCGTCGGTAGCATGGCCAAGCTTGATCCACTCAAGATTTCCAGCTCCGCCATTTTCTGTACTCGTTTGTCCAAATTTAGCCGCATACAGGGTTCCAGCAGATAAGTCTTTTTCTTTGTCTGCAACATACATGAATGTGACGGTGTAGTTTCCATCATCTCCGAAGAAGGCTGTCCGATTATCAGGCATTACCTCCATCATTTCATGAGAAAAACGGCCAGTACTATAATGTTTTACCACACTGGTATCACCATTTGGCTGTACTGTCACTTCAGGGATCCATCCATAATTATATGGATTTGCTTTCGTTTCATCACCAAAATAAAGCTTGGCAAAACCTTTCACATTTGTTGAATCTTTATCAGTCCCTATTTCAGCTTCAAATTGGCGGGCATTTGGCTCGTATTCTTCCGAACCTAAATGGGTTCCCCAAGGAGAGGTAGAACCATTACATGGAATCCAAAGTCCATTTACAAGGGAAAAGTCAACCTTTTTTGCCTGTTTAACAGATAGTTCACCATTCTTTTTGTTTTGATTTAATTCTGTTAATGTCATGGATGCTGGAACGACACCATAAGCGGAATTTCCAGCGTTATCAAGAGTATCATATTCAAAATGTGATACCATGAACAGATTCCCGCCCACGTTCATTAAACTATTTGAATCAGGAGCATCTGAGACATAGTAGGACTCTTGACCAGGAATACTTTTATCTATAATCGGATCTCCATTGACATCAATTGGAGTTCCTGCAGGGATTTTCGCCCCTTTATTCGTCACTATTTTTTCATCAGAAAGGTATAACTGTTTATAAGTAAGCGGGAAGTTCTTCGTTGCTCCGTTGCTATATGTAACATCCACGGATGCACCTGTATAGGTTTGCACCATTTCTTCGATGGTTGCCGGAGCTTTCATTGAGTTAAATTTGAAAGAATTGATCGTGATATCCTTCCCAGCCGCTGCTGCAGGTGTTACTGCAGGAATCATTAAACTAAGGGCTAATACAGCCGTCAATCTCTTTTTCATCTATTAATTGCCTCCCTTTTTTTCATTACCACTCTATTAAAACGCAAATATATTAAGCTACGGTTAATAGAATGTTGAGCAGATATGAAGAATTGTAAATTTTAAAACTACTTTCTGGAGGCCTCATTGCTGAAATATCCTTTGGGCAAACAGTGACTGTAATAGTTCACCATGATATACTTTAGGGTAGCTTGTTTTTCAGAAGGGAGTTCTTTTAGTGGAATTGCAGCAAACTAAAGCTCGTACGAAATCGACATATACATTCTTACTTGTTATAGGGATTATCCTTGTCGCCTTTAATCTTCGCCCAGGCATTACATCCATCGGGCCGTTGGTAGGAAATATACAGAAAGATATGGGACTTGCACATTGGAGTGCAGGTTTATTAATGAGTTTGCCCTTAATCGTTTTTGCAATCATGTCACCCATTGTTCCAAAAATCGCCAATCGTCTAAAAAATGAAGGCACTTTACTGGTTGGTTTAATTACACTTTTAATCGGTTTATGTATTCGCTCCATCCCCATGACGTTTTTTCTATTCACCGGAACTTTTTTGGTTGGAGCGGGTATTGCCATAGGAAATGTTCTTTTGCCAGCCGTCGCAAAGGATAAATTCCCGCAAAAGTTCGGTCTTATTACAAGTATTTATTCCACCTCAATGGGATTGATTGCCTCATTAGCCTCGGGACTTAGTGTTCCATTAGCAAATGATTTAAACCTTGGCTGGCAGGGGGCTTTAATCGTTTGGGGATTACCGGTAGTAGCTGCAATCTTGGTTTGGATCTTTCTTCTCAAATTTAATAAAGGAGATGGCAAAGCAATAAATAGAGTTAGTGTTAACTCCGGTAACATCTGGCGTTCGCCACTTGCCTGGCAAATCGCCATCTTTATGGGATTTCAGTCCTTTTTATTTTATGTAACCATTTCTTGGTTACCTGAAATCCTGCATAGTCATGGAATGAGTATAGGTACGGCAGGTTGGATGCTTTCATTCTCCCAATTAGTGGGACTGCCGGCAGCTTTCTTTATTCCTGTTATGGCCGGACGTTCCCGCTCACAAACATGGATTGCCTTCATGCTGACGTTGTGCTCACTCCTTGGATTTGTTGGATTACTGTTATTCTCAGCCTATTCCATTATCATCATCAGTATTATATTCATCGGTGTTGGATTGGGCGGGACCTTTCCATTAGCACTAAGCTATATTGGGCTCCGAGCAAGAAATGCCCGCCAGGCTGCTGAATTATCTGGAATGGCACAATCAACTGGGTACATCCTGGCAGCTGTTGGGCCATTGTTTATTGGCTATTTGTATGACCAGACCCATATGTGGACAATTCCACTCGTCACCCTCATCGTCGTCTCTGTCCTCGTCATCCTATTTGGGATGCTTTCGGGGAGAAATCGTTATGTATAAAGGCGCACAGCGCTGACCGTAAAGGGTTCCTTTTTCGGGTGCATTCTTAATAAATGGCATAAGAAAAGACGTATGAATTGGCATACGTCTTTTCTTTATTTACCAAGATTTCTACGAAATTCTATTCACATTAACACAGCAATTGACATCATGATTATGATGATTTTTTAATCCATGATTCGAAAAAGAATCCTTGGAATATCACTGTTTTCCATCCTGCCGCTAAACAAATGTCTGTTAAGACCATACGCATAGACGGGAACATCCTCTCCCGTATGACCTTTTGTGGTCCACCCAGTACTGGAATAGTGATTAATAATGTTGATAAGTGCTTGCCGGGTATCTTCGACTTCCATTTCTAAAGTTGCTTGAATGGTTTTCAAGTCCTCTTCATGAAGGTCGAAGGGCATATGATGCTGTAAGGTGGTCAGATCTTTTGTTTCGTGCAATCGTCTGGCAATCACCAGCGGGGTAGAGGTAATCGATTTAATGACACTTGGATTCCATTTGTAATTCCCGTTCCGATCGATGCTCATTCCTCCAGTTGAATGGTCTGCCGTCGCAATGACAATCGTATCCTCCCGGTCGGAGGCGAACTGAATCGCCGCTTTAAATGCTGCTTCAAAGTCTTTAACCTCGCTCATTGCCCCAACAATATCATTGTCATGTCCCGCCCAATCGATTTGGCTTCCTTCAACTAAAAGAAAAAAGCCATTAGGATTTTGTTTTAAACGTTGAAGGGCGGCCTTTGTCATTTGGGAAAGAGAGGGTACAGTCGCATCACGGTCAATTTGTTTAGGGAGCTCCACCGGGGCGAATAACCCTAATAGTTGCTCCGTTTTATTCGTGACAAGCTCTTGTAAGTCGGTCACATACCCAAAATGGTTTTTCGCAAATTCTTCTACCAAATTTCGATCATTCCGAACGAAATAAGATGTTCCTCCCCCTAACATCACATCTATTTTCTGCTTGCTGTCTATCCGTTCATCGAGATAATCGTCCGCAATTTGGTCATATTGTTCTCGAGATTCAACATGTGAAGCAAACGCCGCCAATGTTGCATGGTTGACCTGACTTGTACCTACAAGACCCGTAGATTTCCCGCGGAATTTGGCATATTCTAAAACAGTTGGAACAGCTTGTTTATCGATATTTAAACCAAGAGCCCCATTATAGGTTTTATGCCCCGTCGCTAATGCCGTACCGGCTGCGGCGGAATCTGTAATATTACTTTCTGTATCTAATGAGTAGGTTGATTGGGTGCCGACAAAGTATTGGTCAAATATGGTGGGATTCATGAGACCTTTCCGGGAATCATGATTGAAGTAGCGAAGACCAGTGGTATACGAAAAACCCATCCCATCACCGATCAGTAAGATGACATTTTTTACTTTCTTCGTTCCAGTGTATTTCATAATCGGATGGAATAAATTCAGTTTACTATCATGTTGAAGGACAGTTGAATTTAACAAAGTGTACCAACACCCTTTCTTTTTAACATAGAAACACTTATTCACACTCCTTTTATAACATACATTCGGAAAAATTTAGCAGATAAAACAGTAATTTTACAAATATTATAAAAATTCTTAATATATATCCTGACTTAGTATCGTTTGCTTAATATGGTAACATCTATAAAGTAACTTTTTGAATGGAGAGATTGTGATGAACATTTTATGGGATTTCGATGGCACCCTATTTGATACCTATCCGGCACTTGTTGAAGGGTTCATAAACTTGAGTCAAAAAGACCTTGACCGCAGCGACGTGTTGAAATGGCTAAAAATTGATTCCAAAACTGCCTTTAAACACTATGGTATTAGTGAGGAGAAAAGAATAGAATACCAAAATTTACATAATCAGTATTCGAAGCAGTATAGCAGACCCTTTGAACACCTAGAGGATGCTTTAGCCTCTGCCGATAACAATATCATTGTGACGCATCGGGACAAGGAATCCACCATTTATCTCCTGGAAAAATTCCTTTTAGCCCCTTACTTTAATGAAATTATTTCGGTTGAAGAACAAGGGTTTACAAGAAAACCTCATCGTTCTTCCTATGAATTTGTCCTAAAAAACCATCATATTGATTTAGTTGTGGGTGACCGAGAATTAGATTTAATTCCAGCAAGACAATTGAAAATCAAAACAGTTGCTTTCCAAAATCCAAGCATTGAAGCAGATTTTCACATCGACAGCTATGATGATTTTATTAGAATGGTTGTTAATAAGCTTTAAAGAAGGAAACCTATTTATTTTGCTCCTGCTTTTAGCAAAATTTTCTCAATCTCTTTAAAGCCTTTTTCACGTGCGTGTTGTAAAGAAGTCACCTGATCATTGTCTGGAATATTCACATTCGCACCATGATCTATTAGTAATTGCACCGTTTGCTGCTGTATTTTATTGCCATTATTCAAAATAATCGCTTCTAATAAAGCGGTCCAGCCAAGATTATTGACGTGATTCACATCAATATCCGTTTGAGTAAGAAGTACTTTAATTACATCGACATATCCATGTTCTGAGGCAGGGATTAAAGCAGTTCCTCCATACCGGTTTGTAATCGTCGGGTCGGCACCTGCTTTAATTGTTAGTTCTAGAATATCTATATATCCTTCTGCGCCAGCATACAGGGAAGGGATTGTTTTTCATATCATCCTGGATATTCACATCTGCCCCTGCCTTGATGAGTATTTTTGCGGTTTCTACATCATTATTATAGGTTGCATTCATAAGGGCAGTCCGCCCTTTTGAGTCCTGTACATTGATATTCGCCCCATTATTAATGAGCTTGCTTATGGTGTCCGACTCTCCACGCTTTGCTGCTTGAAGCAGCTGTTTATTTAATCCTTCGTTCATGATTTCCCTCTCCTTTTCCGTTAAAAACGCAATTTATTTATTCATTTCTTTCCAAAGAACAAAAGGATTCTTTTCTGAGTGATTTTTATCAAGCTTAATTATTTGAATGTCTCGTTGTTCCTTTGGAAGAGCTATTTGCTGATAAACGTATTTTGTTCCTAACCCAACTTCTTCTTCCTCTTGTTCAGTATAGCAATAATAAACATTTTTAAGATTTGCCCAGTAAATGGCGCTTAAACACATCGGGCAAGGCTCCCCACTTGCATATAATTCGCAGTCGGAAAGGTCAGTCGTACCAAGAGTGCGACATGCGTGCCGGATCGCTAAAAGTTCAGCATGGGCAGTGGGGTCGTGTGTTTCGAGAACATCGTTTACTCCCTTTGCAATAATCTCTCCATCTTTAACAATCACTGCACCAAAGGGTTTTCCTTGTTTGTTTTTTGTATTGTCGTAAGCTAACTCGATTGCCAGTTGCATAAATTCTTTGTGATCCATTAAAAAACACTCCTTTAAAAGTAAAATTTTGGAAGGGGAAAATCTCTGTAGCTATTTACACTATTCCAAAGGAAAGAAAAGATATCAGTAAATTTGATACATCGACTTGCACCTATCTCTTTTGATCTGTTGTGTTGTTAGGATAAGCGGAATCCATATTTTAAGGGGAACATTGAATGTAATTTCTCTTTTTAACTTTTATACAATTATGTTATCATGTGATTTACTATATGAAAAATATAAAAAAAATCAATTTTACTTAAGTTTTTCATATATTAAAGGAGCGTTTTCTACTATGGATATTAGACAACTTCGATATTTTATTGCAATTGTAGAGGAAAGAAAAATTACTGCTGCTGCTGAAAGACTGCATATTTCCCAGCCCCCGTTAAGCCAGCACCTGAAAACAATGGAAGATGAGCTACGAACAAAATTGGTAGAAAGAAATGGGAAATTTTTAGAAGTAACGGAAGCAGGAAAAGCCTTATATAAATATGCGCTACAAATGACTCAGTTAATGGAAGAAGCGAGAATAGAAGTAAAAGAAGTCGGAAACGGAGTAAGTGGAAGACTAGCGATAGGTATTAATACTTTTTCGGTGGTAGGATTACCAGAGTTACTTCACCAATTCCACAAAGAATATCCTAAGGTTACCTATAAAATCCATCAAAATGAGTCAGCTTATCTTTGTCAATTAGTGAGAGACCGGATTGTAGAACTGGCGATTATACGATTACCTCTCGAGTTAGATATTTTTTCAGTTCTTCATCTTCATATAGAACCTTTCTACTTTATTACTTCAAATAAAAAGCAGCCTTTTCATCATCAGGTTATGCTTGCTGACATTCAAAACCACCCGCTGATTTTACCAAGTACAGAAGGAATGGGCGTTCATTATATGATTTTGGAGGCATTTTCAAAGGCCCAACTTCATCCGAACATTGTTGCCGATTGCTCGGATATCTCCCTTTTATTAGATTTAGTTGCATCTGATTTTGGATCAGCTATTGTTCCAGAAACCGTAATTAAACAATACAAAAACGCGAATATCCACGCTTCCAAAATTACAGATACAGAGCTATCTGCATCTACCGGGTTAATATGGCTGAAGAATCATTATCTATCAAAAACCGCACAAAACTTTATTAGCCTATTAACAGAGAACAATAATTAAATTTATATGGGAATACGCCCGCCGATGTGAAAGTACCTCAGGGAAATATCCCTGTTTTTCCAGGCCCCTGATAAAACCCAAGTTATCCGGTTTAGCACCTCATGACAAACAAAAAAGGACTTCAAATTAGGAAATCCTTTTATTGTTTGTTTTCATTTCCGGAATGCTAGTCCATTTTCCTCCAGAGCAGACCTAAGTTTAGGTAAAGACGCTGGCCCCATACCGTGAAATTGCAAAATTTCTATTTCACTATAGGCTGATAGCTTCTGTAAAGTAGTTATCCCATTGTTTTCCAACACACGTCTTGCCGGTGCCGAGAGCAATGAAAGAAATCCGTTATTAGGTTTGCGTTCTTGCTCACAAGTTGGACAGGTTGGACAATCGCTGCTTTTATAATATTTGTGTCCTTTGTTGCAAGTTCTTAAATTCCCTTTTATGATTGCCATTATCAAAGTCTCCTATCTTATGAAATGACTTTTGACTAGATCCCAGAACTTTCCGTCAGCTCGCTTTCAGTGATCACTTGCTTGTTTCCCTGCGAACAACTGGGGCTACCTCCGTTGCTAATCTTTCAATGTTCTCGGCCACCTTTTTAAATGGCATGCCGCCTATATCCATTTGGGCAATAAACCGCTGATGTCCAAATAACTCGTTTTGATGGAGTATTTTTTCAATGATTTGCTGGGAGCTTCCAACAAATAGAGCCGTTTCCGGTGCAGACAGCTGATTAAACTCAGCTCTGGACATCCGAGTACCTACCCCGCCACGCTGGCTATTGAGATATCCCCAATAATTTGAATAATAAGGGAAGAATTCGTCTTTAGCCTGTTGTGTCGTCTCTCCTATAAAAGCGTGTCCGGTAACTCCAACTTTCAAATCTTCAGGCAGAAACCCGGCTTGACTTGCAGCCTCTCGATAAATGTCCACTAGCGGTTTAAACCGGAGCGGATCGCCCCCGAGTATCGCTAAGGCTAAGCCGGTACCTAATCTCCCCGCTCGTGCGGCACTTTCAGGTGTGCCTCCAACCCCAACCCATAACGGAATATTTTTTTGCACAGGCCGCGGGGAAATTTGCGCTTCCCTTAATGCCGAACGAAAATGCCCGTTCCATGTAACCTTTTCATTGGTGCTTAGCTTCCGAAAAAGTTCAATATTTTCTTCAAACAATTCATCATACTGACTCATATCGTATCCAAATAACGGGAACGATTCAATAAATGCCCCACGTCCGGCAATGATTTCCGCACGTCCATTAGATAAGAGATCTAATGTCGCAAAATCTTCAAATAAACGGACAGGGTCAACCGTATTTAAAACAGTCGTAGCGCTTGTCAGTTTTATTTGCTTGGTGACTTGCGATAGGGCAGACAACACTACTGGCGGCGCTGAAACTGCATAGTCCAGACGATGATGCTCACCAACTCCGAATACGTCCAACCCAGCCTCGTCTGCCATTTTTCCCGCTTCGATAATTTCCGCGACACGCTGTCTTGCACTTATGGTTTTTCCTGTATGCGGATCTGGACCTAAGTCCGCTAATGTATAAATTCCAATTTCCATACCCGGTTGTTTGGTTATTGAACCTTCCTTCATCTGATTCTCTCCTAACATCTTCCAATTAACTACCTTGTTACCAATTAGTATATGCATTGGCAGAATAAATTTTTTGATTAATATTTATTTTGAATTACTAATATTCTATTCCGAGATAATAATTTTGTAAAGCCGTCTAAATGAATAGGTAATTAAAAAAGATGCTCATTAGAAAATTATAAAGTTTTGTCGACAAAAGGTGCCAGCCCCATATGGGACTGACACCTTTGTCCAATTCTATTATTTAAAGTTTCCATTATTGTTTAAGCGAGTGTTCATGGGGTATTCTGTAACGAGTGGATCTTTTGGTGTTAAGGTTTCATCTATAGACCTTGGGTTGCTACCATTATTAAAAGGATGCTCTCCAACCCGGTTTTCGCGGCGTTCTACTAGAACTATAAATTTACCTTCATTAACATAACCTTCATAACGCTTTGCCTCCTCTTCAGGCAGCCCCATTCCAATTAATGCTCCTGCCAAACCGCCTGCGCCTGCACCAACAGCAGCACCGGTTAGGGTTGCGGCTATTGGTCCGGCTGCAACAATCGGTCCGATGCCGGGAATCGCAAGAGCTCCGACACCTGCCAACAAACCGACAATCCCGCCAAGCGCACCGCCTGTGGCTGCTCCAGCTGCAAGGCCTTCTTCAGTCTTTGTACCAGTCACATCATTAATTTCGTTGATCTTATCTTTATCTTTCCCAATTACCAAAATTTCCTTGGCGGTATAACCCTGCCGTTTTAGGTCTTCAACAGCATGGATGACTTCATTCTCATTATCGTAAACTCCCACTAGGTGCTTTTCATGTTCAAACATTGAAATTCCTCCTTTGGACGAGTGGTTAATAATTAATTACCCTCCTTGATCAGGAGTGAAACATATAGTTCGCAACTGCATGATTCCAAACGACTGACAAATAAAAAAAAGGACTTCAAAGTTTGAAATCCTTTTCAACCCATTCATATTGAATATCAGGTAAATTTTCTTCATTTTCATGCCCTCTACCAATGATTTCAAATCCATGCTTTTCATAAAATCGTTGTGCTTTCTTATTTATTTCAAACGTGTATAATGTTAATCTTCCACTTGATTGGGCCTTTACTTTTTCTAGGATTAATTGACCTATACCTATTCCCTGATAGTCTATATGAATATAAAATTGGCTAATTTCCCTGTCATTATAGGCAGCCATTCCAACTACTTTTCCATCAATTATCGCTAAATCTATTTGATATTGTTCAGCTAATATATGTTTCAAAAAATAAACATGATTTTCAAAACTATGAATTTCTTTCCGACCGATAGCCTGTTCCTTACTATCTCGCCACATCCTTACTGTTTGTTCAGCATACTTCGGATAGTACTGCGTAATAACGATCTTATCTTGGTTCACACCAATCCCCCCTCTCCTTCCAACTTACTACTTGATTAAACCACCCATTCAATTATACCAAATATTCCCTATCTACTTACAAGATCTCAACCAATTCTTCTTCAGGTAAACAATTCAAAAACCTAAAAGAATCAGCGTTCTTTTGTTCCTTTTCCTTAAAATATCTATTTTAAACAAAATTTACACAATACTTAACATGTCTTGTAACATCCATTTTCTGTGCTATAATATACTCCGGCATAAGTAGTTAAATATAAATATAAATATATATACTTAATGCGGGTGGGAGAGGGAAACACGAAAGTGTGATTACTAATATGAAGGGAGTATTCAAACTTAAGCAGCACCATACAAATTTGAAAAAGGAGGTTCTAGCGGGGGTAACATCGTTTTTTTCCATTGTCTATATTATTGCCGTCAATGCAAAAATCCTAGAAGATGCCGGAATACCGCTTGAAGCTGGAATTATTGCAACTGTACTTTCATCGTTAATTGGTTGTTTATTAGTTGCCTTTATTGCAAACGCACCGCTGATCATCGTACCCGGAATGGGAATTAATGCTTTATTTACCTACACAATTGTCGGTTCAATGGGCTTGAATTACATGGAGGCATTAGGAGCAGTTGTTGTGGCTGGGATACTTTTCGTAATTGTGGCCTTTACCAAATTATCCACAATTATTTCAACAGCCATTCCACATTCTTTGAAGGAATCGATATCAGTAGGGATTGGCTTATTTATCGCCTTTATTGGCCTGCAAAAGAGCGGCATTATCGTCGGAAATCCAACTAATTTTGTGGCTCTTGGTAATTTATCAACGCCAATTGTCCTAGCTTCGATTATTAATCTGATTATTACCCTCTTTTTATTCTTAAAGAAAGTTCCAGGGAATTTTTTAATCAGTGTGATTTTAGGTACAGTTGTATCCTATTTCTTTGGTATTGTCCATTTTTCGGCTATGGATACCGGATTTGTATCCTTCACGGATTACAAGAATGTTTTCTTGAGTGCAGATCTTGGAAAAATAGATGCCTTTCCATTATGGACCGCGGCCTTTTCACTTTTTTTAGTGCTAGTATTTGAAAATATCGGCCTGCTTCATTCCCAGGTAAACGGAATGCTTAAAGCACCCGAGAAAAACGGAAAATCATTAAAAGCTGTTTCGATTTCTACCATTGTTTGCGGACTTTTCGGCACAAGTCCTGCGGTATCGACGGTTGAAACAGCAGCAGGTATTACTGCAGGAGGAAGAACAGGTTTAACCTCTGTTATTACAGGGTTGTTATTTTTATTATCCCTATTCTTCATGCCCTTTATTAAACTAGTACCTGATACGGCCATCGCACCAATCCTCATTATTATCGGAGGCCTGATGTTGACCAATGTTGTAAATATTGATTTTACCGATTTTTCCGAAGCGTTTCCTGCCTTTCTCGTCATTATTATGATTCCGTTAACCTACAGCATTGTCGACGGAATTGCATTCGGTTTTATCGCGTACCCGCTGGTAAAACTTTTTACAAACAAACAAAAAGAGCTTTCCTTACCAATTTTTATTATATCTATCTTATTCTTAACAAATTTCATGCTTCACTCGATAGGATAATAGGATAAGCTATAACAAGGTGCCTGACCCCAACTTGGGGTCAGGCATCAAGGTTTTCAACCTGAATGAAGGACATTATCGACAGGTTTCTTAAACAAAAGTGCATACAATTTTCACCAAAAAAAACCGCCGACAACGTCGACAGTTTCAAATAAAGTACAGTAATACACCTATAAAAGTTATAATGACTATTTTGGTCGTTCGATTTCAAAAATCTCGCCAATTTTTGCATAATAGTTTCCAGCTAAACGGCTTACAGCAGCTAAGCCCGTTGGATCTATTCTGCCCTTTTCATAAATGGACTCATCAATATGAAATTGAACAATTCTTCCTATAATTAGATCACATCCTGAAGAGTCTGACCCTCCCAGTTCTAAAGAATGTTCTAATCTACACTCCATTCGAATTTTTGCTTCTTTTACCCCTGGTACAGAAACCTTTACACTATTTTCCGGAGTTAATTTCGCTAACTCAATTTCACTTTGTTCAGGGGGCAGGCTTGCAGCTGTTTTATTCACTTTTTCAACATTATGATCGTCAACAATATGGACAACAAACTCTTTGGTCTCTATGATGTTTCTTGCCGTATCCTTTTGTCTCCCTTGTGCACGTTGAATAGATAACGAAATCATTGGTGGATTGGATGATACGATATTAAAATAACTAAATGGTGCACCATTCAAAACACCGTTTGCTGACATGGTTGTGACGAAGGCAATGGGTCTAGGTATAATGCTTCCTATTAGGAATTTATAATTCTCTTTTTCAGACAATGAGGCTGGATCAATCGAAAGCAATAAAATCAGTCCTTTCGTAAAATCAGTCTATTTCTTACTCAAACGGCAGTGTTGTTTGCTTACTCATTATTAAACACTCCTTTTCGTGATAAATCCAGTTATTTAACCGAATTGACCAGATCTGATTCAATTATCTCGGAACTGAGATATTAATATAAAAAAAAAGTAATTTTATACTTTATTTCTTACTTTTTTCAAAAGATAAACCAATGTTTCTGCCTCGTCAGCATGTAATGAACCAAACAGATCATCAACTAACTTATGATATTCCGGCATGATTTTGTTCATCAAATCGGTGCCAGCGTCAGTTAAGGTTATATGTATAACCCGTCGATCTTCAAGACAGTCATTACGATTTAACAAGCCTTTTTGTTCTAACTTATCTATTACATAGGTCATTGAACCACTTGAAATTAATATGCTATTTCCAATCTGCTGAATGGTTTGTTTTCCTTTATGATAAAGCACTTCTAACACAGAAAAATCTGTTACACTTAAATGATTTTTAGCCATTTCATCTCTTATTCGTTCTTGGATTGCTTTAGATGTCTGCATTAATAGCAGAAAAGGCAAATTAGTGCATTTTTTCTCCAATTCATTCACCTCCGATAAACACTGAATCCAAATATCTCTAATCCAAGATAATTATAATTCTAATTACTTTTTTTGTCAATGCCATTATCCGTGAAGGTATAAAACAGACGGTTTACAGCTTCATACGCGTTTCAGCCAATGTAAAGAAGGGTACTTTATTCTGTAGCTTGAATAAAGGAGTTGTTACCTATGAAAAAAAAGATAGCTGTTTTAGTAACGGATTACTTCGAGGATTCTGAATATACAGAGCCAGTGCAATCCTTTAGAGAAAAGGGCCATGAGGTAACCGCAATCGAAAGGGAAAAGGGAAAAACCGTGAAGGGAAAGCAAGGAAAGAGTGCGGTCGTTATTGATGAAGGCATTGATGATGTCTCTCCCGAAAACTTTGATGCACTTTTCATTCCAGGCGGATTTTCACCGGATATTCTTCGTTCGGACGAGCGTTTTGTCCGCTTCGCAAAAGCATTTATGGATGCTAACAAGCCAGTCTTAGCCATTTGCCACGGCCCTCAGCTGCTGATCACAGCTGAAACACTTCAAGGGCGTGATGTAACGGGCTATAAATCTATTCACGTTGATTTAAAGAATGCCGGTGCTAATTTACACGACAAAGAAGTGGTCGTGTGCCAAAACCAGTTGGTCACCAGCAGACAGCCAGATGACATTCCGGCCTTTGTGCAAGAATCATTACGAATATTAGGATAGATGAAAGCAGAAGGGATTTCTTCTGCGTTTCGAAAGCTGTTTCTGCATAGAAACAACCAATGGTGGTATGATTTGTTAATCATACCACCACTGGTTGTCTAAGAATTTTACTCTCACTTCATTTTATCCAATGTCACTTCGAAAATGATGCATAAAATGAGTGTAAACGGTAATGAAATGATTAACGCTAATAAAGGTCTAGAATAATGCAATCTAATAACCAAAAACATGATTATCACAAATAATAATGACCACCCAAGATTCCATCCGTGGTGATAAGTAATGGCTCCTAATTTTACAGATACAAACTCCAAAACAATGAATAACAATACGAAAATTAATACATAAATAACCTTATTATAAATGCCCGAATGATAAGGATATTTTGATAAAAAGACCCATGTTGATAAGGGCATACCAACTAGAATTAATAATAACATTGGAATGATTGAGTATCCTAATCCGTTGGGCTCCATTTGCCACAATTGATATTTATAACAAAGAACTTCATATAAAGCATTCCCAAGTGCCGCAAATAACATGGAAGGATAATATTTTTTCCAATCCCGATCTCCAAATTTTATGGCTGCTATTATCCAAGACACGGAGAGAACAATTGCAATCAACCCCATCACCTGCCTTTCACTATTTTTCCATACAAAGTAAAAATTAGTCATGTATTTTAATCCCCTTCTCCAAGAACATATCCCGCGAATTTCTTTTTAACAAAATAAAAGTCTTTGGTAACTATTTTCTAAACAATTTCTGCAGATGAAATAAACATATTGAATGCGCCCTTACGCATTTTTGGTTTTATACATATTTTATATTGAGTAGATGGAAGGGGGGTTTATGGTTATGGATGGTGCAGGGTACGGCGGAGGTTTTGCTTTAATCGTTGTATTGTTTATCCTTTTGATTATTATTGGAGCGTC
Source organism: Neobacillus sp. 19 (assembly GCF_049463095.1). NCBI lineage: Bacteria > Bacillati > Bacillota > Bacilli > Caryophanales > Bacillaceae > Neobacillus > Neobacillus sp. 19. The sequence goes on along the minus strand of NZ_JBMPZU010000019.1, from coordinate 107,753 downwards.
GTTTATGGGCGGAGGTTACGGCGGGTTTTATTAAAAAGTAAAATTACACACTTGATTGAAAGGGGAATGAACTATGTTTGGATACGGTGGGTTTGGTGGTTGCGGCGGCTATGGCTACGGCGGTGGTTTCGGCTACGGCGGTGGCTTTGCTTTAATCGTTGTATTGTTCATCTTATTAATCATCGTTGGGGCAGCTTGCTTTTATTAATTAAAAGCTCTCCACTCCTTAGATGATGATGGAAAAAAGCCCTTTCGCAAGGGCTTTTTTCTTATAAGTTATATGCTTTATGGTATCAAACTAATGTGCTGTTTTGGCGACTTCCCTTTAGATTATGCATTACACAAACATCTGCTTATGGTGGCAGCCAAAGATTTTGGGAATTTGTAAGTTAAACCAAGAGAAATTTTGATATAATGCTTACCATTAAACCATTAGAAATAATGTAAATGGGGGGCAAATAGTCAATGGAAAATGAATTGCCAGAAAATGATTTATTAGGAAAAAGGGCAGTCGTAATTGGCGGCAGTATCGCTGGTATGCTGGCAGCTCGAGTACTATCCGACTTCTTTGCAGAAGTGCTGATCATCGAAAAAGACCAAATGAATGATCATATATTAACGAGAACCGGGGTTCCGCAAGGTTCACACGGTCACGCTCTTTTAAAAAGCGGAGAAGAAATTCTTAATGACCTTTTTCCAGGAATTGTGGAAGAACTAATCAAAGCCGGGTCAGTCAAATCAGACTTTGCAAGCGAGCTAGCCTGGAATCACCACGGGAGATGGAAAGTTAAATATCATGCAGGGATGTCCATTATTCAGCAAAGCCGTCCATTCTTAGAATGGCGTATCCTGCTCAGGCTAAAACAAATACCAAATATCAGCTTTATGTATGAATCCAAAGCAAAAAAACTCCTAGTGGATGATAATCAAGTAGAAGTCAAAGGGATAGTGATTCAAAAAGGAGGGGAAATGAACGAGGAAATATTGGCTGACTTAGTGATTGACGCCGCAGGTGCAGGTTCGCAAACTTCTACCTGGCTGAAGCAATTAGGTTACCAGACTCCTGCGAAAACAGAAGTAAAGGTCGACCTCTTCTATGCCAGCAGAATTTATCGTTCCCTTTCCTCGAAAAAAAAAGACTGGGGCAGCTTATTGGTCTATCCCAATCCCCCTTTACAAAACCGGGGCGGCGGAATTTTCCCTATTGAAAATCAGCGCTGGATGGTCACTTTACTTGGATATGGTGTTGAATCACCTCCAAAAAGCGGAAATGAATTTTTAGCGTATGCAAAATGCTTGGAAAAGCCAGAGGTATATAATGCTATCAAAGATGGACAGCCTGAAACGGATATTACCATTTATCGCTTTCCAGCATTACGGCGTTTTCATTTTGAAAAATTGTCTCATTTTCCCAATCGCCTTATTGTCATGGGAGATGCTTTTTGTAGGATGGATCCAGTCTTTGGCCAAGGTATGAGTATCTCTGCCCTAGAGGCCGTTGCATTAAAAAATGAACTACAAAAAGCGGTACATATTAACGGGCTTACTCAAATCTCCCTCGTTACACATCGCCGTTTCAGCAAAATTATAGATGTTCCATGGTTAATCGCCCTAACGGAAGACTTTCGTTTCTCCCATACCATTGGGAAAAAGCCATTTGGCCTTCCTTTTCTGATGTGGTATGTAAAAAAGGTAATTTTAGCATGTGAAACAAACGAAGCTATATATGGAAAACTGATCAATGTACTTCAATTAAAAGCGCACCCATTCACACTGTTTTCACCAGCAGCATTAATAAATGTCCTTTTTCAACCAAGGAAATGAGAAAAAAATCGTACCTGAACCCCACGCAAACAATACGTCCTTGCAATGGGTTCAGGCACGATTTTCCTCGTTATAAATTTACTAACGGACTTTCAGTACATAATCCAATTATGACTCTTCATCTTCACTATAAACTGCAATCAATACTACTGCAGCTTCATCGCCGACATTCTTAACAAAGTGTGGGACACTTGCACACCAGCTGAACGTATCCCCTTCTTCTAAGACAAAGGAGTCTTCTCCCTGTTCCGCAAGAATTTTCCCCTTTAGGACCAAATGACATTCTTCCCCTTCATGTGCATTTTTTATTCCTGTAGACATTCCCGGAGGAAATTCAACAACTCTAATGCTTAACCCGCCTCTCGTTCCTAAATGCTCGACTTTAATATCTGAGTCATTAGCAGTTGTGACTTTTCTTTCGTTTTTTCTAATGACTGTCATTTGCTCATTTTTTTCCAAAAGCAAATAAGGTAACGGAACTTTTAAAAAATTGGCTATGGTTTGTAATGTGCTGATTGATGGGGATGTGTTGTTGTTTTCAACATTGCTTATAAACCCCTTTGAAAGACCAGTACCCTCGCACATTTGAGCAATCGTGATTTTTTTTCTATTTCTTATTGCGCGTATTTTAGAACCGATATCCATGCGGATTACCTCCAAAGTTTCTTATCTATAAACTTAATTTCATATTAGCAAAAAAATGTTTGACATGCTAGTTTTGTTTCTGGTACTGTATAAGAAACAAAGATTCATATAGGAATACAGAGAATGATTATTAAAATTAAGGGAGGAATTATAGATGATGCCATCATTATTTATCGCACATGGTGCTCCATTACTTGCCATCGAGAATAATGAGTATACAAAATTTTTAACAGAATTGGGTCAAAGCCTGCCTCGGCCAAAAGCAGTAGTTTTGTTTTCTGCCCATTGGGAATCTAACGTACAAAAGGTTAGCACCGTTGACCAATATAGCACGATTTATGATTTTGGCGGGTTTGATGAAGCTCTTTACAAAATTCAATACCCTGCTCATGGTGACCAACAACTTTCCAAAGAAATAGAGGAGTTGTTTACTGAGAGTGGAGTCCCATATGAACTGGATTCACAACGGGGATTGGATCATGGAGCATGGGTGGTTCTCCGCTTACTTTATCCAAATGCGGATATTCCTATCATCTCTATGTCCGTCAATTCTAGGCTTACCCCTGAGGATCAATATAAAATTGGGAAGGCTTTGTCGGGATTAAGAGAGAAAGACATTTTAATTATTGCTAGTGGCGGAACGGTGCATAATCTTAGGGCCGTTAAATGGATTGACAATGGACAGGCTGATCAATGGGCACTTGAATTTGATGATTGGTTAGCCCATCATTTGGATAAGTGGGATTTATCATCCCTTTTTAACTACGACACACTGGCACCAAATGCCGAATATGCCGTACCCCCATATGGATCCGAACACTTTATACCGATTTATTATGCCATGGGAGCCGCAGACAATCAGAAAAAAGCCACATTACTGCACCGCAGCTACCGATACGGCAATCTGAGTCATAGCGTGTGGCAATTCGGGTGAGTGCCTGTGGCATCCCCTGAATTTTGTCATAGTTAATGGGAATTTTTTTACCATATACCTTGAATTAAAAATAACAAAATTTGAGATTTAAGCATTTATAAAAAATGAAGGAGCGAATCATAATGAGAGTAAAAAATGAAATTGGGGCAGTTGTACTACGGGTTATTTTAGGTGTGATCTTTCTTATTCATGGGTTAGTTAAGTTTCAAGGTGGAATTGAAAATATTGCCGGCTGGTTTAGCAGTATTGGGATCCCTGGGTTTATGGCTTATGTCGTTGGAGGTATTGAAGTAATTGGAGGCATCGCCTTAATTATTGGATTTGGAACTCGTATTGTATCCGCGTTGTTTGTTATTTTAATGATTGGGGCAATAATCAAGGTAAAACTAGCGGTCGGTTTCTTAGGAAATGGAGAAATGGCCGGATATGAATTAGATCTTGCATTCCTAGCGATGGCATTATTTTTAGCTATTAATGGAAGCAAACAATTTTCTGTTGATAAATTTTTAGTGAAAGTGAATCCTAATCGCTTGGATTAGAACTAGTGGGTCAGTCCCCCCGGACTGACCTTAAATTTTTTCCCTAATTATTAGAATAATTAAACTAGTAAATATTATTATTCTTATTCTACTTATTCTAAATCACCTTTTGTTAATTTCTTGTAATTCAGGCAATAAAATAAAGATTTTTCTCTATTTTATTATCTTTTTCGACATGAAAGCCCTATCATTTGCAAAAAACTTGTAAGTTTCTGAAATATTAAAATAATATACTAGACGAAAGCGAAAAATTGTTTTAATATACTAATTGTTAACTCATTTCTAACTATCATTTCCCGATACTCCATTTCGGATAATAGTGTCAGAAAAATTAAAAAATTATCAGAGGGGGAACTAAACATGAAAAAGAAATTTAGTAAGGTGTTTATGGCATCAGCTTTAGCTGCCGGGATCCTTGCCGGCTGTTCCGGAGGAAATCAAGCGAGCGGCGGCGGCGATAATTCCAAGGAATTCAAACTTGGAGTAAACATGGAGCTTTCCGGGAACGTTGCATCCTATGGTGAATCAATGGCTAAAGGTGTTGAAATGGCCGTAGCTGAAATTAACAAAGCTGGCGGTGTTGAAGGCAAACAAATCAAAGTTATTAAAGTGGACAATAAATCAGAAGCGGCAGAAGCAACAAACGGAATTATTAAGCTTACAAGCCAGGACAAAGTAAATGCCGTAATCGGAGCAGCAACAAGCGGAAATACTGTTGCACAAGCACAAATTGCAAATGATACCAAGACCGTTCTTATGGCTCCTGGTGGAACAAGCCCAACTGTTACTGTAGATGAAAAAGGAAAAGTAAGAGAATTCGTTTTCCGTACATCTTTCATTGATCCATTCCAAGGGACAGTTGCAGCCAACTTTGCTTTGAATAATTTAAAAGTGAAAGATGCAGCTATTTTTTCCGACAGCTCTAGTGACTATGCAAAAGGACTATCAGATGCTTTCAAGGAAACATTTAAAAAAGCAGGCGGTAAAATCGTTGGAGAAGATTCATATGTAGCAAAGGATACTGACTTCCGTTCTACATTAACTCGCCTTAAAGCGAAGAATCCATCATTTATCTTTATCCCTGGCTATTATGAAGAAGTTGGTTTAATTGTTAAACAAGCTCGCGAACTTGGGATCACAGTTCCATTAATGGGTGCTGACGGCTGGGATTCACCTAAATTAGTTGATTTAGCCGGTGCAGATGCATTAAATAACACGTACCTAATCAATCACTATTCTACTGAGGATCCAGATAAAAAGGTTCAAGAATTTGTGACAGCATTCAAAGATAAGAACAATGGCGATGCGCCTAACGCTTTTAATGCCCTTGGTTATGACACAGTTTATTTCTTAGCCGATGCCATTAAGCGTGCTGGCAGCACAGACTCCGTTAAAATTCAAAAAGAATTAGCAAAAACTAAAGATTTATCACTTGTAACTGGGGTATTATCGCTTGATAAAAATCACCACCCAATCAAAACTGCAACAATTTTAGAGTACGAAGACGGTAAGCAAGTGTTTAACACAAAAATTAATCCTTAAGTAAGGACCAGTAAAGTGGAAGGATTATCCTTCCATTTTACTTTTTTAAAGAAAAGCGCAAGCGCCCTGGTCAGCGGCGTATGGCCTGGAGCGCTCCAACTGAGATAAAGGAAACACGAAGAGCTGGAGGTGATTCGATGTTGACTTATCGTAGGGCGGAGAGCGAAGGACACTAGCCGCTAGGGTGCTGGAGCTGGACAGAAAGAAGGAGCGAGAACGCATGGATTGGTTACAACAGTTAATAAATGGAATATCACTCGGCAGCATCTATGCCTTAATCGCATTAGGATACACAATGGTGTATGGAATCATTAAATTGATCAACTTTGCACACGGGGATGTATTTATGGTAGGTGCCTTTATTGGGTTCTATGCGATTACGGGATGGGGATTAAGCTTCTTGCCAGCACTCATCATTTCAATGGCTTTCTGTGCTGCATTTGGAGTAATAATTGAACGGATTGCCTATAAACGGCTTCGAAATGCTACGAGAATTGCTGCTTTGATTACAGCGATTGGAATGTCTCTGTTGATTGAATATTTAATGATTTATATTCGGGGCGCACAGCCGGAAGCGTATCCTGCTGACGTTTTACCAAACAAAGCAATCAATTTATTTGGTGCCCAAATTAACAGCCAATCTTTATTCATTTTATTAACTTCTATTATCTTAATGATGATTTTGCAATTTATTGTTCACCGTACGAAAATGGGCAAAGCGATGCGCGCTGTATCTCTTGACATGGATGCTGCCCGCTTAATGGGAATAAACGTCGACAAAACGATTTCCTTCACGTTTGCCATTGGTTCGGCATTAGCAGGAGCGGCCGGGGTCGTGTTCGGAGTCTATTATACAAAAATTGAACCATTAATGGGTGTAATCCCTGGGTTAAAAGCGTTCGTTGCAGCTGTTTTGGGCGGTATCGGCAGCATTCCGGGAGCGATGGTTGGCGGAATAATCCTCGGTTCCATCGAATCAATTGTCAGTGCTGCAGGGTTTTCATTATGGAGAGATGCAGCCGCCTTTATCATTTTGATTCTCATACTGATCTTTAGACCATCTGGCATCTTTGGTAAAAATACAAGAGAGAAAGTATAGGTGAAAAATAATGAAGAAATCAAAACCATTTTGGGGATTTGTGATTCTAGCGGCGATTGTGTTTGGCGTTGTCCAATTTTTCATTGGCTCGGGATTATTAAATCAATATTATAGTAACTTGATCATTACCATCTCAATAAATATTATTTTAGCGGTCAGCCTCCACTTAGTTATTGGCATTACCGGCCAGTTCTCCATCGGCCATGCTGGTTTCTTGGCAGTCGGCGCTTATATTTCGGCCATTGCCACAATGAAATTTGAACTGCCGTTTATTCTTGCCATCGTGATTGGCGGAGTGTTTGCCGCTCTTGCAGGTCTTATTGTGGGGATTCCTACCTTACGACTAAGAGGAGACTATTTGGCTATTGCCACCCTTGGTTTTGCTGAAATTATTCGAATTGTATTATTAAATATTGACTATGTGGGCGGGGCCTCAGGAATGCAAGTCTCCCATCTTACCACCTGGACCATTTCGTTTATCTGCCTATTTATTACGATTCTAGTCATCTCTAACTTTACCAATTCCAGACATGGCCGTGCCTGTATCTCGATTCGGGAAAATGAGATTGCGGCCGATGCTATGGGAATCAATACGACCTATTATAAAGTTCTTGCTTTTGCGATCGGATCATTTTTTGCCGGAATTGCTGGCGGATTATATTCACATAATTTCTATATCTTACAGCCCGGCAATTTCGGTTTCTTAAAATCATTTGATATCCTCATCTTCGTAGTCCTAGGAGGCCTTGGCAGCATGACCGGGTCAGTGATTTCGGCTATCCTGTTAACCGTTATTTCAGCATTTTTAGCGCAATATCCGGAAACACGGATGATTATCTATAGCTTAGTATTAGTAATCGTTATGCTTTACCGTCCTCAAGGCTTGATGGGTACACGTGAAATCACTGATTTATTCAAGTGGAAACCTGCAAAAGGAGGCAATTAGAATGGCACTGCTAGAAGTAAACAATGCCGGAATTCAGTTTGGCGGATTAAAAGCTGTTTCCGGTTTTAATATGAAACTGCAGCAAGGCGAGCTTGTCGGTCTTATTGGGCCTAACGGCGCCGGGAAAACCACTAGCTTTAACTTGTTAACTGGCGTCTATGTTCCTACAGAAGGGGAGATTTTATTTAACGGAAAGCGGCTGAATGGACTGCCGCCCTACAAAGTAACTCAAAGCGGGATCAGCCGTACCTTCCAGAACATTCGACTGTTCAGCGAACTATCCGTGTTAGATAATGTAAAGGTTGCCTACCATTCATTAGCAAATAACTCTATTTTAAGCTCGATTTTCCGTCTCCCTTCCCATTTTTCTGAGGAAAAAAATATGGAGAAGAAATCACTCGAATTTTTGAAAATTTTTAACCTAGATAAGTATAAAGATGAAAAGGCAAAGAATTTACCCTATGGACAGCAACGGAGATTAGAAATTGCCCGTGCTTTAGCTGCCGGTCCGAAATTATTGCTGCTCGATGAACCGGCAGCAGGGATGAATCCGCAGGAAACCCACGAATTAATGGAACTGATCGCATTTATTCGTAAACAGTTTGATTTAACGATTTTGTTAATTGAACATGATATGCAGCTTGTCATGGGCATTTGTGAACGGCTTTATGTCCTCGACCATGGTCAGTTGATTGCGGAAGGTACACCAGAGGTAATCCGCAGCCATCCGAAGGTGATTGAGGCATATTTAGGAGAGGAGGTCCCGAGCGAACATGCTTAAAGTCAACGATATCAATGTATTTTATGGCAGCATTCAGGCACTCAAAGGGATTTCATTAGAAGTGAAAGAAGGCGAAATTGTTACCTTAATCGGCGCTAACGGTGCAGGAAAAAGCACGCTTCTTAAAACCTTATCCGGTCTGCTTAAACCCAAGTCAGGGACGATTGATTACTTAGGCGAACCAATTTCTGCAAAGGCACCGCAATCGATCGTGAAGGCCGGGATCTCACATGTCCCTGAAGGTCGCCGTGTTTTCTCCAATATGTCAGTAGAGGAAAATCTGGAACTGGGAGCCTATACAAGAAAAGATTCAAGTGGTATTCGCAAGGATATGGAAAAAGTCTATGAACTATTCCCACGACTTTTAGAACGCCGCAAGCAGTTATCCGGTACACTTTCCGGCGGTGAACAGCAAATGCTGGCCATGGGCCGAGCTATCATGGCCAAGCCAAAGCTGCTGCTGCTGGACGAGCCTTCCATGGGATTGGCACCGCTAATGGTTAAGCAAATCTTTAGCATTATCGAGCAGATCAACAAGGACGGAACGACTGTCCTGCTCGTCGAACAAAATGCCAACATGGCATTATCCATTGCCAATCGTGCCTATGTGATAGAAACCGGGCGCATTGAAATATCAGGTACGGCAGCCGAATTGCAGGCAAGTGAAGATATTAAAAAAGCCTATCTCGGGGGACTTTAGAGACGGGTATATTAGAGGAGGAATATTCATATGAATATTCCTCCTCTGCTCTTTTTATTATGTAGTCATTGGATGATATGGCATCAAGGTGGCGGGTCTACGAGGGCTTTGTTGATAAATAACCTTGGAATACCATACATAGAATGGGTCTATATCGGTGTTTATATTAATAAATTCTCGAAACCCCTGCGTAGACGGGGTCTACTTTGATGTTTCGACTAATAATCTATCGAAACGTCTAAGTAGACAGTCTCTACTTCGATGTTTTAACGAAAAATCTACCAAAACATCTAAGTAGACGGGTTCTACTTCGATATTCCGACTAGTAATCTATCGAAATGTCTAAGTAGACAGTCTCTACTTCGATGTTTTAACGAAAAATCTACCAAAACATCAAAGTAGACGGGTTCTACTTCGATATTCCGACTAAAGATCTACCAAAACGTATAAGTAGAAGTATCTACTCGATAATTCCCCTAAAATATTTTAGTAGAGATAGATTCCAATAGCCTTCATTGGAAACTCCCCCCCAAAATTTCTTAGTAGAATTGGTTCCAATCTACCTTGATTCATTCTCCCCATAATATTCGACTAACCAGACACACCCCAAATACCATGAATAAAAGACCTATTAAATAAATTAAATCTTTTACCCCCAGCTTCGTTGTTTGATAGTAAGTCCGATCCCTTGTGCCAGTAAAACCTCTTGCCTCCATGGCAATTGCAATTCTTTCAGATTTTCGTACTCCTTGAGTGAACAGTGGCAGGGAGTATCTCATAAAAGCTTTCCAGCTGCTTTTCTGCTTATAGCCGCGAATTTTATGGGCTGCCTTCATTTGATTGAGTTCTGATTGGAAAAGTGGGATAAAACGGAAACCTGCCAATAACCCATATGCCCATTTTGGCGAAAGTTTACATTGATGAATTAGACTCATAATGAACAAGGTTAAGTCAGTCGTTGAGGTGAATAATAACCCAAAGGTAACGAACCCCAACATTCGTAAAGAGATTGTCAGCCCATTGGTTAGACTCTCTTCCGTAACATGAAACCAAGCCCAATTCCAAATCGTTTCTTCTCCTTTTCCAAAAGCAGCCATCATCCAAAAAACTAAAATAAAAAAGCCTAAATAGGGTAAAAATCTTTTCAATAAATAAGACATTCTCCATCCGCCAAAAAAAATGCCTATGAATACAGCAATAAGCCATATACCCAACGTTTCTTTCGGATCTGTAATGGCCATCAAGATAAACATAGCTAAAAAGTGAGCAAGCAGCTTACAAGCAGGGTTTAAGGTCGAAAGCCATGATTGATTCCCCTTCATACGAGACATAGCCCCTCTCTAGCTTGAAATAATTGATAATGCAGAGGAGGCACCAACGAGCTCTCTTTCAAAAGATCTTGGTTCATAAATAATTGATATGGTGTCCCATAGAAAGCAACTTTTCCTTTTTTAAAAAGGATAACTTTATCCGAATAGCGATCAACTAAATCCATATCGTGGGTTACCATGATAATGGTTGTTCCCTGTTCCTGCCGCTCCTTCAGCCGTTTAATCAGCTCGTTAGCAGTTTTTTCATCCTGGCCAAATGTTGGTTCATCCAGTAATAATAACGCCTGGTCAAACAATAACATCGTGGCCACACTCAAACGGCGTTTTTGGCCAAGGCTCAATGTAAAAGGATGGGCGTCACGATAGGATTCCAGTCCAAATTCCCGCAATAACTGATTAGTTTTATGGCGGATCCGCTCTTCCGGCCAATTTCTTTGCCGGCCGCCAAAGGCGATTTCATCAAACACAGTATCTGTAATAAATTGCAGTTCTGGATTTTGAAAGACAAAGCCTGCTTTCTCATATAGTTCCTGATCTGGCCACTTTTTTAATTCACTTTCAAGAAAATAAACTTTTCCTTTTTTTAAGGATTCTAAGCGTGCCAAACTTTTCAGGAACGTACTTTTGCCGCTTCCATTTTTCCCGACAATCGAAATCCAGTCCCCTTTATGGATGGCCAGATTAATGTCGTTTACAATCGTTGTTTTCCCATAACCGATTTCTGCATTTTCTGTATGGATGATAGGATTATCTACCCCATCGTCTTTCAGTTGTTCCATTGACTTCGTTTCTATGATCCTTGAGAGTTCGATTGCTAATGGATGAGTATCATGGCGAACCACATCCTGCCACTTTATCGGAAATAACTTTGGACGCCAAATACCCGCCTCCCGTATCTCACTCTGGAAATTTTCCAAGATTTCTTCTGGTTTTCCATCACCAATCATCCGGCCATCTTTATTAAGAATAATCACCCGGTCCATCCATTCGATACATCCATCCAGTACATGTTCAACAAATACCATCGTTTGGTTGGTTTGTAGGGAAACATCCCTTAATAATTCAAAAATCTCGTTTCTGCCCTCAGGATCCAGTTGGGCTGTCGGTTCATCCAAAAACAAAACTTCAGGTTCCAGTGCTAATAAGCAGGCTAGTGCCAATCGCTGCTTCATTCCGCCGGAAAGCGAATCAATCGGAGTACGTTTATCTATCTTCAATCCCGCTTTATCCATTAGGTCCCCTATCATCTCATCCATTTGATCCCGTGGAATCATCCGGTTTTCAAGACTAAAAGCAATTTCTTCATCCACATGGAGCATGCAAAATTGAGAATCAGGATCTTGAAACATCACACCCGAACTATCTGGGCGCACGATCTCACCGGTCACTTCAGCATCTAGAAATTCAGGAATAATCCCGGCAAGTACAGAAATCAACGTAGATTTCCCGCACCCGCTAGGTCCTAAAATTAATAGTTTTTCGCCTTGCCGAATCGACAGATTGATATGATTTACTATTTTTTTATTATGTTGGTAAAAGCGGATCGATAAATTGTTACATCCCAGAAACATTTGCATCTGCATGTCCTTGTTTCCTTCTAACTTTCATTATTTCATATTGGTCCAAGACACCTGTTTTGGCGAGCGACTCCACGACAAATTTTGCCAAGCAGCCGCCTAGAACGATTCCGCTGATCACATGAATGGCTAATGTTGTGAGCAGTATTTCAGTTGTATAATAGCCAAAACCGTTAACCAATAGGTTATAAATCATGCCTCCTACAGCTGCGAGCGCACCTGACAGCATTAATGTAAACAGGTTATAGCGTTTGTACCCAAAAATAGCAAAGGCCACTTCTGATCCGATGCCTTGAAAAACACCTACTAATAGAGCAGACAAACCAAAGTGACTGCCAGTTAATAGTTCTACGGCTGCGGCAGCAACCTCTGCAATGAAGGCAGCACCCGGTTTCCGAATGATATACGCAACTATGGGACTAGCAATCACCCAAATACCAAACATAAACCCAGCCCCCACTGGACCAACGAGTGCCGAAATCGGGATCCATAATGTCGACCATCCTAAATAAATGACACCGCATGCCACCGCTAAAATGACAGTAAGAACAATCTCCTTCATTTTCCATTTCATCTTTTTATCAGCTCCAGTTGAACTGGCCATTCTTCTCTTTTGTAGGCCATGTCCCAAAACATATACTCAAGCTGACAGCTTAATAGAAAATGTTCCTTCATCTTTTCTTTTTCTTTCTCCGTTGCGTGAATGACCAATTCATCTAATCTTCGGCAAAATCTTGTAGTAGTTTCTGGACGATTTCCATAAAATTGAATCCACTCATAAAAGGGATGTGATTCATCTGGATTGACTTCTTTTATTAATTTTTCACCAATCTCCCAATACGTCCATGGACATGGCAGTAACACAGCCAAGATTTCTCCTAATGACCCTTCATGCGCAACCGTTAACATATGGCGGATATAATGATGGGCGGATGGAGATAAAGAGTACCCCTGCAATTCCTCGTAAGGAACACCCGCGACTTGGCAAAAGTTATGATGTGGATGGACTTCACTGTTTAAAATAAATGAAATTTGCCGATTGAGCATCTCCATATCCGGGCGGTTTTCACACTTTGAAACAGCAATTCCATAAATACGAATAAAGGAGTTTAAATACTCAAAGTCCTGTTTCACATAATGGATTAATTGTTCCTTTCCTAAATTCCCATTAGCAATTCCCTGCACAAAAGGATGTTCAAAAATCGCTTGAAAAATTGGCTCTGCTTCTTTCCTTAATTCTACTGAAAAACTCATCAATATATCCTCCTTGTGGTTTTGGCTAGAGGAAATAGGAGACGGCAATAATAATCGAAAAAGCCGCTCCAATATATGGAGCGGCGCAATTTACACATTCTAGCATCATTGAGCTCTGTCTCCACTTTCCTCCGCTAGTATGAACTAGATCAGGTTCAAAGGGTCCAAGATTCCAATCTTGTCTCAGCCATTACATGGCTCCCCTAGTGGTCAACCTATTCTTTTGCTATTACTATACATTACCAATTTTGATTAAGTCAATGAGACTTTTGACCCTCGTTTATTATTGCTGGGTTCTGTTCATCTCAAAAGGTTCTAATCCGATGAATTCGATGCAGAAACATAAGGTAAGTATTTTTTTGTTCATAGTCTGTTCATATTTTTCTTTTAAAATATATCTTTAAAAAGAAGCCGCAGGAATAATTTTGAACAGACAAAACTATTCTGAAAAACTCCTTTTAGGTGAATAGTAGAGAAAATAGAACCTTGCTAAAATGTTCAGCAAGGTTCTTAAATGTTTATTTGATTCATCAAAGAAATCAATTGCTTCAAGAAGGAGAAAATTAGGAGTGCTTCAACCGTCAATAAACGCTAATTTTGCCCTCTATTCCTTATTCATTAAACCTTCCCATTAAAATAGTGTTATAGTAATTCCCATCAGATAGGACCTTGTCCTTTTTTAAAATACCCTCCACTTCAAAACCATGTTTTTGATAAAGCTTTATTGCATTGTCATTGGTTTCGAGGACATTCAACGTTATCTTCTTAATATTATTTGTGTCTGCCCAGTGAATGGATTCTTTTAAAAGGTTTTGTCCAATGCCGTATCCCCAAAAATCTTTTAAAACACAGACGCCAAACTCTACCTTATGAGAAGTTCTTTTCAACTGGTTCCCTTCACATCTCGAAAAACCTACAATTCTTCCATTTACTTCAGCAACTAAAAAAAGATTTTTCTTACTTTCTGTATCATCTATTATGATTTGTTTAAAACCTGGCTCGTTTATGTACGCCTCGCCTTTTTCCCGATCTAAATTTTCTGTTTCACCATCTATCTGCACTCTAATTTCAGACAGGTTTTTCGCGTCTTCTTCTATTGCAGATCTAATTATATAAAATAAATTATTAATAATAAATTCCTTCGGGTTAACTCTCATGACGATTCCCTCCCCTCATTAATTGTACATCTTAAGAAATGGCCAGTCTAACCAAACAAAACAAAGCTTTTTGGAGCACCATTTTGACCAACGCGCGGGCCTTTTGGGAAAGAATCTCTGCTTCAGGCATGTTTTTTGGAAGGCTAGAATACAATCGAACAAAGACCACTTTTTGAAAAGGTGATAACTATGAACCAATTATCCTTTAAAGCTTTTGCTATCACAAATGAAATCGACTTGAACAAAATTGCCATTCAATGTGGGATTCCCAAAAAATTCACCTGGGAACAGCCGCTAATCCTGAAAGGGAAAATACTATCCTCTATTCTTGAGAAAAAAGTGGACGAGTCGCAAGCTGTACTGGTTTTTTCATTTGGCAGTATTGTTTTCATTAATTCCGGTAGTACGGATGAAGTGAATCGATTTTTTGCTTACATTCATTCGTTCGAGCCGGAAATCGAACTTGAATCTGCTGGCAGGTACACCGATGATTACAGCCTTCATATCAGAGTTGACGAAACAATCGAATTGACTGACGAATATGTGGTGGTCCCCGAATATGAAAGTTTCTATCCCGAACTAATTTCTACTGTACTCGCTAAATCGGTTGCACTTGAAAAAACGGAGGAGCAACTCGGCAAAATTCATGATACGCTCGAAACCATGATCTACCGGCTAGAAAAAGGAAAACTGAGAATCGGGAATAAGGAATTGGCACGAACCACCGCGAAGATTGTCCGCCATGAGTATAACACCTTGGCCTATATCATGATTCTCGATAAACCTGACATTACTTGGACGAGCAGTACCGCCGGGGAGTTCTACGACAAAATGCTGGAGTTTTTTGAATTAAATGATCGCTACAAAATCCTGAAAAGTAAAACGGAAATTCTCTATAAAATCATGGACGGCTTTTCGACGATCAGCCATTCGATCCGAGGATTATTTGTAGAATGGATTATTGTCATTCTCATTACCTTTGAGATCCTTCTGACACTTTTACAAATTGGCGGGGTACTGCCGTAGATATTTCCGCAGAACAACTAGATAAACGGGTGGAACATATGTTAATTTCAGCGTGTTAAAGGTCTAACTACAATACAGTAGAGATATTAATAAGTTGGTCGAGGGCTTAAAGAAACGCTTAGAGTCTTCACTCTAAGCGTCATAAATTTTACTGGAACGGCATTCCATTATTCCCCCTTTAATGGAATATTCAATTTATCTTTGGAACTCAAATTTTACAGGTCTTAGAAAAAGATTCTCTAATGTAGTTTTTGCATCTTTATTCTCAAATAAAATTTCATATAAAGCATTACTAATTGGAAGTTCAACATCATATTGTTCAGATAGATCTTTCAATGCCTTGACTGTTGATACTCCTTCTGCCAATTTCTCAAACTTTTCACCAGTGACAAAAGCTTGTCCAAACTTCCTATTATGACTATGTAAGGAGAACAAAGTTGCCTCATAATCCCCTAAATGACTCAGTCCATAGATTGTTACGTCGTTTCCTCCCATCGCTAAAACAAGGCGGGAAAGTTCCCTCGTCCCTCTTGCCATAAGAGACCCCTTTAAACTGCTGTAATTCAATCCATCCAACATTCCTGCGGCAATTCCTATCACATTTTTGGCAGCTGCACCTATTTCATTTCCAATCATATCTTGTCCGTAATAAAATCTTATTAAATCGCTATTAAACTCATTAACAATTTTCTTAGTGATTTCAATATCTTCAGAACCAATCACCATACAGTTTGGAATGTTATTTACGAAATCTTGTACGTGTCCGGGACCTACCCAAACAGCTATATTGATATTTTTCCCGATTGTTTCACCAAATACTTGAGATAACCTCTTTCCGCTGGCGGCTTCGAGCCCTTTCATACACAAGATGAAAGTTTTTCCTTGAATATCATCAATAGAGTTTAATCTATGAGCAAAAGAACGTAATTCTTGTGCACTAATCGATATGATAATAATCTCTGCAAATGAAACGGCTTGATGTAGAGAATTACTTAGCTTAATATCTTCTGATAGCTTAAGATAATCATTTTTTCTAGTTTCATCTAGTTTGATGTAGTTTTTGGAGTTCTCTCTCCCCCACAACATTACATTATGACCAACTTTGTTAGCATACCACGCAATAAAAGTACCCCATCGCCCACAACCAAGAACAGAAATATTCAATAATCTCACCTTTGTCTGTATTAATTTTTTATCTTTTCTCGATTTCTTTAAAATAATCCACTGTACAGTATTCGACAGATTATAAAAATACCCTTTCACATATCCTCGACAATGCATTGAAATACGAATGGAGACATCATGATAATCGCATTCTCAGATAAAATTATTTTATTAAACTACAAAAAGCTCGCCAAACTGAACTGCATCCTAATTGTTAAACCTTTCTAACAAAGAGGGGACACTTCAAATCGGCGAGTTTTCCTTATGCTTTCATTTCTTCAGGTAATTCTTTTCCTAAATTCATCGATGTACTATGTCCTGGCTGAAGTTTTGCGCTTGGGTTAAAATAGCTTATCGCATTATTAACAGCCGTAGGACCTTCTCCGAACCCAACCGTAATCAGTTTCACTTTTCCTGGATATGTCGTAATATCTCCCGCTGCATAAATTCCCGGTATATTTGTCTCCATTTTTGTATTCACAACAATCGAACCTTTTTCTAATGTTAATTCCCATTCTTTAATAGGACCCAATGATGATACAAAACCAAAATTAACAATGATCTCATCAACTTCTAATGTTAATTCTTCACCTGAATGGATGTTTCCTAAAACGATTTGTTCAATTCTTTCTGTACCGATTAAATCCTTCGTAATATACGGGGTAATTATATTTACACTAGAATTCATTAATGTTTTAACACTGCTCTCGTGGGCACGGAATTTATCGCGACGGTGAACAAGATTCACTTCTTTGGCAATCGGTTCAAGCATGAGCGCCCAATCGACAGCAGAATCTCCCCCGCCAATTACAGTTACTTTCTTGTCTTTAAACGAGCGCAAATCCTTAATGAAGTAATGTAAATTTTTCTTTTCAAAGTACTTCGCATTTTCATGGTCAAGCTTTTTTGGCTTGAACGCACCAACACCCGCTGTAATAATAATGGTTCGCGAGAAATGTGTTGCTTTATTAGTGGTAATCAAGAAAGAACCATTCTCCAGCTTTTGAATATTTAATACTTGTTCTTCCAATGCAACGGAAGGGTGGAATTGTTCAATTTGTTTTAATAAGTTATTTACCAAGTCCTGAGCACGAATTTGCGGAAAACCTGCAATATCATATATAAATTTATCCGGATAGAGAGCTGCAAGTTGACCGCCAAGTTGTGGCATGCTTTCGATGATTTTCACACTGCATTGCCTCATCCCGCCATAAAAAGCAGAAAAAAGGCCAGCTGGCCCTCCGCCAATCACTGTTATATCGTAGATTTTATTATTCATATTATTCTCCTGCCTTTATTTACGCTGATTTATGATAAATGTATACACGAGCAATTATTTTGTTCTATCATCACTCTATTTTTAATAAATGTATGTTAGCACTAACTAACATACAGAATAAAATAATATAATTGGAATGATCCAATTATATTATTTTCGCTATTCATCCGTTAGTTTGTAATAACTAACTAATTTAACAAAAAAGATTCTATCCATCCGTTTTTAATGCGCTAACAAATATTTGCACTGCTGTACTAATAAATTCTTCGCTGCCTATTGCAGTAATTTGATGCCCATCTACAAAATTACGTGAAACAAACTCACCATACACCATATATAAATAAGACATTGCAAGACCTTCAACATTGCCTTCGAACTGCATCTTGCCCATCTGCTTCATTTCTAAGAAATAATAAATAAGAAGTTCCTTTAATTGACGAGGATGTTTATTTATTTGTTCAAATAAACCTTCAATTGTATTTCCTTCCCTTATATGCAATAAGAATAACTTTTTGGTTTTTCTTCATTAATTTATGATAGGCTTCACTGATCATTAACAAATCTTTTTCTAAATCCCAAACAATATTCTTATCAAAAAGTTCTTTCATTGATGTAGAATAATAGAATCGGTCAATCGCTGCTTCTAAAATACCTTGTTTTGTTCCGAAATGACGAAATAATGTCATTTCACTTACAGAGGCTTCTTTGGCAATTTCTTTTGTCGAGACCGCTTTATATCCTTTTTCAGCTATTAAATTTATTGCCGAAAATAAAAGTCGATCACTCGTATCTGTCATATCGACGACCACAATGACGACCTCCCTTCATTTCAATTTATCATTATAATATTTTAATTTGAATAACCTTGTCAACAATCATGGGAATTTCTGTATATCATATGTGCCAAATATGGAAAAATTGCCACTTCCTCCTTAATCATTTGCCAAGGGTACAAAAAATAGACCCTTGGCAGAAACAACAATCTCTTCCCAACAATATATTTATATAGCAAACTCTTCAATCGTATTTGGAGCAAACAACTCTTCAATACCTACACGTCTTTCGGATAAACCTTGTTTATAGTGATAATCCAAAAACGTTTCAAGTGCCTTTCTGTTCTTCTCAAATCCATATGTCCACAGATCATCTTTGAAGAGTTTTCGTGCTTCCTCAGCTTCTGCTACAAACCAAGGCAACATTGTTTTAATCGCTGTTGTATCAAATAGATTCTTTTTAGCAATCTCCCTGGCTTGGTTAAATGCCTTAACTAATTCTTGAGCTACCCATGGGTTTTCATTATAGACTTCCTTTTTCAGAACGACTGTATGCATAATTGGGAAAATACCGGTCCTTTGATAATAGTCCTTTTCTACCTCTTTATAGTTCGGGAATAACCTCGAAATGCGTGGATCTCCTTCATCGAACGGCTTAGGCAGTCTTGCACATAACAGGCCATCAATTTCTCCCGCTAATAACATTGAGGTAAGCGTTTTACCTTCAGGGGCCTCTTCAATCGTAAGATTAGCCGGCGCAGTCCACGGAACTCTTTCTTTTCTCCCACTTTGTTCTTCCCCGCCCGTTACCCACGTAATGGATTCAGGAGAAACGCCATATTCATCCTCTAAAATCCCCCTTTGCCATACTAATGCTGTCATTTGATATTCCGGAACCCCAATGCGGCGTCCAATTAATTGTTCAGGTTTCGTGATACCAGCATCACTTCTTACTAAAATATTTCCATGTCTAAATGCACGTGAAAGAAAAACTGGTAAGGCAATAAACGGACTGTTTCCTCGAGAAACCCCCATAACGTAAGATGAGAGTGAAAATTCCGCTACATCGATATCTTGATAGCGCGCCATTCTAAAGAAAAGCTCTTCTGCATCTAAATGTAAAGGAAATAAATCTACCCCTTGTACTCGGACTCTCCCATCACGAATAGGTGCACAACGGTCATAATCGCCTGTAGCTAAAGTAAGTTTTAACATATAATCTCTCTCCCTTTGGTATGTTTTTGTTTTAATATTTTGTTAACGTTATCTCTAATCATTCATTAGTGACCAAAGATAATTAGGTGATAACGGTAATTTATTAATTTTTATTTCGAATGGAAGTAATGCATCTTCAATTGCATTGGCTAAAACGGCTGCCGGTGATATTGTTCCACCCTCCCCCAGTCCTTTTACACCAAGTGGATTTCTTGGGCTGGCAGACTCCATATGAATAGCTGTAATTTTAGGTATTTCACTGGCAGTTGGTAAAAGATAATCCATATAAGTCCCCGTTATAAGTTGACCGTTTTTATCATAAATAATCTCTTCATAAATGGCTCCGCCAATCCCTTGAGCAACACCTCCCATTAATTGACCATCAGCTATGAGCGGATTAATAATTTTACCTGCATCATGAGAAACAACATAATCTAAGATTTCAACTTTACCCGTTTCGATATCTACTTCTACTATGGCAGCATGAACTCCGTTTGAATAGGTTACCGTCTCCGGGATAAAATATTTCTCTACAAATAATCCAGGTTCAATATCCGCAAATTTGGCAGGTAGTTTATGTGGTTTTACCCACTCCGCCAGTTCGGCGTAAGTATATCCATGGGATTGATCTTCTCGATGAAATACTCTTCCATTTTCAACTTCCAATTCCATCGTTGGCACTTCCAGTAAAACGGAAGCAATTTTCAAAGCTTTTGTCCGGATTCCTTTTGCTGCATTCAAAACGGCACTGCCACTAACAACCGTACTTCTACTTCCATATGTGCCGCTTCCATATGGAATCGCACCGGTATCCCCTATAACCACTTGGACATCCTCTATATTAATGCCTAAAGTATCCGCACATATTTGTGCCCAGGTTGTTTTATGTCCTTGACCTTGATCTGCCGAACTAACCTTACAAACAATTGCTCCAGTTGGATCAATTTCTATCCGGCAGCCATCATGGGGACCTTGACCAGTTCCCTCTACATAAGCAGAAAAACCTATCCCTAAATATTTACCATTCAATAACGCCTTTTTTTGCTTTTCCCGGAATTCATCATATTTTATGGCTTTCACTGCTTCTTCAAAACAAGCAAGATAATCGCCAGAATCATACACTAAAGGTTCCCCATCCTTATAAATCCGGCCTGTGTCAAATGGCATTTCATTTATCGTAATAAGGTTTATTCTCCGGACTTCGACCGGTTCCAAGTTTAACTTTTTAGCCACCATATCTATGATTCTATCCATTACAAACACTGCTTCCGGACGGCCAGCTCCCCTGTATTGAGAACATGGAGTTTTATTTGTCACAGCCACTTTTGCATCACATTCATAGTTTACGATTCGATAAGGCCCAGGCAAGTGCGATGCTGTATTATAGGTCGAATTAACCCCATATAAACTATGTGCCCCCGTGTCGAGAATTAATTCGTCACGCAGTCCAACAATTCTCCCGTCCTTCATGAAGCCAACTTCTACCTTATGAAGCTGATCCCTTGCATGTGCTGCACTTTTCATATGTTCCAAACGATCTTCCGTCCATTTTAGTGGAATATTTAATCTTGTTGTAAAATACGACATCGCAATTTCTTCCGGATAGATTAGTGCTTTACCACCAAACCCTCCGCCAACGTTAGGAGCAATCACCCGAATACTTGTTTCAGCCATCCCAATCGTTTTTGAAATATGAGACCTTAGCAAATGCGGCATTTGGGTAGAACTCCAAACTGTTAGTGATTGAGCATTTTCATCCCATTTTGAAATGACTCCACGAGTTTCCATTGGGTTCGGGCTTTGTCTATTAATCTTAAAAGATTCCTTTATAACAAAATCTGCCTTCTTAATAGCTGCACTAGCATTTCCGGCTTCTACTTTATAGGAGACAGCAATATTATCTCCCCAGTCTTCATGTATTAACTCAGCACCTTTAGAGATTGCCTTCTCTGGATCTACAACCGCAGGGAGCGGCTCATACTCTATTTCTATTAATTCTAATGCATCTTCAGCAATGGCCCTTGAAGTTGCAATTACCGCAGCTATTGCTTCTCCAACAAAACAAACTTTATCATACGCAAGGGCCCGTTGAGTTTGAGGCTTTAAAATAGGATTTTCACGTTTTTTAACTCCTGGATAAACATTGGACATAATCGGCATGATACTTACATCGTTATAAAGCTCTTTTCCTGTAAAAACCGTTACAACGCCTTCAACATCTAACGCTCTTGAGGTGTCAATATTTATTATTTTTGCATGTGCATAAGGGGATCTTAAAAATGCCACATGGTGCAAATTTAATAGTTTAATATCGTCCAGATATTCTCCCTTACCAGTTAGTAGTCGATGATCTTCACGTCGTTTGATTGCCCTGCCAATATACTTGTTTTCATCTGTCTTCACTGTAATTTCCATCATAATCCCTGCCTTCACAGTTACTCCTGACTGCATGTTAGTTATTAATAACCAACATTCAACCAAACAATTTCTTACGTGATGGTTTTGAATACTTTAAATGATATATTTTCTAAATGTTCTGTATATTAAATATGTCAATTCACATTATTGATGTCAACTTTCTGTCCCTCCATGCCAGTGGTTAAAGGGCCTGTTGATTTGTTTGTTCATCTACCCAAGTTGGAACTTCTGAAACTTCAAGTGGTTGTTCTTTCATGAAAAATGCACATAAAGCTCCAGCAGCCGCAATACAAGCTAAAAATGTAAACACTTGATTGAAATTCTGCGAACCAGAGGCATTAACTATTACTAAGTATCCCGCAATAATCGGTGAAATAAAAGATCCGAATTGTCCAGCTGTATTTGATATCCCTATAGCCTTTCCAAGTACTTCTTTCGGATATCTGTTTTGTAAAGAGGCTAATGAAGCACCAATATTAAAGCTGATAAAAAAGCCAATGAGTAACAATAAAGGCAGGAGCAGAGATATATTACCTTTATCAACCCGCCCAATTATTAAGAGCAACGGTACAAGAGATAAATAGGCAATTAGAGCAATAGGCTTCATACGATGAAAAACCTTATCCATTAACCATCCGCCAAGCATCATAGAAAAAATAGAAACAATATAAGGTAATGAAGCAATGATTCCCATTTTTCCTATATCCATCCCATGCTGCTTAACTAAGAATGAGGTTAGCCATGTGGTACATCCCCAATACACGGCTAGCTGACAGAATTGAATAATGGAATATAGGTAAAAATAGCTGTCCTTCAAAAAGATACTAGAGTTTACTTTTTTACTCTTATCATTTAAACCTTCTATAGTATGAACCTTTGATAGTTCAGTTTTAACCTTTTTTAGATCTTTCTTGTTACTTTTGATTTCCTCAGGTGAATTCTGCAAAAATACCCACAATATCACGACTCCAAGAATACCCGGAATGGCAAGCAAGTAAAAAACCGGCCGCCAAGCTCCACCAAATAAAAGCACTGATAATGTAGTCAGTATAACTGGCCCAATCGCCGATGCAACAGTCTTTCCTGTTGAAAAAGAAGACATAGCCATTCCCTGTTCTTTAGATGGAAACCATCTTTTAATCGTTTGGGCTGCACCTGGATAAAATCCCGCTTCTCCTATTGCTAATCCAAATCGAAGGATCATAAAATGTGTGAAGTTTTTAACTGAGCCTGTCATAGCAGTAACAGCAGAAAAGATAACAATAGAAATACCCATTATTTTTTTGGGACCAAATTTATCAACGAGATAACCATATGGTATTTGGCAAAGAGCATATACAAAGAAGAATGCAGATACAAGTTGTCCTGATTGAACTGGAGTAAGCTTAAGATCTTCGGACATAAAGGGAAGAAAGGTTGTAATAATTAACCGGTCTAAATAATTGACAGTATATAAAAACCAGAGTAAAACAAGGACTAAGTATCGCTTTTTCAAAAAGGATTTTAAAACACCTTTCATCAATTTCATCCTCTCATCATTTCATTCACTTATGATTAGTAACTGTTGAATATACTACAAAGTTTTACAAAACATCCCTGAATTAAAGGAAGACTTTGCTGAGAAAAGTTATTATGTAAGAGATGGACAAAAGTTGATTATTTCAAAAAAACACCACAGTCAAGAATGAGTGACTTCCTGCTTTTCCAACCTTCCCTGTTGATTTTCAGCTTCCGCTGTCGTAAATTGTTTCACCGCTTTTATTATATTGGTATATCCAGTACATCTGCATAGATTTCCGGAAATCATCTCTCCTATTTCATTGTCATCTGGCGATGGATTTTTCTCCAGTTCACATACTATAGACATGAGAAATCCTGGAGTACAAAAACCGCATTGCAGGGCATGATTGTCTGAAAATGCCTGTTGTAGTGGATGAAGCGTTCCGTCTTCGGAAGCAAGCGATTCAACTGTTTCAATTTTTGCCCCATCCGCTTGGACTGCGAACACTAAGCAGGCACGAACAGCTCGACCGTCCATCTTTACAGTACATGCACCGCACACTCCATGTTCACAACCGACATGTGTACCTGTTAGATCTAATTCTTCACGTAAAAACTCTGCCAATAAAAGTCGTGATTCAACTTCTTTTGTGACTTTTTTTCCATTTACCGTTAACTCAATCTTTTCATTGGTCATCTTACCATCCCCTTAGGTACTCTATTTATCGCCGTCAGTAATGCTTTCTTTGTTAGGACGGAAGCTAAGTGAATCCGGTACTCTCTGGATGAATGCAAATCACTTTCGGGATCCAGATAATTCTCCATAGAACTAACAGCCTCAGTGATGACAACCTCTTTCGGTTCTTTCCCATTCAAAAAGTCTTCAATTTCCTCTAAAACAACTGGTGTTGGCCCAACCCCGCCAACAGCTAGCCGCACAGAAGAAAAGTGGCCATCTTCATCAAGTCCAA
This sequence comes from Neobacillus sp. 19, assembly GCF_049463095.1. Taxonomy (NCBI): domain Bacteria; kingdom Bacillati; phylum Bacillota; class Bacilli; order Caryophanales; family Bacillaceae; genus Neobacillus; species Neobacillus sp. 19. The sequence goes on along the minus strand of NZ_JBMPZU010000019.1, from coordinate 83,078 downwards.
CAACTGCTGCTACTTCAACAAGGGCAAAATCACCATGTCGTCTAGTGATTTCAACGAAAGCGGATCCATCATTTTCGTTTATTATAGGAAACCTTATCTCTTTCACTAATTCTGTTGGTTCCAAAGAGGTCAGAAGGTAGGTGAGGAAAAATTCCTCTGTAGGTACTGTTCTTTCGCCGTCTGGACCGATAATGACTACTTCACCGCGTAAGGCACTTATAATACAAGGCAGCTCTGCTGATGGATCAGCATGGGCAATACTTCCTCCTATGGTGCCGCGACTTCGAATTTGAGGATGCCCTACATTTTTCATGCCTTCAGATAATAATGGACAATATTTACTAACTAACTCGGATTCTTCTACCTCATAATGCCTTGTTAGGGCACCTATCGCTAGGAATGGCCCGTCTTTTTTAATATAATTTAAATCTTTTATACGGCTGACATCTATTAAATATTTGGGTGTGGATAACCTCATATTTAATACGGGAATTAAGCTCTGCCCTCCAGAAATGATTTTAGCATCCTCCCCATACTCCTCTAATAATTGAATGGCTTCTTCTAGCGTTGTTGGTCGTAAATAATTAAATTTCGCCGGCTTCATTTTTAAACCTCCATTAGGAAAATCAGATGGATTTTAGTTTGTCACAGTGTTTTTTAAAGAGACCTTCTCCACATCCTTGAAAAACTTCCCTGCCATAAATTTTGCTATTCCGGATAAAACACGGCTCCCAACACTTGCAATCATTCCTCCTATTTCAGCATTGCAATCCCATTCAAGGACACAGCCGTTTTCGGTAGGATAGAGCTTGCAGTCCATTTTAGCGTTTACATGCCCTGGCGATCCACTTCCCTCAGCATTAAAAATATAATAATGATATTTTTCCTTTTCCTCCAGCTTTACTTTCCCGCTATATTCACCTTTAACTGCCGCTACACCTAGTTTCATGCTTACCTCATATTCATTTTCACTAACTAGTTTCAATTCTTTACAACCTGGGATGATTTCTTTTAGAATTTCCGGATCATGCAAAGCATTCCAAATCACTTCAACTGGCTGTTTAAATTCCGTTTTTCCTTTTAACTCCATAAATTATTCCTCCCAATTTTACCAATGCTTCACCAATCGCTAGTTAGCACTAACTAACAAGATTTGTTTACATTATTACTTTAATTTCTTTTACACTGTGAATAACTTGATAAATATATCATAAATTAAACATTCCGAATTTTCAACACATTTTTACAATTGTCCTTTATATAAAGTGTCCTAATAGACATAGGCTTTCTTTATGAAGTCTGCCAAGAGCAAAATTATTTACTCTTGGCAGATCATAACACTATTGCTCTTTCAATTTACAAAGAGCTCCTATTTCAAGATGCCTATCTCTTTAAAATACTTTGCTGCTCCTGGGTGCAATTTAGCTGGTGCTACATTGACCATCTTTTCCGGGGTAAGACTTTCTAAATCCTTGTGAAGTGCTCGGATACTATCTATGTTTTCGACTAGAGTTTTTGTAATCGTGTATGCCTCATCGTCTGTCATATTTGGATCTACCATAACCATTGCACCTGCGTTAACAGTATCTATATCGTTTGGCTGAAATTTATAAGTACCTCCCTTAAGAACACTTGGAGGGGTACCCATTTTTTCATTTAACAATTTTTGAGCCTTTTCATTGATTGGAAGTAATAGAATATCTTTGGTAGCTGATAATTCCATTAATGTGGCATCCGGTGCAAACACAGGATCACCTGTCCAATCTAATTTATTGTCTTTCATTTGTTCAGCACTAGGTTTCCATGCCTCATAAAATACTTCTCCGCCCCACTTCTTAATGTCATCATAGCTGATGCCATATGATTCGAAAACGTATTTATTTACTTTTTCCACCATATTACCACGCTGGTTAACACCAATACGGATCGGCGGCTTTTTCGCAGCAATATCCTCCATGGATGCAATACCGTATTTATCGGCAAAGTCTTTCGTAATTGCAATCTGAAGAGGTGCATTGTCGTACAAATTAATTAATGCAGATACCTGATTAACTTTGCTTTTAAAAGGTTCTTCTCCTTCTAATCCTGCCTTCACTTCAAAGTTAAATGCAATCCCAAGTGGCACTTGTCCTGAAGAGACGGATATTACATTTTTTACTCCATTGCCCGTTTCGTAGCTGAACTGTGTCCCGGGATTCGATTTTCGCAGGATACTGCCGACACCTTCCCCAATGAGTGACCAGAATCCCCCTGCAGATCCTCCAGCCATCGTCAATGATAGTGGAGCTGTCTTTGTCTCAGTCTTTGTCTCTGTCTTTGTCCTTTCTTCTTTAGTTGAAGCTTTTTCTTGTTGACCACATGATGCCAATAACAAAGTTGTTAGTAATAGAAACACAATAAACGCTTTCTTTTTCATACTAAGGTTCCCCCCTAAATTTTTTATTAGATGAACGATGCATGCTTATTGAATTAATCGAATTCAATAACTTGGGAATTAATAAGTACACTTTTCTTTTTGTTGAGATAATCGTTTATTACAATGGCACCGATTACAATTCCCGCTGCAACATTTATAATAAAGCCAGGGTAAATCATAGCTATTCCTGAGAATATAAGAGCTATCCGCTTCCAAATGTTTAAAGAATTGAATAAATAACTTTCGTACCCGGCTGCTAGAGCATATACACCGATAACTGCGGTAATAGCGGTAAACACAATCTGCAGGAGGCTCCCTTGTAATAGCAAGCTAGGCTGAAATACAAACATAAATGGGATAAGGAAACCTACAAACGCTAATTTACTAGCTTGAAAACCTATCGCTATTGGATTCGCATTTGCAATCCCGGAGGCTGTAAACGCTGCCACCCCAACTGGAGGAGTAATGGCAGATAAAGCTGAAAAGAAAAGTAAGAACAAATGGGTTGGCAATACATCCAATCCCAGCTGAATAAGTGCAGGGGATACTAATGCTGCTACTAAAACGTATACAGAGGCAGTCGGCATCCCCATTCCGAGAATGATACAAATGACTGCTGAAACAATCAGAGACAACAGTAAATTTCCGCCTGTCATTGTGAATATAAGTGAAGTAATTTTCCCGGCCATTCCAGTTAAATTGATTACCCCTATGATAATTCCGGCAGTTGCACAAGCTACAGTTAATGGCGCAATCGAATACACCACATCGTTAAATATATCAATAATATGTCTCCACGTAATCCAAGTACTGCGACGCACAAAGCTTAGTACAAAAGTTACAGCAATTCCAAAACAAGCTGCAAGGGAAGGGGTAAATCCACTAAGCATTGCCCAAACTAAGGCGATCACGGGAAGTATATAGAAAAATCCATTCTTAAAAGTGTCTTTGAATCTAGGAATCTCATTTGCAGGTAATCCGACTAAATTTAACTTTAATGAACGAAAATGAACTTGGAAGTAAATCCCTAAGTAATACAATATAGCACTTAATACAGATGCTATAGCAATATCCACATATCTAATACCAGTAAACTCAGCCATAAGAAAGGCTACAGATCCCATTATAGGGGGAAGAATCGTTCCACCAGTGGCAGCGGCGGCTTCAACTGCACCTGCAAAAACCGGGCTATACCCCCGCTTTTTCATCATTGGAATATTAATTGATCCCGTCGTTGCCACATCGGAAGAGGGGCTCCCCGAAATGCTCCCAAATATTCCTGCTGATGTTACAGCTACTTTAGCCAAGCCCCCTACTTTTTTCCCCATAAAAGCAGCACATATGTCAAAGATAAATTGCCCTGCTCCCGCTTTTTGAAAGAAATGGCCAAACATAATAAATAGGAAGGCATAAGTAGCCGCCACCTGTACAGGTGCACCAAAAATACCATTGGTTGTAAAAACCATTTCTTCAATAAAATGATCGATGGTAATTAACCGATGACCAAATGGCCCATTGATGAAGTGACCAAAAAAAGTGTAACCCAGTCCAATTAGAAGTAAAAAAGTAAGTCCAAATCCAAGCGTACGGCGAGTTAGTTCCAGAACAGCAACAATAATAATAAGCCCAGAAATAATGTCCAGCGAGCTAAGAGGATCTACCCCGCTTATTCTTGATAAAAGCACATCCATATTCATAATAAAATGGAGTCCTGCACCCAATACGATAAATGCGAATATATAATCTATTGTTAAAAGTACAGGTGTCGACTTCTTTGAAAATCTTGTTGTAATAAATGAAACAGGAAGGATGCCGGTTAAAAACGCAACAGCATACGCATAAGGACTCATATTACCTACAGAGCCTAGCCAAAGTTCAAAAACGGAGAGGCTAACAGCAAGTATTGTAAATACGATGAAGAAAACTCCGCGGGGCTTTTCTCGAAGCCCCTCTTGAAATAGAAAGGACAATCGTTTTTTCAATTTCATTTCATCACTCCTATCGTTGGTCTTAAGGGCTACACTTTAACTTGATCACATTGTTTAAATGTAGGATTACGATTTTTACACGTAAGACCAAATATGCAAACCCTTTCAAAATGTTTTTTAGTATTAATACCTTTTAAAAATATGGAGGTAATCTACTGGGTCATAGTCTTTTTTATTGATACTTTCTCCACGTCTTTGAAAAACTTCCCTGCCATAAATTTTGCAATACCACTTAATACCCTGTTTCCCACACTAGCAATGACTCCTCCTACTTCAGCATTGCAGTCCCATTCTAAAACACAGCCATTTTCGGCCGGGCTGAGCTTACAGTCCATTTTTGCTGTTACATGTCCTGGTGATCCACTTCCCTCAGCATTAAAAATATAGTAATGATATTTTTCTACATCCTCTAGCTTTACTTGCCCTTCGTATTCACCCTTAACAGCTGCCACACCTAGTTTCATGCTTACTTCATATTTGTTTTCATCTATGAGTTCCAATTGCTGACAACCGGGGATTACCTCTTTTAGAATTTCTGGATCATGCAAAGCATTCCAAATCACTTCAACCGGCTGTTTAAATTCCGTTTTTCCTTTTAATTCCATTATTTATTCCCTCCTTTCCTTCGTGTTTTATAACTAGCTAAGAGATCCAGAATTATTTTAGCTGAACTATGTTCGCTAAATTATAGTGAGTACCCACAAACATCAAAAGTAAATAAAAACCTTATTATCCATACGTAATAACACGGTCGTTTTCAACCGTCATTTTTACAAGTGCATTTGGCATTCCTAATTCAATTTGTTTCCCTGCTAAATTCGCTTCTTCAATACCTCTGGCGCCGCATGAAACCTTCGATAATACTATTTTTCCACCACCCTCAATAATGGCATTCACTGAATCTCTTAAAGTAGCGGCTGTTTCTCCTATCCCAAGCGTTTGGTTTAAGTTTTCATCACGAATTAATTCCACAGCAGCCCCTGCTAAGAACATTGAAACTTGATGCCCTTCTTCAATTGCTGTCCTTGCAATTAGAAACGCACGATCTGCTTGAGTTGGTGCAGAAGGACCATGTGTTAAGTGAACAAGTATTTTTGCCATTTTTCTTCTCCTTTTTTAAAATTTTGAAGTCAAAACCTTTTCTGTTAATCTCAAAAAATAAAAATTATTGGTTAGCACTAACTAACAACTGTTAGTTTACACTATCAACAACTTGTTAAATACATCATAAATTAAACATTCAGAATTTTCAAGAGATTTTTCTGTGCTTCTTTATAAAATTTTTCCTATGAACGATTAAAGCTGTAAATGAAAGATATAACTGCTGATTTCCCGTTGTACCCAAAGAGCTCCACCACTATTTATAGATTAATAAAATCTTTAATAGAAAGGTGGAGGGTCAAGTACTACTTATGGGACACGTACTTCCATGATTATACTATTGCAGATTTTTCTTTCGCTAATAACCGCCCGGCATTTGGGACAACTGGTTTTAGCCCAAGATTTTTCAAGATTTGGTAAACAGTTGATGTGGCTGCTGATAAAACTGGCAGCCCAAGTTCGTCCTCAACAATTTGAATGGCTGGCAAAGACGGCATTTGTACACACGCTGATAAGACAATTGCATCGGCACCGGTTGTATTTAAATTTCTTGCATGTTTTACAAGATTCATTGGATCTAATCTTCCCACTTCTAGATTGTCAGAAACTTCAAGACTAATAGAGTCAATGACCTCAATACCGCTCATATTTAAGTACTCAATCACCATATTCGTTAGAGGCTTCATATAGGGCGTAATGATTGACACTTTCTTCGCACCAATTTCTTTAATGCCTTCAATTAATGCACCTGCACTGCTAACGACAGGGGCATTATCTTTATTTCCTTTTACGACTTGACATAAACGATCCTCAGAGGATACATGATAGCCTGGCCCCTGTGACATGATGGCAATTAAACAGGCATAGGCTAACACATCACATTTTGCATCAGAAAGTTCCAAGGCACAGCGATCACTATCAAGATCCATCTTTTTTAATTCTTCTTTCGTGACGTGCATCATCCTCATTCGGCTAGAATGAAAGGTAAATGATGCCTCTGGAAACAGCTCCTTTCGGCTGTTTAGCATGGCTGGAATTTCCGTTTCCATTGTTGTATTTGAACTAGGCACGATTAAACCGACCCGATAGTTTTTTCCCATGTTTTTGCCCCTTCCTTAGTTATTTCTTTATTTAATACAGCAACATGTATACATCCATCTAGTCCCTTAGCATGTGTATTGACTGCTTTATGTGTTTCCGACACACTAAATTCATGTGTGATCATCTTTTCTAGTGGATAGCGGCCTGATTCAATAATCTTTAAAGCCACCCCTACCGCTTTTTTCGGACGGCCTAGGACACCTTTGATGGTTAATAGTTTCCACGTAATTTTACTGGACATGACTTCGTCGGTGAGAAAATGATCAGTACCAGAATGGACAATTGTCCCATGATATCCTGCTAGATCCAAACTTACCCTGAATTGAATTGGGGTAGTTGCTGCATTGATCACCGTGTTAGCCATTTTACCATTTGTAATTTTCGATACTTCTTTTACAAGATCATGTTTGTCAGCAAAAAGGACATGGGTTGCACCAAATTCTTTTGCAATTTCCAAGCGGTGAGCGTCTTTTGAAAGACCTGTCACGATGATAGTTCCGGCACCTGCTTCTTTTGCCCCAATCACCGCTCCAAGTCCCATTGGACCTGGCCCTTGGATGACAACTGTATCTCCAACCGTCGTATTTCCAACTTGTTGGACCCAATGAACACCGTTAGAAATAGGGATAAATAGTGTCAGTAGGTCTGCAGATACTTCATTGCTAACCTTATGAATGATAGAATGTGGATGCAAATACATATATTCTGCGAAACCGCCCCAAAGTGCTGTTTTCTCATTATAGATGCTCATGGCACCATATCTTAGATCAAAGCAAAGATGATAATTACCAGTTAAACAAGGATCACAGTGCCCACATGGGATATACTCCTCTACAATAACACGATCACCTTTTTGTACATTCCAGCGCTTTTCTGCTTCTGCTCCAATTTCATCGATATACCCGACAATTTCATGGCCAATGATACAAGGGAGTTTAAACACCGCATTTCCACCGTGTAAATATCCTTCACTATCAAGTCCACAAACCCCGCAAGATTCTACCCGTAAAAGTCCGTCATTGTTCCCTATTGTTGGAATGGGAAATTCCATCATTTCGATTTGTTCTTTACCCGTCAAAACAGCAGCCTTTGCATGCGTTGGTCTAGTCATTTATTAACCTCCATGATTACTTTTTTCTAATTCTCCATTTCATTACTTCGTATGGGGCATTTGCTATTTCTTGACTTAGTTCTTCATGGCTCTCATATTTTCTGTCAGGAATTTTTCGAACTTTAACGGATGTTTCAAATTCTTCTTTGAATGGAAACGGCTCAATGATGACTGAACCATCACCAGGCAGTTGAACGGCAACATGAATTCCTTCCCCATTCTGATTTTTACGAACGGGGCCGAGAACGGCTTCTGCCTGGTCTTGATGCCTATTAAGTGAGACGAGTTGTGACATGCGATCCATTAATTGCAAAAACTCATAATCCATCCATACTTTATTTTCAAACTCGCTGCGCTTTTCATTAAATTTCCAATAATTCATTTTGACGCCGACCCATTCCTTTTGGGTTTCAATGACTACATTTTGCATAAAGTCCTTTAAATCTTCAGGGATTTTATAGGTAAACGTAGGGTCATAGCCAAATCGACTCGTATATAAGCCAATCCAATGCATTCCGATTAACATACCAGCATACGGGTCCTCTTCCAGCATTTTTTTGTACCCGTTTGAATAAAACTGTACATGCTGTTTCACATTGATATTAATGAAATTAATTGGCCTTCCTGTTTCTTCATTAAATAAAACTTCTTTATCTGGCGCTACCCAACCAATATCATGTTTCTCAACAGCAGTAATTAATGATTGGGAAGGCGCTGCGAATTCCTCATTTCCCCAATGGCGTGCTACTTCTCCTGCTTGTATGGAGTGGTGGTACTGGTCTACTAACCAAATTTCGTTATCGTGTTTAGTGACAAACATATTTCCCCTCCTAAGGACAAATTTAGTAAACTATGCATGTTGGACTTTTTTCTTCAAGGATTTAATTACTTCATCGGTAGAAAGTACATCTGCATATTTTTGCTGCATATCAAAAAGGTTCATTGCATGGGTAGTGATCCCTCGATCAAATACACACTCTTCCGGAACAACCACATTGAAATTGTAAGAAAACGCATCAACTACTGAAGCGCGTACACAACCGCTAGTTGTTGTGCCAGTAACGATTAATGTATCAACATTTTCATCAACTAAATACGAGACTAACGGTGTTCCGAAAAACGCACTTGGCTTCTTTTTTGAAATGACAATTTCTCCGGGAATTGGTTTTAGCTGCTGGACAATTTCTGTTCCCTTCCCGCCTTCAACTAATGTCGGGTGACCAAAAACATTCCCTTTAATGGCTGTTTTTTCATTCGAATTATGTTTATGTCCCTCAATAATCGTATAAAATATTGGGATATTAACCTCCCTGCAAACGTTCAGCAGTTCCTTAATATGGGGTATTGCCTTCCAAGCGTCCGCACCACAACTAGTAGGATATTTTTTTATCGACTGTTCAATATCCTCCGATTCTTCCCCAGTGAAGCCGTAGGTAACATCAATAATAACTAGAGCAGGGTTCTCGCCAAGTCCATTTACTTTCCCTAACCCGGCACCAGAGTAAACCTTTTGATCTCTCTCATCTAAATATTTCTCCCAAATTCTTTTCGTCACTTCCATTCTCCTTTATAAAAAGTTCTATACCAATTCAGTTTGCGTTTGGGATCCGATTATTTTCAGCCACTCGCTCTTTACGGAACTGGAATCAAGGTCAATTCCTATTAAAATCATAAAATATTGATCAGAGCTTTCCGGTTTCCATTCTATCCTTTTCACACCTGAATATTGAATCAAATAGGAAGTATTTCCACAGTCCTCCAAAATCCGGACAAATCCCTTTGCACGAACAATTTTGTCAGCATGCCTAGCGAAAAATCCTTCAACTTCTGCTTTTTTAAGTGAACGATCAGCAGGTAAAACCAACGTAGTCATACTAGAATAATTTTCCTCAATACTATAACCTTTATCTGGTCTATGTTGCTTAACTTGACTGTCCGAAAATATCTGTTTTAATAGCGTTTCAAAGTCTATATCACCAAATCGAGCATATTCTATTTTCGCAACGGAGTTCCTTTGCTTAACAACCTTTCTAATTTCATCGACTATAGATGGTTTAACCAAATCTATTTTATTGACGACAATATGGTTGGCACATTCTAGTTGATGAAACATCGTCCCTTTGAAAGCAATGGAATGAACATCAAGGAGAAACTCTGCATCAATGACAGTAATAATGCTTTTCAACTCTACTTTGGCAATAATTTCTCTTTCATTTAGCGCACTTGCTACTTCCTCGGGATTTGCTACTCCTGTTAACTCGATAAAAATGATATCGGGCTTTTTTTGTAAAAGTGCATCGATACTATGGGAAATTTCGCTTTTTTTGCTGCAGCATATACACCCATCCAGTAAGGATTCAATTTTTTCACGATCAAAGCTCTTTGAAACGAGCAAACCGTCTACATCCACCTTGCCCCGCTCATTAATTAATACGGCATAATTTAAATTGCGTTTTTTCGTTTCAGTTAACAAATTTACAAGTAACGTCGTTTTACCGCTTCCTAAAAAACCGCTTAAAATCACGACAGGAATTCTATTCATCTTTTACCTCACGCGTATGGAATCTATCCATATTTTCATGTTCTTTGACATTTTATTAGTTAGTACTAACTAATATGGGGAATAAAAATATTTATTCATCCTGTTTTTCAATTACTTTTGAAATAAAGGAGCCTATTATTAAAGCTAAAACAGGCGCACTTATATGAAAAAAGGAGATGTTTGATAACGCTATGACGAAAGCAAATGTGGAACCTAAACGGATTCTTTGCTTTGAAAACCCTAATTGTAAACTTGATCCGAGTACCCCTATAAGAGCAAATCCCGCCAACATAGATACAAATGAGAGTGGCAGCGCTTTTATAAAAGGAACAATCTTCCACGCAAAAATTCCGAATAGTAAAATCAATACACCAGAAACAACTGATGCCATATACCTTTTTTCTCTTGGCCCCGTCTCATCACCTGCACATATCGCTGACATCATTCCCGCTATGTTTGCACTTTGACCGCCAAAAATGGCTGTTATCATGGTAAAGATACCGCTTGCTGCTATTATCTTTTTTGTCGGCGGATTAAAATTTGTGCTTTTTAACGCACCGATTCCAGGGGCTGCATCATTGCTTAAAATAAGGAGTACAAGCGGCAATGATATAGTGAAAATTCCTATAATAGAAAATTCCGGCTTAAAAACGCTGGGAAAAATATATAAAGTCTCCATTGCTGATATTTCGATATTTTGTGTAAATAATATAATTATAAGTGCAATACACACCGCACCAAGTACAGCAGGTATACGTTTAACCCATTTAATGAAGATAAGGTAACATAGCACCGCCGGAATACCAACAATGGCCATGTCATTAACTGACGATATTAAACGGACTACATATGTTGTAATCATTCCAGCTAACATGGCTGCGATAATTTCATTAGGAAACCATTGCATTATTTTTGAGAAGAGCCCGGAAATTCCAATAATAAAAATGATCAACCCGGTAATCATAAATGCACCAATTAATTCTGAAAAAGTATAATAAGGGGTAATTGTTACAAGGAATGCGACACCCGATAACGAATGTGCCCCTGTAATCGGAATTTTATAAATGAATGGAAAGATAACACTGAAAAGCCCCCCAAAAAAATAGACCGCGAACATCCATGAAATGGTTTGTTCATGTGTAAAATGGCCAGCCTCTGCTGCAGCTAGTATAATGGCGGGAGGTCCCGTCATTGCTAGCATAGCGGATATTATTCCGGACGATACATTGTTGGTTGTCAGATCATGTAATGGCTTTTGTTTATGTCTATGAATCTCTGTTTTCTTTACATGGAATGCTTCTGTTTCCATAACGTACAAACCCCTCAATCATAAGATTGACTTATAAAATAAAGCTTAAATTCCCAAGAGGTTCGTTATTATTTATTAATTCAACCTTCTTAAAACTAATTTTCAAATCATTTCCTTCCATGAGCAAGTGATGCTCATTTCTACCGGTAAATATCGTTTGTTCCCCTCTTCTTAATTCCACAAGCAGGAAATTAGATGATACAATGACTTTTTCCCCTACTTCTTCAAGTATTTCAACATTTGTAATGAGGTGACGTGTTTTCGATTTCGGCTGCTGACCGTATGCTAATCCTGTCTGAAGCCTCCATATTCTTTCTTCCAGCCGTTTCCGATCATCATAGATGATAGACACGTGGGTTTCAGGGTCAATATCGTTTTCATTGCAAGGGATCCAGTACCGGCAGTCACGTGTAAATAATGTCAGCCACTCTTCAAACCTTTCATCATTAATATATCTTACTTCTTTGTATAAAAAAGCCTCTATTTGTTGTAAATCCATTCTTGTTTTGATCAAAGCTAATCTCCTTCCCTTCTTAACATTTTTTTCGTAGATTCTGGAATGTTTATGCCTCCATAAGGCGTTTCCATTCCTTATAAATTGCCCGTGTTGATACTTCGTCACTTGAATTAGCTGTAATAATTCCATTTTCATCGACTTGTTCCCTATTCATACCGCGACTGATTACTAACCATTCATTTCCTTCTGCCTTTAGTCCCTCTTTCACCCGCTCAAAGGCAACTTCCACATCATCTGGGCTTCCAAATCCCGCTGGTCCGTAAAAACCTTCGTGGGTTCTTAATCGCTGCGTATTTACTTCCTTTGATGCACCCTTTAACATAATCGGATAAAGTGCTACTTCTGTTCGTTCAACTGAAACTGGTTGAATGACCCGGACTTGTGAGCCTAATAAGGCAAGATTCGGGAAGATAATTAAATTAAACGGCAAAGCCCCAATATTTAAATCTCCGGCCAATTCGTATAATGAATGACCGTTTCCAAGATCTGATACCTTCTCTTCCTTATGCATCTTGGCGAACTTCATCTTCTCACCAGTCCGCTGCGAAACAATGTCAAAAAATGTCTTGTGTACAAAACTTAAGTGATAAGGGTCTATGGTATTTTCTACTTGAAATTTCCAATTGGCATTAAGGAAATACTTGTGTTTTCCGGCTGATAATTCAATTCCTTCTGGACCGGAATCGGCAACAAAGTCAATGTATGGCTTGGCATTCCCTAAATGCTCTGTCAACGGTTTGACTTTCTCGTTCAGACTGGCAAAAATAAAACCGCGGTAACTATCCACTTTAGGAACTTGAAGCAGCCCCATTTCCTCCCGGTTAAATTCCTCCCCATATCCATCCTGAAATGGAGCACCAAGAAGCTTACCGCTGTTGGAATAGGTCCAACCGTGATAGGCACATCGCAGTACATGTGCATTCCCACATTCATCTTGGCATACCGATGCGCCCCGATGACGGCACCGATTAAAGACAACATTAATTTGCTTGCTATCGGCACTTCGTGTGACAATCACAGGCTGTGAACCAATTTTGGTTGTTTTATAGTCACCAGGGTTGGCAATTTCACTTTCATGCCCAACATACACCCATGTTTCCCCAAAGATTTTATCGATTTCCATTTTAAAAATATCTCGGTCGGTGTAAATCTTGCCGTGAACAGCTCCGTCTTTAACATAATCTGCAATATTTATTGTATTTAACATTACTCCTTCACCTGCTTTATCAATTTTTGGTTAGCATTTTTATCAAGTAGGGAAAAGACCCTTATTAGCATTCTTATAATCCAAAAGTTAGAAGTGGCTCATTGGTGGAGTGACCAATCCCCTTCCAACGGCTGATTGACGGGTCAAGTATGGGGTGAAGATCTTTATGTTCACACCACGCCAAGCTTTCCAGTTCCAGTGGGTCAAGATATATAACCCTTTGGGTTCGTATATCCTTGATCATGAGTCTAACGCCATTGGATGAGAGATCAACCTTCACAGCTACGTGAGCAAACTCATTTTTAAGGATTAATTCCTTACTCATGCTCTACCTCCTCAAGTTAATTGTTAGTTAGCGCAAACTAACAATGAGATTAAAATTATATTTCGTTCTCCTGATTCAGCAGTGTTAGTTAGTGCCTGCTAACTAACACTGGGTTTAATATATTACCACTATGATAATAGTAATATATAGCAAATAATAATGTCAACATAATTCTGAATTTTTAGTATTTTATTGTGCTTTTACTTTTAATGAACCCCTATACCTCATTACTACCCATTAATCAGTTTCCCCTTCAATTAATAACTGGTAATCATAAGGGGTGTCAACGTCAGGAATCTGTTCTCTATTCATTTCCGAATAATAAACATGTTGTTCGAATTTTTTTATGACCGATTTGCCCCCTTCATCCCCGTTAATTTTTAATAAATGAGGAAACATCTCCTTTTTAAATAAGACAGGATGCCCTTTGACACCTTGATATTTTGCTTGGATTATTGGGAAACTCTGGTTACGATTGTGAGTTTTAATAATTGTATTAATTTCTGTAGATGACATTAACGGTTGATCACCCAGCAAAAAAATTACAGACTGTGCAGTTTCGGGCAGTGAATGCAGTCCTAATTTGACGGAGGTTGACATACCATCGTCTGACTGATCATTCAATATGATTTTACTAACGCCTTCTATACTCCGTGCCTCTTTGACAAGATTTTTTATGTTCGGATTCACTACAACAATGATTCCTTCCACATCGGATTTTTGACATTCGTCTATCACATGCCTAAATAGTGACTTTCCTTTATACGGCAATAGCAATTTGGGCTTTCCCATTCGTGTCGAAAATCCAGCGGCTAAAATGATTGCCCATACATGTCCATTTACACTCTCGATAGTTGTTCATCCTCCTTGTAAGGAAATTGAAGAGCTCCTTTTGATAGCTTGTTACCAGTTCCACCTCGATAAATCATCGAAATTTCTGCCATAATACTCAATGCAATTTCCTCAGGTGTTACTGACCCGATATTCAATCCAATTGGGCTATGGATTTTATATAGATTAGGATGATTATTTAAATCCATTCCTTCACATAATTGATAAGTCCTTTTTCTCGGTCCCAGTAAACCAATATAGGCTGCATCTGAATCTAATACTTCTTTTAATATTATTTGATCTTGTGAAAAATGATGCGACATAATAACAACATACGTATTTTCGTCAAATCTTACTTGCGGTGTTGTTCCCGGCTTATAGCAAATTAATTCATCTGCTTCAGGAAAATTCGTCTGATTTACAAAAGCTGGCCGATGGTCAAGTACTGTGACGTGCCATTTTATTTTTTTGGCCATTTGTGCTAATGGAACTGCATCTGGACCGGCACCAAATATGGCCATACGCGGAGATGGAGTAATCGTATCATAAAAAACTTGAAATCCATTACTCCCCTCAATTTGCACGAGTGAACAGGTCGTGCCTGTGCCCATTGTGCGTAAATAATCGTCAATTATTTCTTTGTAGGGAATATGATCATATTCTCGGGTTTCTGGATCAACTATCCATTTACTGCCAACCAAATCTGGATTTTCTGCGCCCGTGATCGTGATACTGTGAATCGTTTTACTTAACCCTTCTTTAAACCAGTTTTCCATTTGTACTGATTTAGGTAAATCTCGAATGGGGGAATAGGGTTCAAGTAAAATATTCATTTTTCCATTACATCCCAACCCGAGTCCCCATAGAAGATCTCCTTCATCTTGAAAGTTATAATGTACGATTCGAGGCTGTCCACTTTCGATCACTTCAAAAGCAATTTCTTTTAAATCCCCCTCAACACATCCACCGCTTACCAACCCAGTAAGCTGGCCATCTCCTGCTATAAAGCATTTTGCACCGGTCTTTTGATAAGTGGAACCCTTTGTAGAAATAATTGTGCCAAGGACTCCCTCTAACCCATGACTTTTACATCGAATTATTTCATTAAAAATCGCCTGCATGTTACCAACCCCCTTTAAATGAGAAGTATCAGTGAATAATGATTATTTGACTCCCACTTCTTTATTAAGCGTTTATAGTTATTACTCTATATTATTGTTACCGATTTCAGATTTGTCAATATATTTAGTTAATTGCCAAACTGAGTTCAATTGTAATTGCAGCGAATTCTGTCATTCCAGACTGATGACGGACTTTTTATGCAATAATCCTCTTTGAAATGTCCTTCATAAAGCTCACCACGCCTGTTTTATCAAAATAAAGAATTTAAAAAATGGAATACTACTATTATCTATTTGGTAATGGGAGGTATTAGAGTGATAACTAAAAAAAATCCTTTATCTATTTTCGCTCTAGGCGGCATAAATGAAATCGGTAAAAACATGTATGTGGTTCAATACGCAGATGATATTGTCATCATCGACTGTGGCGGAAAATTTCCGGATGAAAGCTTATTAGGAATTGATTTAATTATTCCTGATGTTACTTACTTGGAAGAGAATCAGGAAAAAATCCGTGCGTTAATCGTGACACACGGGCATGAAGATCATATTGGCGGAATTCCATATTTTTTACGAAAAATAAATGTCCCCATTTATGCCACCCGCTTTACACTAGGTTTAATTGAATTAAAATTAGATGAGCATCGGCTTACAAGGGACACGAAACTCATTCCGATCGATTCGGAATCTCAGCTTGAATTAGGTGAGATGAAGGTATCATTTTTCAGGGTTAACCATAGTATTCCTGATTGTTTAGGGATTGTCTTTCACACACCTGAAGGGAATGTTGTTCACACTGGAGATTTCAAATTTGATTTAACACCGACGAATAATCAGCATCCAGATATTCACAAAATGGCCGCTATTGGTGAGCAAGGTGTCTTAGTGCTAATTTCGGAAAGCACAAATGCGGAACGAACAGGCCTGTCGCCATCCGAGCGAATGGTTGGCAGCCATTTGACCGAGGCTTTCATGAAAGCGGATGGAAAAATTTTCATTTCGACCTTTGCTTCGAATGTGAATCGCGTGCAGCAAGTGGTCGAATCTTGCATGAAGACAAATCGAAAGCTTGCCTTGCTTGGCAGAAGTATGGTGAATGTAGTTTCAGTAGCGATAGAACGTGGATATTTAACCGTTCCAGATGGGATGCTGATTGAGGCAAACGAAGTCGATCATCTTGCTCCTGAAAAAGTTGCCATTCTATGTACGGGGAGTCAAGGAGAGCCAATGGCTGCTCTTGCCCGCCTTGCCAGCGGAAATTATCGGGATATTTCCATTTACCCCGGAGACACCGTTATTTTAGCAGCTTCTCCAATACCAGGGAACGAAAAAGATGTTTCACGTATTATCGACAACTTATTTCAGCTGGGAGCTAAAGTGATTTATGGGTCTGGAAGCACAACAGGCATGCATGTTTCGGGACATGGATATCAGGAAGACCTAAAGCTCATGCTTACTCTGATGAAACCCACCTATTTTATTCCTGTTCATGGTGAATTTAGAATGCTTCACCATCATCGTCTGCTCGCCGAATCGGTTGGAGTCGAACCAGGAAACACGTTTATTATTAAAAATGGTGATGTCGTAGATGTCGAAAATTCTATTGCCCGTCAGACGCGGAGGATTCCATCGGGAGATACGTATGTTGACGGAATGGGCGTCGGCGATGTCGGGGAAATCGTGTTACGAGACCGTAAGCAGCTTTCTGAGGATGGCATGCTCGTCATTGTTTTAACTTTAAGTAAAACGGACCGAAAAATTATTCAAGGACCTGATACAATTTCACGTGGATTTGTTTACGTAAAAGATTCTGAAGATCTCCTAAGAGAGATTAATCGCCTCGTTAAAAAAACGGTTAATGATCTCCAAGCCGAGAATATTCGGCAGTGGAATGTCATCAAACAAAATATTAAAAAATCAGTTGGCCAATATTTATTCGCAAAAACAAAGAGAAAGCCAATGATTTTGCCGATCATTATTGAAATTTGATAACAAACACAATGCATTCACAAAAAAACTAACCATAACAAGGCTTCCACACCACGTGGAAGCTTGTTTTTTATATAAACTACAATCGAAATTTACCAATAGCAATGTAAATAGTTAACATTCCTTGGAATTGATAGCACGATCTTATAGAATTGAAGATTTCCTATTACCCACAACACCAAAATGCATCCAATACCTTCTATTGGATGCATTTCACTCAGGGTTTTTACCAAAAATGCATACTATACCTTCTATTGGATGCATTTCACTCAGGGTTTTTACCAAAAATGCATACAATACCCCTCATTGGATGCGTTTCACTTAGGATTTTTACAAAAAATGAATCCAATACCCCCTATTGGATGCGTTTCACTCAGGATTTTCACCAAAAACGTATCCAATACCCCCTATTGGATGCGTTTCACTCAGGACTTTTACCAAAAATACATCCTATACCACCTATTGGATTCATTTTGCTCCGGATTTTCATCATAAATGAATCCAATATCCTTTATTGAATTCATTCTTCCGAACTTCCCTCCAAATGTGTAATATTCCTCAAATTTCATCATTAGAGGAATGCTTCTTGTATTCATCTTAGGACTCAATATCTTCTCCCCTTTTTAGTACAGATAACTTTCCATCCACTTCCAAGAACGCTACTCTGACCTCATCAATATCAAAAATACCCTCCTGCCGCAGCATGGTTTCCAATACTGATTTAGTCATTCTTTCTTTTTTCATTAGCTGCCTATTTATTTTCCCATGTAAAATTATCACTTGCGGCTCTCCTTGGATCAATCTTTCAAACTTCTTATTATTCCTTGTAAACCAATCAAGAATAAAAATCATTATGACCCAAAAACACATAGCTACAATCATATGCCACCAACTATACGTATCATCCACGGTAATATTCGCGACCAGGTCCGCTAATATCACAGCAAACGCAAAATCTAATGTTGTAATCTGCGCCAATTCCTTTTTCCCCATCAACCGGATGATAATAATTAATGCAACTAGACCAATCGCCAATTTTTCTAACAACAGTAACACAACCATTCCCCCTGTCTCTTTTTTTCACTGAGTCTACCAGCACACATTTTGAGTACCCCATCTAAAATATTTGTAACTTGAATGGCTATTAAAAGAATCTGCACTGGACAGATAGTTACGAAAAAATATGGCTTTATTTGAAATGAAACGGGTATTAAATAGGAGATGACATTCATGAAAGAATAATTGTGATCAGAGAGGACTAGAAAATGAAAATATCTATATTTGCAGGCATATTTATTCTAAACCTTAGTTTTTTTTCCATGATTTCTCCAGCAGAAGCCGGCAATAATCAAGAAGCTGACAGAAAGGTCATACTCATTTCTTTTGATGGAATGAAAAATGACTACACCAATAAATATATGAAAGAAAATAAATTGCCTCATATCAAAGAGCTGCGAGACAACGGAGTATGGGCAAAAAAACCCTCTACAATTACTCCTTCTCTTACAGCGCCTTCACACGCAGCAATCGCCACTGGAGCGACACCTGACCAGACCGGGATTGTAAGTAATCAATGGCATGAACTGAATAAAACGGTAGGAAATGAAGACGACGGTTTCCAAGCGAAAATCCAGGTACCTCCATTGTGGACAGAGGCTAGAAAACAAGGAAAAACAACAGCCACCATTGCGTTTCCCGGAGCTAATCCAAAGGATGAAAAACAAGGCGATTACTCTATTTATTATGGAAAAACATGGTCTCCAAGCAATTTGGAGTCATTAACCTTTAAAGATGCTGTCAATTGGATTCAGCCTCCCAATAGCTTTAGTCCTTTAAAAGAAGCAGAATTCTCTATCAAGATGGAAAATAAAAAGAACCATCTTATCCACATTTTAGCGATCGATTCAACCGATGATCAAAAGCAAAACTATGACACTTTTCTATTATCTGAAGATAAAAAGGCAGATCAAGAGGACTCTATGATAGAAGGAAAACAATGGGGATCTCTTTCTTTAGATATAAAAGCTCAGCAAGCTGCTGGTTTTTGGTTCAAAATGAAAGCAGATAACCACGACCTTAACCGTCCGATTCAAATGTACCGGACAGCTGTGACTTCCGGCTTAATAAGTGGTCCAAAAGGATTTTCTGATGAAATAAAGAAACAGTTTGGTTTTTTTCCGGCTCAGGATGATGATACTGCCCTCGAAAAAGGATGGATTACGAGAAAGGAATATGAGGAGATCAGCACACGATTTGTCATGTGGGTAACCAATGTTTCTCTCTATATAAAACAGAAATATAAGCCTGATTTACTAATGTTTTATGCTCCGCAAATTGATCATGAGCAGCATAAGTATTTATTAATCGATCCCCGTCAGCCAGGATTCACACCTGAGAAGTCAAAAAAATATATGGATTATATCGAATGGTCATACCGATTAGCAGACAAGGTGGTAGGGAAAACGTGGGATTCCCTAAATGAGGATGATTATTTGTTTGTTGTCTCCGATCATGGGATGGAACCGGCTCATTCTACTCTATCACCAAACAAAATATTAAAAGATGCCGGATTGTTAAAAGTAGATGAGAATAATAAAATCAATTTTACCGAATCAAAGGCATATGCCATTCCGAGCGGTTCCACAGCGCATGTATACATTAACTTGAAGAAGCGGGAAAAAGGCGGGGTTGTCCCTCAAGACGAGTATGAAAACGTCCGAAACCAAATTATTCAAGCTTTTAATGAAGTAGAGGTCAGCAATAACAAGGGGACGGCCATTCAACATCAAATGAAAGAAATGGTGTCAGCTTTTAAGGGCGATAATGATTCGTTACATAATGTTCAAGTGCATGTCAAAGATACTTGGAAACACCTTTTCGAAGGGAAAGTTCATCCATATGAAAAAGTAATGAAAAGTTCGAATGATAATCAAACGTTCTTGGGGCATCCCAATTCAGGAGATGTTGTGTTGATCGGGGCCCCCGGCTATGTAATGGGAAGCGGCACTTCCAAAAATGTCACACCGCCAATTGAATTGGGAACACATGGAGGAAATCCAGACAGAAGCATGCTTAGACCTGTTTTTATCGCTGCCGGGCCAGACTTTCGCAAAGGGAAACAAATTAACTCCACGTCTAATTTAGATATTGCTCCTACTATCTACGATTTACTGGAGTTAAATCCACCTTCATTTATAGAGGGGAAAAAGATTAAGGGTATTTTTATAAAGAGGAATCCCCCTGCTGATAGCTAGGGGGATAGAGTTACTTTATTCTGAATGATGAGTTCCCGTGTTCGTATTGCAATTCATCAACTGTTTGAAGCCGTTGATCGCCTCTTTCATCATCAATCGGCGTGGAAAAGGAGAGTTCCGGCTGAGCAAGCGCATCTGCCGTTTCATCAAATTGCTTTTGTGCTTCTATCGTACGTTTTGCATAGGGAAGGACCTCCAGCCTGACAACAGGGATCTCCTCTCCTGTATCCACACATTTGCCATAGGTGCCATTCTGAATTCGCTCTAAAGCTTCATTTACTTCAGTAAGAATATGCTGGGCCGATTCTTTTATGGAAAACTGTACTTCCCTATCTTCCAATTGTGACGCGGTATCCGCAAAGTGATTATCCAAGCTGGTCAATTCCCCATAATCCTCAAAGGTTAATGGCCGATTTGATTCAATTACCTTAGTCATTTCCTGCTTCATTCTTAATAATTTTTTCTTAAAATGGGTGAGTTCCCTCTCTGTTAACATGTTCTTCCCTCTCCTTCCTTTCCATCCTAATTCTATATACCCTTTCAGCTAAGAATCTTAAACTTGTTTTTCAACCTATTGCAAATTTCTTGCAATTCCATTATCATCTAATTAGATTATTATTAAATAAGGTGTGTTGAATATGCAATTGGATAAAATAGTTGGTTTTCATAAAGCATTAGGGGATCTTACACGAATACGAATTATTGGCCTGCTCCAGCAAGGACCTTTACATGGGCAGGCTATTGCCGGGAAGCTTGGACTCAAACCGCCAACGATTACCCACCATATGACGAAGCTGCGGGAGGTTGGCCTAATTAGGGAACAACGTGATAAAAATACCATTTATTTTTCGCTGAACACAAAGACTTTAGAAAATAGTGCCAAAGCCATTCTCACGGTTGGGACAGGGGGTGAATCGAGTTTGGAAATGTCCGTTACAGCAGAGGAACGCACTGCCATTATCAATAACTTCTTCACAAAAGAAGGAAAACTTAAAAATTATCCTGCCCAGCGAAAGAAAAAGCTTGTTGTTCTTTCACATATAGTAAAGGGATTAGATTTCGGAAAAGTCTATCAAGAAAAAGAGATTAATGAATATTTAAAACAATTTCATGAGGATTATGCCACATTACGACGTGAGCTGATCATGTGTCAGTATATGTATCGCGAAAATAATCTCTATGAACTAAATCCTGTTGAATTATGGTGGTTAAGTTAAAGGGCGTTACCCGGCGCCTCTTTTTTTAACCCAACTAATTAGATATATGTGAAATTAGATTACAATGAAAAAAGGTGATTTCGATGGATCAGTCAATGGTTAAAGCAGGGAAACAGTATCGGAAATTATTCCTAGCTGGGGTTGTGAATGGTATTGGGGATCGGTTTAGCTCTGTTGCTATATTAGCGATGCTGCTGCAAATAACCGGATCAGGCTTTGCAGTGGGAATAACGTTAGCTATCCGTTTAATCCCCTTTGTCTTCTTTGGACCTTTAGGAGGCTGGCTGGCAGACCGGATTCCAAGAAAGTCAATATTAGTTACAACCGATCTGCTGCGAATCATTTTCGCCCTATCCTTCTTATTCGTTCACAGTAAAGAGGAGCTGTGGATCGTTTATCTTAGTTCGTTTTTTTTAGCCGCTGGTGAAGCCATTTATAGTCCAGCAAGAAAGTCGGCCATCCCTCTCCTTGTGAACAAGGAACAGCTAATAAAAGTGAATAGTTTAGAACAAGTCTTAATCGGGATTGTTTTGATCGGCGGTGCCTTTTCAGGTGGGATTGTGTCCTATATTTTCGGCGCTCATGTAACATTTTGGTTCAATGCCGCCTCTTTCTTAGGTGCAGCCGCAATAATCTCAACAATTAAATTTCCTGAAAATAAGCGAGTAGAGGATGGCAATAAGTTTAGAAAAGAGGCGCAACTCGCGGTATTAAAAAAAATCATGTTGATGTCTGCTCCCGTTCTAATCCTCTTGATTTGTGAGGTCTTAATCGCCTCGATGAACGGAATCGATAATGTCCTCATTAGCGTGTATGCCGTGAATGAGTTTCAACTGGGGGATGTTGGGGTTGGCCTATTTTATGGGGCCTTAGGGATCGGTTTAACATTAAGCTACTCAATTGCAAATCGACTTCGGAAAAATTTCTTAGTCACAGGTTTAGTCTGTTTACTGTTAGAAGGTGCCTCTCTGTTAGTATTAAGTAGAATCCATGTAGCAGCCTTTGCCTTTCTTTTATTTTGCAGCGTGGCGTTTATGTCGGGGATTGGGAATGCCTGTTTTGATACCATATTAATGAAGGAAATTCCTGAAGAGCATCACGGGATGATGTTTGGATTGTTAGCGACCATCGGAAACACAATTTTAGGTCTATCCATGTTTTTATCTGGGATTGCACTAAATTATCTTGCTCCCCGCTCCTTAGGTTTAATTGGCGGGATTGCCTATATCCTGATTTCAGTTATCTTACTAATTGTCATTTCATCAAATCGCGAAACTTGCAAGAGATGAAGAATACTGAGACAAATCTATAAGAAAAGCAGATGAAATTGAATATCTATTTGTTGTCCTATTTCTCAAAAATATCCATTCGAAATAAAAAAAAGAAAAGAGCACCCGTCCCAGATGGGAAAGGCACCCTAATCATTTTCAATGATTAATAGTTTCGATTGCTGTCGATGTCAGTGATTGGGGCGTCAGTAACGGGCGGATTATCGGGTGGTGTGATTGGATCTGTAGAGCTTTGGTTGGCACGATTAGTAAAAAAGTGATCTCCAACATGATTTTCTCGACGCTCCACTACAACAATAAATTTCCCTTCATTAACAAGCCCTTCATATCGGTGTGCTTCTTCTTCAGGAAGACCCATTCCAATCAACGCTCCTGCCAAGCCGCCAGCTCCTGCACCAACTGCAGCTCCGGTTAAAGTTGCTGCTATTGGTCCCGCTGCTATAAACGGTCCGACGCCTGGAATGGCTAGAGCTCCTACGCCTGCCAACAAACCGACAAGCCCGCCCAGCGCACCGCCTGTTGCCGCTCCGGCTACAAGGCCTTCTTCCGTTTTCGTACTAGTAGCCTCATTAATTTCATGTACCTGTTCTTTGTTTTTTCCAATCACCGATATATCCTCGGCAGCATATCCCTGGCGCTTGAGGTTTTCAACTGCCTGGATAACTTCACTTTCAGTATCATAAACTCCCACCAAGTGTTTTTCATGTGTATGCATTTATAGTCCTCCTTTGGACGAGTATTTACTAGTACATCTACCCGCTACAAGAAGAACTGAAACATTTATTCTTTACTTCCTTTGTCATGAAAGTATATTTCAATAAGCATCATTCCGCATGAGGCCCATGGTAAGTTTTAGCTGTCCTATGTTTAGGTAAGCTAGAATAACTCTACATGATCCCTTCGCCCCTACTCGATGTTTGAGCATCCATGGCACCTGCATTTATCCATTTTACGTTTCTAACCATCGCATCTTTTGACCAATCAGCGGGCATTTCTTGATCTGAAATGACACAATCAATTGATGGGAATGACCCTATATGAAACAGAGCCTTCTGATTCATTTTGGAAGAATCAGTTACAACAAAAACACTTCCTGATCTTTTCATCATAATAGTAGATGCCGTTGCTTTATCAATATTGAAATCACATATTCCTTCTTTGCTCATTCCTCCGCATGAAATAAATGCTTTATCAAAGTAAAAATGTTCTAATAACTGATTGGTTAACGGTCCACTGATTGATCGTTGCAGTGGATTGGTTGTTCCTCCAAGTACGATTACATTGCCATCAAATAGGTGATTTTCTAATCGATTATTTAAGATTTCAGCTGCTGCTAATGAGTTGGTCACAACCGTGATATTTTTTACATTTTTAATTGACCTTGCAATATGTAAAGTTGTTGATCCTACATCGAGAGCAACTGTTTCCCCATCCATAATAAAAGTTGCGGCAGCTTCCCCTATCATTTTTTTTTTGATTATGGTAGATGCCGATTTTTTTATTAAAATGGAGTTCTTTAAGCGAACCAAAATATTGAATTGCCCCACCGTGAATTCTACGCAGTTTCTTTTTCTCCTCAAGTACGCTTAAATCTTTTCGGATTGTTTCCGGTGTTACGTTTAATTTAATGGCTAAATCTACTACATTAATTTTATTTTTCATCTCAAGTTCTCTTATGATTACTCTATACCTTTCTGCCATTTCATGCTTATTCATACAATCTCCCAATGCCTCCCTCATTAAAATTTTGTTATGTATTAATCCATTATAAAAAGCGAATATAACAAAACGCTTAAGAAAATATTAAGTTTTGTAAATTAGTCAAAAATGAAGAATAAAACAAAATCAAAAAGCATTTTTTCATCTATCTTTTCTACTATTAGTAGTCTGAGTATTCCGACATAAAGGAGGACAGTGCCGTTTTATTTGGCTTATTTGGTTTCTGTTTTTCCTTTGTTTAATTTACTTACATTTCTAGCAACCTTCATACTCTATCAATATTATTATCCTAAGATGTAATAGTAGATGACTGGGAATAATTTTTTAAAAATTGGGGAGGTAATTTTCATGAGTATTCAGGATCTAAACAAAGGGATAGACAGAAGGAAATTTATGAAAATCGGAGGAATGAGTACGCTCGCATTAACACTTGCGTCTACTGGATTGCCTGGAGATTTATTTACTAACCATGTACATGCTGATGAATTAGGAAATGCTAAGCTTCAATTTAACTCAGATGGAAAGTATAAAGTTGTACAATTTAACGACACTCAGGATGATGAACGAATTGATCGCAGAACCATTGAACTTATGGAGAAGGTTCTTGACTCAGAGAAGCCGGATTTTGTAGTTCTTAACGGTGACAATATTACAGGCGGCTGTGATAGTGAAATAGAGATGAAACAAGCCTTAAATAATGTAGCTCAGCCAATGGAAAAAAGAGGTATTAAGTGGGCAGTTACATTTGGGAATCATGATGAAGATTCTTCACACCTAAGTGGAATGTATGAAAACGACATGCTGAAGTTCTATATGAATTACAAATATAATATGAACGAACCTGGAGAAAAGGGCCTTACCGGAACAGGTAACATGAACCTTTTAATAAAAAATTCAAAAGGCAATAATGCCGCATTTAACCTCTGGCTTCTTGATAGCGGAAGATATGCACCAGCAGAAATTGCCGGACAGGATTTCAAAGGGTATCCTACTTGGGACTGGCTTCGATTTAATCAAGTGAATTGGTATTATGAGAAATCCAAAAAACTTGAGAAGCAATACGGTTTTAAAGTCCCTTCACTTGTATTCATTCATATCCCTCTATGGGAACATCGTTTTATGTGGTATGGAAGTGTTGATAGTAGAACACAAGCGAACCATGATCTTGCAGCGGCAAAACATAATATAGTAGGTGAAAGAAATGAAGACGAATGTCCAGGACCGGTTAACGGCGGTTTGTTTTCAGCCATGTTAGATAGAGGGGACGTTAAGGGCGTTTTCTGCGGACATGATCATGTAAACACCTACTGTGGCAACTATTATGGAATTTTGCTTGGCTATGCCGGCAACACAGGTTTTGGAACGTACGGCCTTTCTGGAGCTGATCGAAACAGACTTCGTGGAGCAAGAGTATTCAATTTAGATGAAAATAAAGAAGGTGTTCTTGTAGAAACCCATATGGTTTTCGCTAAGGACTACGGAATTGATTTAACAGCGAACGATCAAAGTATGGATCCTTTACCATTAAACAATGGAGAAAAGGAAAAAGCGGTAAAAGGATAAATGCTACTAGAATATGAAGATCGGCAGGTCAATATTTATTCGGA
This sequence comes from Neobacillus sp. 19, assembly GCF_049463095.1. Taxonomy (NCBI): domain Bacteria; kingdom Bacillati; phylum Bacillota; class Bacilli; order Caryophanales; family Bacillaceae; genus Neobacillus; species Neobacillus sp. 19. The sequence continues at coordinate 56,434 of NZ_JBMPZU010000019.1, read as the reverse complement.
AAATGATCCTCCCGATTATAATTGAAATGTAAGCAAAAGCTTCCACGTAGTGTGGAAGCTTTTGCCGTCATACCGTTTCATTATCTATGAAACAAGCCCTTTATCATCTGTAGATCTATTGATGTCTTTTTCTGGCTCTTCTTCCTCCGATAGTAACCCTGAAGTCGATTGTTTAAATTCTCTTAATGACTGGCCCACAGCACGTCCAAGTTCTGGTAGTTTCTTAGGGCCAAAAATGATGAGCGCAAGAACTAAAACGATAATTAATCCGGGAACTCCAATGTTTGAAAGCATTTTTTCCGCTCCTTTTCTAGAAGACACTTTTGAGTTTCATACAGGCCACACACTGATCATCGTGTTCGCGCAATGTTTGAAATGTTTGATCGCAAGACTGGCAAACTTTCTCATAAATAGGAAGAATGGTGTCTTCCACTTTTACAATCTTATCTTCAATTATAATAGCCTTTTCAGGGCAAGTATCGGCACATAACCGGCAAGATGAACAATCTTGTAAGGAAAGTGAAAAATGTCCTTCTCCAATAGCAAAACACTTTTTATGACAAACTCTTTCGCAAACGGTACATAACGTACATTTTTCAACATTTAAAGATATGTTTGAAAACTGGTAGCCCGTATAATGCTTCTGCAAATTGGAGACCTCATGATTGAATCGCCACTTTGCCGGGGTAACCTGTTTCATTATAGACTTGCTTTCATTTTTCCATAGAGAGAAAAGTGCTCTCCTTGAATAATGCTCTTCTTTTTGCTCAACAGACTTGACTGATACCGAAAATGGCGATTCCCCAAGTTCCCTCAGCATTTTATTTGCTTCTTCAATCGGCTGATTCCAAGATTGTATAGAAGGTTCATCTTTGCCAATTATTGTTTGAATCCCTTTTTTATAATAAATGAGCAATTCTTTGGAAGATGGAATATGCTGCCCCGAGATCACTAGTTGATTTTGGCTGATCTTCCTCTCTGGAAGGATGCCTGCAATGGCTTGGACAGGACAAGCCACGATACATTTTCCGCATTGCACACATTTGTTATGATCTACTACCGGCTGTCTATTTACAATGGAAATAGCTTCTTCCTCACATACAGCTATACATTGTTCACAAGCTGAATAATGGCCCTGATGACGGGTGCAGGAAGATAGTATTTCATATTCATAATCTAAGCTCTCTACCCACTTGCTTAATAAGCCCACCAAAGCCACCTCACTTGAAAATGATGAATCCAGCTATATTTTTCGATAAGTGTTCCTCTAGTTGGGATCTTTAAAGAATTGGAACCGCAGCCTGCTCATATTTGGCAATAAACTCTTCCATCAGTTCCCGATCCCAAAGGAGGAATCCCCAAATCAGCTCAATTAATCCTCCATAAAAACCAGTACTCCCATGGAGCTTTGTATCATTACAAAGCTCATGGATCCAAGAAAGCAAGTGCTCGGCTATAAAGGAAGCCTGGTTTTTTACAACAGAAACTTGTTTATCATACTCAAGGTCAATTAATTGACTACATAATGCAGACATGAACATTAGCTCTATCCCGATATGGTCCTCCGGCTGCTTATTTTTCCATCTACTTTCCAAACCATTTATGGACAGCACTTCTTTTATTTCGAACGCGGTTCGTCCAAAGAAAAGTCGTTCACTAGTCCGATAGAATGATTCGCAAGGAGGTGCTTTAGGATGACCTGGCCCAAGAAAAAGGCTTGTATATTCTACCATTACGTTTTCTATTGCCTGTTCTTCGGAAAGCTCTTCTAAGTCCGATGAACAATTGATCAATTGTGCTAAACCCGCTTTCATCTGATCATTAGCCGCTTCCAAAGGAAAGTCTCTCCAAAACTTTTGCGTAAAAGCAACGGTATGCTGACCCTGTATTGGCTCTAGCAAACTATTAGCCAAAAAGCCATACAATGATGCCCGCAGCTGCCATACCTCATTCCATGAATTGGTCATAAATGGTTCCCCCCTATTACTGCGCTGCTGTCAATCTCTCTCTGGATTGGTTTTGCTTTGGCTGCTGTGCTTCTTTAGAACTCGCTAAGAGGATCCTGCGAGAAAGGACGATAAATAACAATGTACCAAAAGCAATCATTCCAACTACGATCATTAATTCAACTAGAGTTGGCGCATACTGGCCGTGTTTCAACCAAAAATTAGGGACAACAGAAGGGTCTTCACCAGGAATATATTTACCAAGCGTAATGCCTGGGGCCCCCTCGACATGTGGATAAATAAACGAGGTGAACAATAACCACACCCGTTTAAAGAATACACCAATCACAACCAGCACTGATGAAAAGATCACCAATCCTGTTTTCTGTCTATTTTTACTAAATAGTAAAATAGCAAGCGGGATCACAAAGCCTAAAATGACTTCACCCCAGAAAAATGGTGCCATAGAGCCCTTTAGCATCTCATTTAAAATAAGCATCACTGATTCTTCTTGCGGATAATACATCGTCAATACTTCTGAAAAAACAAAGTATGCGTCCACAGCAACACAGGTTACCAAGAGGCCGGCTAAACTTGTAATCAGTTTTTTCTCCACAGTAAAAAGTTTAAACTTTATTAACAGTACAAGTACAATGATTAACAGCGCAAGACCTGAGTCCAATGCAGAGGCTACAAATAAAGGAGCCATTAATGCACTATGCCAGCCTTCACGGGCGATTTGCAATCCAAAAATCCAGGCCGTAACGGAGTGAACAAGAATGGCAACCGGAAGGGCTACACTTGACATAATTTTCATCTTCTTAGGATCCGGCTTTGGCCGAGTCATTAAATAAAGATAAAGAACATTAATACTTAAATATAGGGTAATGACACATACATCCCACATTAATGGCGACTTAAATTGCGAATGCAGTAGTAGATTTAGAAGGCGTTCAGGACTTCCGATATCTACCATGATAAAAATTCCTGCTACTATAATACAAACTGTTGAAAGAATCGTAGCGGGCTTAGCCACTACTTTAAAAGCAGGAATATTGAACACCGTCGCTGAAGAAGAAACAATTAATCCGCCTGCAGATAAACCGACAAAGAACATAAACATCGTAATATATAATCCCCATGAGACAGCGTTATTCATACCTGTAACACCCAGCCCATTGACAAGCTGATAGCCTAATGCGCTAAATCCCATAAGAGCGAGAATTCCTAAAGCTCCCATCCAGCTATAGAGGTTTGCCTTACTTTTCATCTATCAGTTCCCTCCATTCAGGCCCAAATAATAGACTTGCGGCTTCGTTCCTTTTTCTTTCAACAGTTGTTCGCCATTTTGCTCACGAATTAAACGAGAAACTTTACTATTCGGATCATCCAAATCACCAAACGTTCTTGCTTCAGCTGGACAGCACACGACACACATCGGATCTAGGCCTTCATCTGTTCTCTCTTTACACATCGAGCATTTTTCAACCACACCAACCTTACGGACAGGTACCTTGCTATCTCCATAGTTAAAGCCTGGATGGCGGACGGCTTCCGTCCAATTGAACACACGAACATTATAAGGGCAGGCTGCCATGCAATATCGGCAGCCGATACAGCGATCATAGTCAATTAATACTCTTCCATCTTCCGCTTTGTAGGTAGCACCTACCGGACAAACCTTTACACATGGGGCATTCTCACAATGCTGACAAGAGACTGGAATATACTTCTTTTTTACATGCGGATAAATTCCACTGACACCATCCATCTCTTCTGAGTCCATCGTAAGAACCCGATTCCACAACATTCCCATTGGGACATTATTTTGCATTTTACAGGCATTAGCGCAGGTTTGACATCCTACACAACGATTCAAATCAATAACCATTCCTAACTTTGTCATACGCCCACCTCCTACACTTTCTTCACTTCAACTAAAGTATCGTTATAAGGTATAACTGGACCATATCTGAGCTTGTACTGACGAGGATTAAGGATATCATTTGTTACATTTTGAAGGTTTCCTGCCTCCATATGCTTTGACCACCAACCTTCATGGAGTCTGATTTGTCCTGGTCGATATGCTTCGGTAAGCAAGCAGCGCGCCTTGAATTTTCCTCGGTCATTAAATACCTCGACTAGATCGCCATTTTGTAAACCCCGGCTTTTCGCATCAAGCGGATTCATTTCCAGCCTTGGCTCAGGTTGATACTGATTAATCCATTTGGCATTTGTAAATTGCGAATGGACCCGATATTTTGTATGCGCCGTACTAAATTGGAGCGGATATTTCTTAAATAATGGGTTCCCAGGAGTTGCTTCTCCCGGCTCTTCAAAGTTTGGAAGAGCTTGATGATCCTCCACCAATTTTTCATGATAAATTTCTAGTTTCGTAGATGGCGTAGGGTAAACCTGATCCATGTAACCCCGATAAGGTTCATCCGGTACTTCTAGGCGTTTAATAAAATTATTTTCTTTAAGAGTCTTAATATTAATTCCATTTAATGCAGGATCTGATGACTTCAGACGTGCACTCTGTAACTCTTCCGGTGTTTTAGGCAAGTATTGATCAAGCCCAAATTTTGCAGCCAATTCCTTTTCAATCTGGAAATCCGACTTACTTTGATGCAATGGCTCAATGACTTTTTGTGAAAGAAGAACATGGGATCGGTTTATTTGCATATTCACGATATCATACTCACTCTCAAATGCCGTGCACGCTGGAAGGACAATATCAGAGTAATCAACACTTGGATTATGGAACGGATCAATCGTCACAATGAAATCTAATTGCTTAATCCACTTTTCGGTTTTGTGTAAATTAGCAAAATGTTGTTGTAAGGTGTTGCCTAGGTTAATGACTGCCTTTACAGAGTTCGGCTTCTCGCGCATATCTTGAGTAGTCATTTCCAGCGGAGTAGTTTTAAATTGAGCTGGCAATTCCCACGAGCTAAGTTGTGCACTCCATGAAGTACCATGATATAATGCATTTCCAACTCCGCCGCCAACACGCCCAATATTTCCGGTTAATGAACCGAGTATCCCTCCAGCATGTCCCGTAATATCTGCATTAGCCCATTTATCTCCACCGCCAAATCCCCAGCCGAGAATGGCAGGACCGCGTGTTGCATAGTCTCTTGCTAATTCGAAGATGATGTTTTCTTCGATTTCTGTTTTATCAGCAGCCCATTTAAGTGTATATTGCTTCTGATTTTCTTTTAGCGACGTAAATACAGTCTTGACTTTCACTCCATCGACTGAGAATTCACCCTCTAAAGCAGCTTTCACACCTGGGGCATTGAAAGGTTTTAAAGAATGACTGTTCTCATCCCAAACCAAGTAAGGGTTCGTTTCTACTTCCTCGTCTGAATCATTTTGTCTTAGTAATTTTTGATTATCTGATCTGATCAAAAATGGCGCTGATGTATTGTTTACTAAGTAATCTTGCTGATACCATTTGTTATCAAGGATTACACTAATCATTCCCAGAAGTAATGCCGCATCCGTACCCGGTTTTATTCTGATCCACTGATCAGATTTTGATGCCGTTGTCGAACATGTAGGGTCGATCGAAATAATTTTAGCTCCCGCATCCTTTGCAGCAAAAAAGAATTTCGAATCAGTAAGGGTTGTTTCAAGGATATTACAGCCTAAAAAGATGATCGTGCTGGAATTAACCCAATCAGTCGTCTCGTTTTGGATATAGCCATATGCGGTAGTACCAATACATTCTTCTAAACCATTTGCTAATCCAATATCGATTCCGCTTTCAATGGCAAATTGGGCTCCTAGCAATGATGGTAAGAATGGATACGTATATTCAATCCCCGATGAACAGCTAAATAAAATAGACTCTCCGCCATATTTACTTTTTAACCCTTTTAACTTATCTGCTATCGTTGTTAGTGCCTCATCCCAAGAAATAGGAACAAATTTCCCTTCTCCTCTTTCTCCAACCCGCTTTAAAGGTGTTTGAAGACGATCTGGACTATAAATTCGCTCCAGCTCGCTCAGCCCTTTTAAACAAACCGTTGAAAACCGCTTATCAGACCACGTATTCGGTTGAATCATAGCGAGCTTGCCGTCGCGCACTGTACATTTGAAAGCACAACGGCCCCCACAGTTTGTCGTATGATAGGTGAAGGCTGTTTTTTCTAAGGAGTTGCTTTTGGCTTCAACAGGCTGGAACCATTTATTACTAGAAAACAGAGAACCTGACAAACCAACGCTTGCTGTCCCAACTGCACCGGCCTTAATAAAATTCCTTCTAGAAATACCCATTGTGACTCTCCTTCTATATCAGTTTTTGGCTTTTTTCAAAAATACAAATTCGGTTCATTATGCCTTATGAAAGACTTCTTTTTCTTCTACAGTTTTATTTTATTACTTAGAACCTGCTATGAGGAGTGTGGGCTTCTCTATACTTTGGCAAGCGAGATTGTGTACTTTTAACAGTCTATCTTTGTCAATTTGGAGCAAAAGTGAACAACTTTTGAATGATAAGAGTCATTTTCATTTATATAAAAGAAAAAAATAGCTTTGACGATCATCGAAGCTACTTTTAATAAACTTTACAGAGATAAAGAGAAATGTATTTTCACTGCTGCCATTAAATTCATGAACTCTTCCGGCTTTTGAAGGTCAACACCCGTAATTTCTTCGATTTTTTTAAGCCGATTCCTTAATGTATTTGGGTGTACATACAGTGCTTCAGATACCTCATTAATGATCCCTTGGTGCAGAATATATGCTTTTAACGTTTTCACATATTCCGTGCCATTTTCACCATCGCTTTCAATCAGTGATGATAAATATTCTTGACTAAAATCATACAAAATCTCGCGGTGAATATGTGTAAGCAAGCGGACGAGCCCAAGATTATTCATGTGAAAAACACGTTTCTTTTCAAACCAAACCTGACCAAATTGTAAAGCAACTTTCGCTTCTTGATAGCTTTTATTAAGGTTTATCGAATCTTGGTACCATTTCCCTATGCCGATACAAAATTGGCCATTTGGCCACATACTCAACAGCCCTTGCTCAATCTGCTCCGCTATTTTAATGGCATATTTTTTTCTCTCATTGTGGTTTCTATGCTCTTGATCTTCTACCAATAAAATAACCTGATCTTGAAATGGAAAAATAATGATTGTCTCATTTAATTGTGATATTTGTGCTTCTAAATGAACAATCAATTCATCCATCCACTCAAAATTCCCCATGATATCATTAGAGTCATTAACATTTATGATAAGCAGGTGGTGCGGCCTTTCCAAGTTCCATCCCCACGCTTTTCCTTGCTTTACCATTACCTTTTTGGCTTCAAATTTATGATAAAGAAGATCATATATGAAATGCTCTTTAAATCTTTCCTGCTGGTCGCGAAACATTTCTTCTGTTTGAAAAAAAAGAGCAGTCAAACCTATTAATTTATCAATCAGCTTTTTTTGCCAATCAACTAAGTGTGCCGAGGCAATCAACGTTAAACTGATTTGATCCGCAATATTTATTAAGTAAGGCTCGAAAGAATGCTTTACCTCTTCGGCAGAGGAGCCATTCTTAGTAACTCTTTCATAAGATTTAAGCCAATGAAAAGCTTTTTGCAATTCTGCTTCAGGTCCAACTTGCCAAAGAAGCTGATTATTTTCGCCTAAGTATAGAAATGGTGTTTCTAAAGCCAAAGATAAACCAGAGGTTATATTCATAAACCCCTTATTCATAAACCCATTTAACTCTTTGCTCATCTGACTGAGGGAGTAATGCGAATTGGTCTTTTTCTGAAAAATGGGTAAGGCTGCCGCATCTTCTACTTGGATAATAGGTACTTGGCATTGTTGAAAAAGGGACAGGCTGTCTTCTTGAATGGGTATGTTTTTTTGAAGACATATTATGATTCCAATTAGATTACGATCTTGAATTAATTGAAAAGCTAACTCTTTTTTGTTTAACTTTATACACTCCTCCTCAGTTTGAATCACTAGTAATGTTGGACTTTCAAATCTTTGATCTGAAATACATGAAGCAATTTTTTCGTAATAAACATGCTCCTTAGGTAAAGGAGTGAAAAAGGCAAGCTGATACATTGGAAGACAATATAACAAATCTTGTAATGAGACCATCATATGATTATCATCCTTCTCTAAAAAAAGTGTGCCCCTGTTGTTTTTTTATTATATTGACAGACGGCTTGGTGTATCCAACAAGCGGTATATCGGCACTTTTGAAACTATTAGATTGTATTTCATTTGTATCCATCACCATCATACTAAGCGCACCTGTCGTACAATTTTCAACGCATACAGGCCTTAATCCTTGGTCAATTCTATCTACACAGAAATTACATTTATCTACTCTATTTGTTTTAGGGTTTAACTTAGGAGCGTGAAAAGGGCAAGCCTCCATACATCGCTTACACGCTTTGCAGCGACTTGGCTCATGTACGACAATACCATCCGCCCGTTTTTGAAAATTATTTTCCGGACATACATACACACAAACAGGATTTATACAATGATTACATGAAATCGAGATATGGAGGCGCTGATCATCTGTCTCTGTTTCATATGTGAACACATTTCTCCGATGGACGCCCATTAAACCGTAATGGTCATTACAGGCCATTTCACAGGTTTTACAATCAATACACCTATTAAGGTCAACAGAAAATACTAATTGAGTATTCACCTGGGTCCTTACCTCCTTCTGCTCTTTATTCCTTTTTTAGACACATTTCTAATCTATTTATAGTTTAAAATATATTAATAAGATTAATTGTCATCTTACCTAACATTTCGTGAATTTTAACCGACAATTTTGTGTCTGCTTTTATTTAATCAGGTTTAATAACGAGGTGAGCATACGTGAATAAACACGCAACAAGGATATGTAAGAATGTTTGTCCCAGAAACTGTCCTAGCTCATGCACAATGATTTCATATGTAGAAAATGAATCTCTTGTTCATATTACCGGAGATTCTATGCACCCTTATACACGAGGGAAACTTTGCGCGAAAGGATTTTCTTATCTTGAAAAAAATAGTCATCGTGATCGCTTAAAGTTTCCTTACTATCAAAAGGTGAAAGGTTCTGGGAAATTCATAAAAATTACGTGGGAGAAAGCATTTGATCTTATTATCAGTGAAATGATGAACATTCATAAACGCTTTGGAAGCTTTCATCCACTTGCCTTATACAAGGGCTCCGGAAATATTGGTGTACATCATTTTGTCACGGATGAGTTTTTTTCAAGCATGGGTAAAACTACTAGACTCATTGGTTCTTCTTCCTTCTCAACTGGATTTCAAGCCATGCAAGATGATATGGGTGCCGTTAAAATGTCTGATCCATCCACTATTAAGGATTCGTCAATGGTGATAATCTGGGGGGCCAATCCCGCAGCAACAAATATTCATTTGATTCCGTTTATCCTAGATGCCAAGATAAATGGTGCAAAGATTGTCGTTATCGATCCACTTTATACGCAAACAGCCGAACTGGCAGATTTATATATTCAACTACGTCCAAGTACAGATGGAGCATTAGCCAACGTTTTAATCAAAGGTTTAATAGAGAAGAATGCAGTTGATAGGGTGTTCTTAGAAAATAACTCCTCTGGGCTCGATCCATTTTTGGAGATGATTAATGGGATAAGTGTTAAAGAATTTTTACTGAAATGCAGTGTTCCTCAAGAGGCCGTTGATTTATTGTTGGATTGGATGACAGAGTCAACAGCCGTTTCTTACTTAATCGGAACTGGACTGCAGAAACACGCACATAGCAGGCAAACCATCCGAGCAATTGAAGCTTTAGCTGCGGTCCGCGGAGATATTGGCAAATTAGGCGGGGGGATTTTCTTTAGAAGGAACGATTTACCGATATTTAATAATCAAGATTTTGAGAAGTTAAATCGTAACAACCGGATGATTAAAATGAGCGAACTTAATGGAATACCATCAGTACATCGGCCATCCATTGAAATGATGTGGATTTCATGTGCAAATCCACTAACTCAAGAGCCCGATTCGAAATTTATGAAGCAGTTTATGATGGATATTCCTTTTGTTGTGACTGTGGATCAATTTTTGACACCAACAGCACAAATGTCGAATCTCGTTTTGCCTACTACAACCCATTTTGAAGAAATGGATATTGTGACGAGTTTTTGGCATAACCAAATGGCATGGAATGAAAAAGCCATTTCACCTTATTACGAGAGCAGAAGTGAATGGAGTATCATCAAAGAGTTAGCACTAAGGCTGAAGCAGCACTCTGGGGATCTATGTTCTTTCCCGATTCATGCTTCAGAAGAGGAATATTTAAATGCACAATTCAACGAAAAGGTGTTTACCTGCTATTCAATTAAATCAGTTTCTGATTTGAAAGAAAGGGCCGCGGCGCCCAATCTCCCTAATGTGGCATGGGGCGACAGGCAATTTGATACAGAAACAGGAAAGTTTCAGTTTTATTTCGAAGTAGCAAAATTAGTTGATCATCATCCGATGGGAACCTTTATCGAAGGGAAAATGCCAACAAACGATTATCCATTTTGGCTGATTACCCCTCACCATCCATACGCGATTAATTCTCAATTTCATTTTTTAAAGTTATCCGATGAAGAAGAGGCCGTGGTTAGAATAAATCCAAAAGCAGCGAAGGAACTAGACATTTTTAACGGGGAAATCGTATCTGTATACAATGATCAAGCATCTATAGAAATTAAAGTGTTATTTAGTAATCAAGTTCCAAAAGATATTGTCGTCATTTACCAAAGCTGGTATCCTGTTTCCCAAGTTACCGTTAATGATTTGGTACCTGCTTTGCAAACAAATATGGGAACAGACAAACCCTGTTCCCAGGGTATTGGAATGTATGACACGTTTGTTCATATAAAAAAATTATGAAGTATATTGAAATAACAGCATGGAAACTGCCCCTTTCATGCTGTTTTTTCATCTTTATAGATTTCCCAATAGACTAAATACCTGCATCCTTTTTCCTTTTTTCTTCAAAAGCGAATCATCCTTAAGTGCCAAAGTGAAAATCAATGATAGGTTAGAAGAATCAATTTTTGAAATAGAAAAGGATTACCAAAAATGGAAGAGAATACATTTGAGGAATCTAATCTTCTAGGGGGTCATTTTTTTGAAAAGAGGAAAAAAGCGCTCGGCCATTTTACTATCTACCATGCTAGTAACTTCAGGTTTGTATTTTGCTCCGGTGAATCTGCCAATTAAGGCAGCAGCCGCAGCACAGGATGTAACGAACCCAAGCATTAAGGCCTTTGACCAAAAGGTCATTGCGAGAGTCAATGCCGAGAGAATCTATCAAGATCTCTACTATCTATCAGAAACAATCGGTCCGCGCGTAACCGGAACAGAGGGGGAGCAGCAGGCTGTTGAATTCATAAAAAACCGTCTCTTATCTTTAGGCTATAAGGTAGAAACGCAGGAATTCAGCATTCCTGACAAAACGATTGGACATTTGCATACAAGTGATAATAATGAAGTGATGGTGAATATACCTGCCGGCTCCGCGGCGACACCTAATGAGGGAATCACCTCTCTATTATTTGATGCAAAATTGGGCAAAGCGGCGGATTTTACTGCAGATGCAAAGGGCAGGATTGCACTGATCTCCAGAGGGGAAATTACGTTTAAAGAAAAAGTAGATAACGCAGTCGCAGCAGGGGCGATCGGAGTATTAATCTATGATAATATTAGTCAGCCAGGTCCTTTGAATCCTTCCATCGGCGGTGAAGCGGCCGTTCCGGTAGGCGGCATTTCAAAAGCAAGCGGTGAAGCCTTGCTGAAGGACGTTGTGACGCAAGGTAAAACGGTGACAATGAATGTCCAGCGTCTTAAGAATGCGAAGTCACAAAACATAATTGCTACTAGGAAGCCTAATCAAGGGGCAAACCACGACATCGTGCATGTCTCGGCCCATATCGACAGTGTTCCGTTTGCCCCGGGAGCAAACGACAATGCTTCAGGTACTGCCGTTGCTTTAGAATTGGCCAATGTTTTAAAAAGCTACCCAATCGATAAAGAATTGCGGTTTGTGTTTGTCGGTGCTGAAGAGATCGGCTTGGTCGGTTCGGCACATTATGTCAGCAAGTTAAGCCAAGATGAAGTCAGCCGCAGCCTCGCGAACTTCAATATGGATATGGTTGGAACCGGGTGGGATAATGCGACCGCAATTTATTTAAATACGGTTGACGGGAAGGCAAATATTGTGTCAGAGACAGCCAAGGCAACCGCAAATAGAATTGGTACTCCATCAGAGTTGGTGCTCTATCAGCGTGGCTCTTCTGACCACGTTTCCTTCCATGATGCGGGCATCCCGGCAGTTAACTTTATTCGCCGCGAACCTGGAACAGCAAACCTGGAGCCATATTATCATACGCCAAATGACAAAATTGAACATGTCAGCATTGAGCGTCTGAAAGAAGCTGGCGACCTGGTTGGAGCCTCTCTATACAGTTTGATCAGAAAATAGTAGTCCTGAGTATAAAGGTATTTATTAAAAGTCTTCCCAAAAGGCAAGGCTGTTTTTATACTGATTCTCAACAGCCTGACACCCGCTGCAATAAAATACAGCGGGTGTCAGGCACTTATATTTTTATATATTAGGTAATCAAAAAAATTCCTGCTCTAACAGTCTGTTATTGAATGGAATTAAAAAAATTGAGGATATGGAGCCATGGGCGGTCTCCACGTTGGAATGGGTTGCTGATAATATCCCGGCATATGATTATGATTTGGATTGTGATTTGGATTATGATTTGGATTATGATGATTTGACTGGTAGTGATGGGGCGCGTGACCAAGGGTATGGTGATTATATTGTGCTATACATGCCCCCGTTTGTCCAGGATATGGACCAGTCGTAATATGATGGGTCAATTTACACACCACTTTCTTAGAATTTATTTTATATTATGCGGTACAGGCTATTCGGTTACAAAAAGTTGGTGGGGAGGTTGTTATCGTTGACAAAAGAAATAGAGCTGTGGGTTTGCGTGACGGTTAAAGAAAACCGAAGAATTGGAGCCGGGTCCCAAAGTAAGATCAAGAGTTTATATCAGATGCCCGAGGCAAACATTGATGTCACTATTTGCCCCTAGGTAGTTTCTTCTTATATTGTTAGGGGCTCCAAAAGAACCGCACAAGGTTATTTCGTATTTTCCAATATGCTTCGTATTTTATCAGTATAAATTTTTGCCAAGCCTTTTTTGCTGTATTCGAAGTATTTCATGCTTGATTCTTTATTGATACCCATGTTTACTAGCCGAATATCAAGCTTTTCAAGGATAAAACGCTCATCCTCATCCTTTTTTGTTCCACCCACTTGAGCCAAATCAATCTTTGTACCGTCATTAAATTCAATTATGTAAAAAAAGTCACCTTTTGCGTGTGTAAATAACGATGTCCTCCCCTTACCATACACCCCTGTTTGAATCTTGACGATTTCGTCATAGCTGTATGATTTGCCTTGTGGAGCAAAAAAGGAATAATCAATAATCCGATCTTTAGTTACTACAGTAACAGCTGTAATAATTGTGTACAGCAAAATAATAGTGAAGGTCGAAAAAGCAGCAATCATGAGCTTTCTATACTTTTTAAAAATTGCTCCGTTTTTCCATACATTCCTCAAATCTTTGTTGAAAATGTAGAAAAATCCCACAAAAAGATAGAGTTCAAAGATTATAACCAGCCCTGAATAGGGTGATTTAAAAACCCAGATAATATAATCCTTTGGAACAAACAATACTTCTTGCATCAAAGATACTAAAATAAACATGCCTAGGGTTAATATAAGTATGGCTATAATTGCAAATACACGTAGAAATCCCGTTTTAATCATTTTCACAGTAACGTCTCCTATACAGGGCAACTTTTTACATTTAATTTACATTTGAATAACAAAGGGTTAATAAACTGCCTATATACTTAAGTTATATAAAGTCATGCTTATGGAGGGTCCATGATGATCGAATTCATGATTCGACTGGCTATTCTTATTCCCCTTTGCATACTGCTTTAAATGCATCATGATTAAACAAGCAACAAAGTAATGATCCAAATTACACGATCTACTAGTCCAAAGGATTATACCCGCGTTCATCCAAATTCCCCTTTTTATCGCAAACAATTTCCAATTAATAATGTGTAAAATTGTAACATACTACTGGTCACTGAAGTAAAAAGTCAATTATAATAATGTATAGTCTCTTACCAAAAAGTAAGGACATTACCTTACATTTCAGGAGGTGATGAGTCTTGGGAAATCAGTGTAGATTACCAGGGACTCCAGCCACTCATGCAAAGCCACGTATTGGAAAGGCGATACTTTGCATGGGGCGGACATTTAGTTTAAAAAATCGCCCAGGTAAGCTTTTATTTCATTTCTAATATGCGGCTTTGCACCTTATTGTTCAATAAAAATAAGGGGCTGGCAAACAATGAAATATGTAAACGCAAGCAACATATTACCTGAAAATCTGATTGTAGAAATTCAAAAATATGTTCAAGGGGAAACCCTTTATATCCCTAAACCGGAAAAAACCTACCGGAAATGGGGAAGTTGTTCAGGGGCAAGAAAGTTCATTGATGAACGAAATGCCTCAATCAAACATTCATTTTCTATTGGAACAAGCATCCACCAGTTAGCGGATGAGTATTTCCTGTCCATCGAGACCATCAAAAAGATAGTGTACTCGCAGAGAAAAAAGGATGACTGATAAGAGACCTGCCCACCTAACGGCGGGTTTTCTTTATATGTACAATTTGTTTCTAAGTCATTTTCTCCATTTTATTATTAGGATGCTTTTTTTAAAATAATAGAAAGTAACAGAAGATAATGAGGCGGTTTATGATGAACGAAAAATTTATTAAGAATGAACAATTTAATTTTATAAAACGGCAAGTGGATTTGATAAAGGATAGTTATAAAAAAAACACTGACCCAAGTGTCATTAAGGCTGTCAGGGAACTGGCCAATGCTCAAATTTTTGAGCTTTTTCCACATGCTGCAGGGGAACAAGCTGAAAGGCTGGACCTTTCAAAATGGAAAACGGATGCTGAGTTTGATCAATATCTTCAAGAGTTAGCCAAATGTTTGATCCCCTTTCCAACACTTACCGAGCAGCAGGTGAAAAAAATGTTTCCAAAAGCCAAGAAGCTAAAGGTACCGAATTTATTGGCATTTGATTTCGAGAAGATGACCTACCTAAGCTGGTCTGATATCAGCACTAACAAAAAATTTATTATTTACGAGCTGAATGAGAATTTGATGGGAATTGAATGTAAATACTCGATTTTAAATAAGGACAATATCTGTTCGTTCTGTAATCGTTTTGGTAAAGTAGCCTTTATTACCACAATCACCAAAGCTAAAAAGTCCAATAACCCCGATTACTATAAAGCGATTGGAAACTATATCTGCCTAGACAGTGCTGAATGCAATAAAAAAATAACCAGCGTTGCCTATTTGACCGAGTTTTTAGAGGAATCGAATCGGAAATATGCTTAAAAACAGAACCTTGCTAATGGGAGATTAGCAAGGTTCTGTTATATTTTTTGAATTTATCATAAGGTTCATAATGAAAGTAATGATTGATCCCTTAATATAAATTGTGCCAGTTCCTCCATTTGATCGGAAATAGCTCGGTCGCTTTCAAGGGGCGGACAGATTTCACGAATTTTTTCTAAATAAGCACGTGTTGCCGGTGCTAACTCTTTTTCGGCTTTTTCCAAATAAATCGCCTGAGAGGCACAAATCATTTCAATCGCTATGACTCTTGCTGAATTGTGAATAATCTCTCTTGCTTGACGGGAAGCAATAGTGCCCATACTGACGTGGTCCTCTTGGTTTGCAGATGTCGGAATGGAATCAACGCTTGCCGGGTGGGCAAGGACTTTATTTTCAGAAACAAGTGATGCTGCAGCATATTGGGCAACCATCAAGCCGCATTCTAACCCTGGGTCAGTCGCTAAAAATGGGGACAAACCGCTTAATTGCGGGTTGACGAGCCGTTCTGTTCTTCGCTCGGAAATATTCGCCCACTCTGCCGCCGCAACTTTCAAAAAGTCCATTGATAACGCAATTGGCTGGCCGTGGAAGTGACCTCCTGATAGAATTTCGCCGTTTTCTAGAACAATCGGATTATCCGTCGTAGAGTTCATTTCTACACTTAGACGCTCATTCACATAATTAAACGCCTGCCACGATGCACCATGGACTTGAGGAATACAACGAATGGAGTACGCATCTTGGATGCGGATTTCTCCTTGTCGGGTAATCCGTTTGCTGCCCTCCAGCCATTTCCTCATTCGAGAAGCAACGAATTCAAGCTCCGGATGGGGCCTGACAGCTAATAGTTCACTATCAAATGCGGAGATTACCCCGTTTAGTGCCTCCATAGTTAAGCTTGCTGCCATATCTGCCGCTAAACCAACACGTTCCGCCTCATTAAGTGCAATCGTACCAACAGCAGACATCGCTTGTGTTCCATTGATGAGGGCCAGACCTTCCTTCGCTTCTAAGGAAACCGGTTTTAGCCCAGCGCGTTTTAGCGCTTCAGCACCAGGGAGAATTTCCCCTTTATATTCCGCTTTCCCCTCGCCAACTAACACAATGGCAATATGGGAAAGCGGTGCTAAATCGCCGCTCGCACCGACCGATCCCTTACAAGGAACAACCGGATGAACACCCCTGTTAATCATATCAATGAGGAGCTGTAATGTTTCTTCTTTAATTCCAGAATACCCCTTCGCAAGTGAGTTGGCTCTTAACGTCATCATTGCTCTTACCACTGGAATTGGAAGAGGTTCCCCTACACCCACTGCATCGGCACGCAATAAATTCAGTTGTAATTTGGCAATATCTTCGCGGTCAATTTCGATATCACTCAGTTTTCCGAAGCCCGTATTCACACCATAAACTACTTTTCCATCATTGATTTGTTTTTCAACCCGTTCGCGGCTCACTCGTACCCGCAGCCAGTTTTGTTCTGGTATCCCTACCTGCGCATCAAAATCCGCAATACTTTGTACTTTATAGCGGTCCAATGTAATCCCATCTAATTCTACTAATTTTACCCCAACTAATTCTTTGCTGCCCATTATGTGTCCAACTCCCATTAAAATACTTTAGCTGAATATTCCGTCTTTAATTATTATAAACTAGTATTTGTTAGTACCAATAGACAATAGTGAATTTAATAGAATAATAGTGCCTGAACTACAAGCAGCGTAAATGAAACCAATATTTTCCTTTTGTTGGAGCCGCTTAACACCCTTGACCCTATTCTGTTTTATGGTTTTCATACCACTGCTCAATCAATGCCGCAGTCAATCTGCCTGTGTTTATTAGATTTTCAATGCTGATACACTCTCTGAAAGAATGAATATTTTGGAATCCTAATCCAAGTGTCAAACAGGTTAACCCATGTTCATTTAATACATTAGTATCAGCGCCGCCCAATGTTTCGGTTAAATATGGTTTTACCTTAATATTGTGAGCCGCTTCATTCGCTGTTTTTACTAAAATATCCTCCTTGGCAATATCAAAGCCAAGGTATTTTTTCTCAATTTTGACCGTTACCTTACCGCCTTTTTTCACTACGGCCTGTTCCATCACTTCTTCCATATGTTTTAACTGTGCATCCAGCTTTTCTTTAGAAAAACTGCGGACTTCCCCCGCAATAGTGACACTGCCCGGAATGATGGAGGTTAGCTCTCCGCCTTTAATAATCCCGATATTGGCTAGGGTTTCTTCGTCAATTGCCCCGAGCCTCATATTTGCTAATCCTTCTGCGGCAAGAAGAATAGCACTATTTCCTTCCCTCCGCATTTAGCGCAATATGGGCGGCATTCCCTTGTACTTCCATCCAGATGCGGCTGCTATAAGGCCCTTTTAGAATAATTTGACCAACATCCCCGCTGCTATCAAAAATATAGCCTGTTTTACTTTTCGCCTTGCTGTAATCCATATAAGTAGCGCCCACAAGACCAGGCTGTTCATTGACAGTCAGAATCAATTCAATCGGACCATGCGGAACACGGCTTTCAATGATTGCCCGAATGGCTTCCAAATAAGCAGCTAATGCAGCACGGTCATCCGCACCTAAAATGGTCGTGCCATCTGAATAAATCACGCCATCCTTAATAACAGGCTTCAGTCCTTCCGTTGGCAATACCGTATCCATATGTGTCGAGAAAAATAACGGAGGGACCTTAGGATCTGTTCCCTCATGCCAGGCAATGAGGTTTCCAACTTCCCCGTTAAAATTTTTATGTGCCTCATCAAATTCCAATGTAAAGCCAAGCTCTGGCAGCACTTTTTTCAAATAATCCGCCACATGGCTTTCTTTCCCGCTTGGTGCATTTATTTTTGCCAGTTCAAGAAATAGCTCTTGTAAACGTTCAGCATTTACATGATCGACTGCACTTGATACTTGATTCGTTTTCAATTTCATTCCCTCCTACAAACTATTATTCTAGCGATTCACGACAACCTTCCCGTTTTTAATCACTGTTTCCACAATGTTCGTTCCTAGCTCATATGCAATATGCTTATAGGTTGGGACATCCCAAATTTGCAGGTCAGCTAGTTTCCCTTCCCTGAATAACTCCTCTATCTTCAAGGTCAAGCGCCCTAGCTCCACCATAAGTAGCAGCCTTGATCGCTTCCTCGACAGAGAATTGATAAAGCTTACATGCAAGTACGATGACAAATTGCATGGATTGGGTATAGCTTGCCGGGCAAAGGTCGGTTGCCAAGGCGATGCTCATACCTAAATCAAGCATCTTTCGTGCCTCAAATGGGCGTTTATGACCCACTGCAAAATCTAGCGAAGGCATTAAGACTCCTGTTACTTTTGCTTCTGCAAGCTTTTCCATCACTTCCACTGGAGTATAATTTAAATGATCGACGGACACCATTTTCATCTCAGCCGCAAGGTCGGTACCGCCAATATAGGAATAGGCATCCGCATGAATTTTTGGTTTCATACCATACTGCATGCCAGCTTTTAAAATTAATTCCGATTCCTTGGAGGTAAAATATCCTTCATCACACCAAACATCACAAAATTCCGCCAAATTCCGTTCAGCCACTTGTGGAATCATTTCATTAATAATCACATCAAGATACTCAGCTTTTGTGAGATTTTCCGGAAACCCATGGGCTCCTAAAAATGTATTGAGTACATCAAGCGGTGTTTCTTCATTTAACCTTCTGCTTACTTCTAAGATTTTGATTTCACTTTCAGTCGTTAATCCATAACCGCTTTTACTTTCGACTGTCGTAATCCCATAGTCCAGCATAGTCATAAGGCGTTTCTTTGATTGTTCAAATAACTCTTCTTGGGGCCGGTTTCTTGTTAACTCAACTGTCCGGTTAGGGCCTGCGGCAATGCCGAGTTTTTTTAATGTTTCGAGATCATTTTTCCCTGTCAGCTTTGCACAATACTCTTCCACCCGAGTACCATAAAAAACTAAATGAGTGTGGGAATCGATAAAGCCCGGGGCAACAACTTTCCCGTTGGCATCAATAGTATCCGCTTCTTCTGAGTTAAATCTTATGCTGATTTCCTCATTGGAGCCGACACCCACAATCTTCCCTTCCTTTATTGCAATGGATGCATTTGTCAGTAAGCCTATATCCTCCATGCGCTCCCCTGTACAGGTGATAACTTCTGCCGCATTACGAATGATTAAATCAGGTTTTATGCCTCGTTCATTTTCAACCATTGTGTGTGCCCTCCCTCAGTTGGATTTTTCTAAATAAAGAGATTCCTATTTCGCTTTACCTTAGTGACGAAACTCTTTTATATCAATCTTACATTCTTTCAGTGGTATTACTTTTGTTTTCTTAATAAATTTATAACCAAGCCAAAATGTTAGGAACACTGGAATACCAAGGTAGGCAGCAATGACACCTTCCCAATCGATATCCCCTGATGTAAAGCCTTGATAGTCCTGTGCAAGTAAAATCACAAAACAAATAACAAATGCAAAGATTGGTCCGAATGGATACCATTTGGCGCGATATGGAAGATCTTTAATAGAATTTCCTTGTGCAACGTAAGCTTTGCGGAATCGGTAATGACTTAAAGCAATTCCGAGCCAAAATATAAAGGTGGTCACTCCGACAGAGTTCATCAACCAAAGATAGATCTTTCCATCACCCACAAAAGAGGCTAAAAATGCCAGCATACCAATCAACGAAGTAGAAACTAGTGCGGCTACTGGAACCCCCCGTTTACTCACCTTCGTAAAAAACCTTGGCGCTTGGCCGTCTTGGGCCATCGCATACATTATTCTACTTGTTACATAGAGACAGCTATTACCAGCAGATAATACAGCAGTTAGAATGACTGCATTCATGACGGAAGCGGCCAAAGCAAATCCAGCTTTTTCAAAAACAATTGTAAATGGACTCGTCAAAACCGATGAGCTTTGGAGACTTTCATTCGTGTATGGAACAAGAAATGAAATAATGAGTATGGCTAAGATGTAAAAGAGAAGAATACGCCAAAAAACACTACGAATCGCACGAGGAATATTCTTAACGGGATTCTCCGTTTCACCTGCAGCGACTCCGATACATTCTGTTCCAGAGAAAGAGAAACCGGCTACGAGGAAAATCCCCAATGTTCCAAGAAACCCTCCAACAAATGGAGCATCGCCAACAGTGAAATTCTTAAATCCAGCTGGCTCGCTGCCATTCATAATTCCAAAAATCATTAAAGTCCCAACAACGATGAAGATGATAATAGTTGCGACTTTAATAAACGAAAACCAGTACTCTCCTTCGCCAAACCCCTTAACAGATAAAATATTTAAAAGGAATAGTAATGCTAAAAACAACCCGCTCCATAATAGTGACGGACTATCAGGAAACCAATATTTCATAAGCAAGACTGAAGCTGATAATTCTGCTGCAAGGGTCATAGCCCAAGACAGCCAGTAGTTCCAGCCAAATGCAAACCCTAATGCAGGATCAATAAAACGTGTTGCATACGTGCTAATAGAACCGCTTGTCGGCATAAATGTTGCGAGCTCCCCCAGCCCTGTCATGACAAAATATACCATGATTCCAATAATACTATAGGCAACTAAAACACCACCTGGTCCTGCTGCATGGATAGCTGGTCCGGTTCCAAGAAAAACACCCGTTCCGATTGTACCGCCCAAGGCAATCATCGATACATGACGTGTTTTTAGCTTCTTTTGGAGATGGCCAGATGGTTCATTTTGTTTAACATCAGCTGCTGCATGTAAAGGTGTATTTTCCAAACGAACGCCCCCTTAACTTCTATATAAAAATATTAATTTAAGCAGGAACTATAAACGGGATAAGATTTTTTCAATGAATGTTACAGGATTTTAGAGGTTGGTAGTTTAGCAGAGACCCTTTTAAGGATCCCTGCTAATTCTTTTGGTTTAAGAATAAAAATTTGGACTTTATTAAGCCTTCACATTTTCTTTTTCTAAATCTTTTGGACCAAATGTTGCTTTTGGTGACCACCATAATGGAACCTTAATGCTTTCGTCTGTAAGTTTCCCTTTCCCGTTGGCAACGTCACGAGCCGTTTCATAGCCTGCTTGAGCATGGCGGATTACACCGATTCCAGAGTCAACAGTCATGGCAACTTCAAGTCTCATATCCGATTCAGCCGTTCCATCGGCAATCATCGTCACACCAGTATGAACGGCTTCACCCATTGAATAGTTGGCTTGCAGGGCAATCAAATCACACATTCCAACAGCATTCAATAGACCATTCAATACCGGCCAGTCAGAGATAAGGTCACCCCCGTCTTTCATGTTTTCCGATTCGAATGTCGGATTCACGATAGAACCGGAGTCAAGATTGTCACGAGAGAAAGCAACTGGACCGGCAAGCTCTCCGCGTCTGATCATATCATTTACTTCTAACGCAAACTTTTTACGCTGTCCAAAGCCCATATAACAAATACGTGCAGGTAATGCTTCAATTGGAATATGATCTTTTGCAAGCTTGATCCAGCGTGTTACAAGCAGGTCATCACTGAATTTTTCTAAAATCATATCATCAATTTTTCTTAAATCTTCTTCCTCACCAGATAGGCAAATCCAGCGGAAAGGTCCACGGCCTTCACAGAAGAGGGGACGAATGTATTCTGCGACGAATCCTGGGAGACGTCTGGCCTCTTTTTCATCCATACCTGCATCAATACACTCTTTACGAATACTTGTGCCATACTCAAATGACTTAACTCCAAGGTCTAAGAACTTAATAAGTGCTTTTAGTTCACGAATCATTGTTGCACGTGCTTTTTCTAAGTAAAGGTCTCTGTTGGTATCGCGCAGTTCCTCAGCTTCTTCAACTGTATATCCTGATGGAAGATACGAAATTGGGTCATGAGCTGGTGTCATTGACGTTGTAATATCTGGCAGAAATCCTTTTTGCAGAACTTCTTCAAAAATATCAGCTGCATTTCCGACAACAGCAATCCCTAATGGCTTTCCGGCAGCCGCATATTCTTTTGCCAAGGCAATGGCTTCATCTAATGAATCGACTAACACATCAATAAATTTCTTTTCAATCCGGCGCTTAATGATTTCCACATTAGAGTCACAAAGGATCGCTACACCGCCGTGCATAGTCATCGCTCTTGTCTGATTTCCGCCCATACCGCCGGCACCAGCTGTCAACAGAATTTTCCCAACAAGTGAATCATCATAATGTAAGCGGGCAATCGCAGAAAGCGTTTCAAATGTCCCTTGAATTACACCTTGGGTTCCAATATATTCCCACGGAGCGGCTGTATAGTTGGCATACATCGTTAAGTTCTTATCTTGCAAGTCATAAAAAGTCGGCCAGTCAGCTTTCATAATATTGGTTGTTGCCATTACAACTGTTGGCGCATATTTATGGGTTTTGAAAACTGCAACAGGCATACCTGATTGAACAACTAGTGTTTCATCATCTTCAAGTTCCTTTAAAGATTTTACAATCGCATGGTAAGACTCCCAGTTACGGGCAGCTTTACCGATACCGCCATAAATGACTAGTTCTTCAGGCTTCTCCGCATTTTCCATATTATTTTCAAGCATCCGCAAGATTGACTCTTGTCTCCAGCCCTTACAACGCAGCTCTGGTCCTCTTTGTGCTTTAACGGAATATAAGATTTCTGGTTTTGACATAACTATTTCCTCCTAGTAATGAAAGTAGTGTGGGTGTTCTCGTTTTTATTTGTTGCAAGTATCGTGCCAAGCCGGTTGAGTTATATGAAATTTTCATTCCTTGCCTAAAATTCACGGTATTAATGAACTAATCTATGCATCCTATTAAAGTATTCTGGTAAAATATTCAATTTTGACTGCAGATGTTTTTTGCATCATTTATCTGTCACTCACACAATTATTACACTCTACTTGTAAACGATTTCATTTTTATTACTGCAGATAAAATTTGCATGCAGATTATTTCAAATGTTTGCAATACATGTTATATTCTGAATAGGTTACTAAAAGGGGGAATGAAACTTGTTTGCAGCATCTATCGGTTCAATGATAAGAAGTTTTGTCGATGGAGTAATTGTGTTAAATGACGAATGTGAAATACTTTGGTATGACGTTGATTCAGTTATTCCCTTAGATACCACCGATGGCGATCATTTACTCGAAATTATCCCTTACACCGAGGAACAGTTAATAGGAGAAGAAACATTCTCCATCACTGTTAACAATAGAAAGCTGGATATTAAGGTGAAAAAATTTGCTGCCGATTTGGACTATACCATTATTTGTATCGAAGATTCCATCAATCTCACAACAAATCAGAAAACTAGATTATATTGCCTCGAAAAAATTGTTGATACCCTCAGGGAAGGCGTAATGATGAGTGATCATAATGGAAAGATTGTTCTTTATAATGACGCTCAGGAAAAACTAGAAAGTTTAGACAGCGGAGAAATTATCGGAAAACCTCTCTGGGAAGCATATAACTATAACCCGCAATATTCCGAACATAAACATACTTTTAAAACGGGGAAACCTATTTTTTCCAGATATCGGGCACACTCAACAGTGAATGGTGTACCGAAGTATGTCAATTATAGTACCTACCCGATCCAAAAGGACGGGGAAACGATAGCCGTTTTTTCCCTAAGTACGAATGAATCAAATCTCAAGAATTGGCTCCATCAAACGATAGAATTAAAAAGGCAGGTGGAGCATGAGGACCTGAATCATCGACCTCACAAGAATGGCACTACCTTTTCTTTTGATGATATAAAAGGAAAAAGTATGGCATTAAAAAACTTAATTCATGAAGCTGAAAATATTGCTATACATAATACTGACGTGTTAATTGTCGGAGAAACAGGAACAGGAAAAGAATTATTTGCTCAAAGTATGCATAATCACAGTCTAAGGGCAGATAGCCCGTTCGTTGCCATTAACTGTGCTGCGATCCCTGAAACCCTTCTAGAGAGCACGTTATTTGGGACAGTGAAAGGAGCGTTTACAGGGGCGACTAACCAGATAGGGCTATTCGAATATGCCAAGAAAGGAACGCTTTTTCTTGACGAAATTAACTCTATGCCCATTACATTACAATCTAAATTAATACGTGTTTTACAGGAACGGTTAGTCCGAAGGGTTGGGTCAAACGAGGTTACACAGGTTGAATGTACCATTATTAGTGCATCTAACGAGGATCCTGAAAAATTAATCGAATATGGAAAAATGCGCCTGGACTTGTTTTACAGGCTCGCCCACACTAGTCTCTATATTACGCCATTGCGAGAACGAACAGAAGATATTCACTTTTTCATTCATTATTTTCTTAACAAATATCGAAAAAAATTTAACAAATCTGTTCCAGACCTTTCTCAGGAATTGCTTTCATTGCTCCTTCAATATCAATGGCCCGGCAACACGAGAGAACTCGAGCATTTAATCGAAAATTTGATTATTCGTGCAAGTGACTCAGACGATACCATTGATATAGAGCATCTTCCTGCCTATATGAAGAAAAAAATAATTTCGAATCAGTCCGTTACTGTTAGTAAACAAAAAGAACTAAAAAGGAATCCATTAAAATCAATTTTTTCCAACTCACAAGTTCATTATATTCAAAAGACGTTGGATGAAACTGCCTGGAACATCTCGAAGGCTGCTAAAACATTAGGAATCTCAAGGCAAAGCTTGCAGTATCATATTAAAAAACATGGTTTGGTTAAACCCTGAACAGAATGGAATTGATTCGGAAACATGCTTAAAAACAGAACCTTGCTAAGGGAGATTAGCAAGGTTGTTTTTTGTTTGAAAATGGGAGCACGCCCCCACCTTTTTAATTTGAATTAGCCGACAATCCGCCGTCAATTCGATACTGGCTGCCACTTATAAAGGAGCTGTCATCCGAAGCAAGAAATAACACCAATTTGGCGATTTCAATTGGCTCAGCGTATCTTCCGAAAGGAATAATTTGTGTATATTCTTCTTTGGCTTGTTCCGGACGATTGGGATACGTTCTTTCCTCAATGGAGCGCATCATTCTTGTATTGACACTTGTCGGATGAATGGAGTTCACCCGGACGTTTTTACTGGCTGCTTCCAAAGCGGCTGTTTTTGTCAGACCTACAACAGCATGTTTGGATGCTACGTACGGTGATAATGTGGGATATCCCATCCAGCTCGCATCTGACGCGGTATTGATAATGCTCCCGCTGCCTTGTTCCATCATGACGGGCAGCACATGCTTTAATCCTAAAAAGACACCGCGGACATTAATATTCATTACTTCATCAAATTCCTCGACAGTTTGTTCAATTAAAGGGGCAATCCTCCCTTCAATGCCTGCATTATTGAAAAAGATATCAATCTTGCCAAAGTGATCCACGGCCGTTTTAACATAATGAATGGTATCCGCTTCATTAGAAACATCTGCTTTAACGGTGATTACTTCTCCTAACGAATCTAGTTCAGCTCTAGCATTATTAAGGGATTCTTCTGACCTGCCTACTAAAACTACCTTTGCACCTTCTCTTAAAAATAATTCAGCAGTTTCCTTGCCAATCCCGCCTGCACCGCCAGTAATCACGGCGACTTTTCCAGCTAATTTAGACATTTGCGATCTCCTCTCACCTCTTTTTCAGATAATTTTAGTTTATTATTTTCCTAAGCCTTTTTCAAACACTACTAGTGACTGTTTAACGGTTCAAACTAGCATCCACTTCTTTATCCGTTTCACTGAAGTTTGATTTTGACATGAGGATAGATGAATTAAAAGAAATCAAAAAATGATGATTTCATAGATGGGATCATTTTTTCGAATAGCTCAATCTCCATCTCCGATCCTTTCAAGTACCCCATTTCAAAAAGCTCCATCGGTTTTTTATATCCAAAAAGAATCGCAGAAAGGGAATTGATAGTTAAGCGAATCCCTTTTTTAGGAGGATGAACACATTGGCCGCCAGCTTTTTCTTTAAATACCTTTATTTCTCCATTTCCAATTAAATAGCTTCCATTATTCCAAGGGGCATGTGAATCTTCCAGATGAAGGAATAGCACCTCATTTCCTGTTATAAAAGGAAATCTCCGTAAACATTCCTCAGCATCAACGACCCTTGCCATAAAATAAGGGATTAACTCTGTTTTCACCTTAGGCTGTGGCAGAAAATAAGGAAACGGATCCTGACTGGCAAGAGTAATCGTCACGGTTTCAACCATGGAGTCGTGCTGGCAAATAAAATTCCATAGCCCGATTCTTGCTTCCTGGCCCATGGCAATCATCTCCTGCACATCCATTTTTCGTTCCTTCACATGGTAAAGAATATACCCCTTAGCCTCGTTCTCGGAATCATAATAGACAGCAAGCTGCGAATCTTCATCATATACATGATGTTTCCACCAATTAGTATCGCGTTTTAGCATTCCGGTATGTTGAACGCTAAATTGTTGGTAGATCTTTTCAATTTCCTCCTTATGGGTCTCTTTTGAATATCTTTTTATAAAACCTTGCTGGCTTTCGAGAAACTTCAAGTCCTTATTTTCAATCGTTATTTTTTTCTGCTCACTAAATATTTCCCATCCAAATCTCCGATAAAAGGAGATGTCAAATGGGTGTAAAAGTGATACGATTTGAGCATTTTCACGCATGTGCTTTAAAGAATCCAGAATGAGTGTTTTTACAAAACCGTTTCGTCGGTATTCCGGGTATGTAGCGACACCTGCGATTCCCCCCATTTTCCATTCATCATCTTTCATATGAACGTTGAATGGAATAATATGAAGTTTGGCAGCCAGAATATCCTCATCCCATATCCCTAATATTTTATGGTTTTTCACCATTTCTTTCCTTGCAGGTAAGTCAGATTCCGCAATCTTATATTGAAATGCATACATTGACAGTTTTACAGATTCTAAGTATTCATCATCTTTCACTTCAGTAACCAACATTTATTCACATCTCCTCTACCTAACTTCATTTATTTTTTGCATCGCCAGAGCTTCATTTAGAGAATTTTTTTTTGCCCGCGGTACCAAATATGACGGCATTGGCTGACTCGAGTGTAATGGGAGTCAGGCACATTTTCCATTCTAATATCCCAATGGATCTTCGCCAAACCGCTCCCATAGTGCCGGAAACATCTCAGCTAAATCATCTTCGTCTTCCCAATCAAATTCGATATCACTGTTAATCTTTAACCCTTTGTCAGCTAGTAAATCTTGCATTTCATCAAATAAATCTCCATCCCATTCTTCTTGGTCTCCGCCTTTTTTCACCGTATAGGCATCAAATCCAATAGTCAAGAAATCTTCAAATTCAGGAACCCCTTCTTCACCAAGATTTTCATCGGAAATATAGTCAGCTAAACACTCAGGGTTCTTTATGGTTTGCTCATAAACTTCTCTTCCTTGCGAGATTAGCCAGCCCCGGAAGTAATCAAAAGAATCATCAGAACACCCACCCATTATTACATAAGCAGCTCCCCAAAGTCGTGATTGATAACTTTCATTCAAATAACTTTCGAGGATAAACTCAAAATCCAATATTTCGTTTTCCGTTTTCGTACTCAATGTATTTGTCAGCCATTCAGCCTGATCTTCCTCATATTCCTTCGATTCTTCAACCAATTTCCAAAACTCTGTTTTATCCATCTAAATACCTCCAATTTTGCTTCTAATGCACCTATTACATTCGCCTTTTTCACCCACTTTCCTGCAACAAAGAGAAAGCCTATGATTCTCCCGATTATTATTGAAATGTAAAAGAACTGATACCTGGCCCCAATACGTTAATACTTTACTTCACTGGGGATCAGGCACTAAATCTCCGATAAAAAAAAGAAGCTAGACATGACATATAATGATTAAATGTCCACCTGTCTAGCAATTTTATTTCCAAACTTTATATAAAGCTCCAACGGACTTATAATAGCCCCATTTGGCGTATTTACCTTTTAAAAAATACTTAAATCATAAGTCTGCGAAAGTTTTTCAATAAATTTCATGCCAGCAACACTGTTACCTATGTCGTCGATTCCCGGATTATAGACACCAATACCTAATTTTCCCTCAAGGTACTCTACTTTACCCTGCGATACCGTACATAAAACACCACCTGATACACCACTTTTCATTGGAATACCAATAGAAGCAGCATACTTCCCTGAGGCATTATAAAGTCCACAAGTTGTCATTAAAGCTTTTGTTACTTTTGCTGTTTTAGGTGTTATAAACTTTTCGTTTGTTAATGGATGCACGCCATTCCCTGCAAGCATAAGCCCTATCTTTGCAAGGTCTTTTGCAGAAACCTCAAGTGAGCATAAACGAATATAAGCCTCTATCGCTTCCTCTACATCACAAAGTAAATAATCATTTGCTTTTAAATAATAAGCGATTGCCCGGTTTCGATAGGTTGTTTCTATTTCGGAACGATAAACTGCTTCACTTATTTGATGAGAACTACCTGTAATACGACTTAAAAAGTCTGCAACATATGCTATTCGATCCTTTACTGTTTCCCCAGGTAACATTGAGGCAACAGTAATAGCACCTGCATTAATCATCGGATTAAATGGTTTACCCGGTGCCGTACTTTCTAGACGAATAATCGAATTAAAGGGATCTCCTGTTGGTTCTACATCTACCTTATCAAGCACAAATTGTAATCCGTGATATTCACAGGCAACCATAAAGTTAATTACCTTTGAAATGCTTTGCAGCGTAAATTGTGCATCAATATTACCAGCCTCAAAGGAATTTCCATTTTGGTCAATTATACATGCAGCAAATTTCTCTACAGATTGAAGCGCTAATACTGGAATGTAAGATGCAGGTTTTCCTTTCTTTATATATGTTTTGGCTTCATTTGTGATTTCCATTAACATCCGCATACCTCTCCCTACGGCACGAAAGAGATGAACCAATAATGGTAACATCTCTTTTTCGATTACTTTATTTTTTCTGGAATTAGTGACACGTACTTCTCACCTTTCAAACGTGTCTTTAACTCTTGTTTTGCTTCTTCAATAATTGTTGGATTTTCCATACAAGAAATTGCAGTACGAGCCATAATATCTGCCGCATAAAGCATTCCCTTATGACCAATTGGCGTATTACCTACAGCTACTGCTTGCCAGGTATGGAGTGGTGTACCAAGTACAAAACAAGCTGTTGTACATTGTACTGTTGGTGTCTTCCAGCTGACATCTGCAACATCCGTCGAACCATACAGCATTATCTCTGGTGATAATGGCAATACAAGCTCGCATAGACGCTTGTTTCCTATTAATTCCTTTTGTTCAGAAGACAAATTCATATTAGCCGAAGCCTTACTTTCATCATCCAATGATTGATAAATTTGCTCAGCAAAGGTAAAGTCCTCTTCACTAAATTGAAGCGCTGGGGCCTCATCAAATTGCTGCTGCATCACTTTTGCAAGCGTTGTATTTGGAATTAAATCTGATGCTGCCCCATCAAAATGCTCCTCAAATGTTGTTTCTGTCATTAAGGCCGCACCTTGAGCAATTTTTTGAACTCGCTTATGGATATCCACTACTTGCTGTTTCTTTGGTGCACGAATTAAATAAGAAACCTCTGCATAGGGCTGAACTACATTTGGAGATGTTCCACCACTATGAGTTACTGCATAATGGATGCGTGCCTCTTGGATAATATGTTCACGCAGGTAGTTTACACCAACATTCATTAACTCCACTGCATCTAAAGCACTTCGCCCCAGATGAGGGGCAGCAGCCGCATGAGCACTCTTTCCTGTAAATTTAAAAGTCGCTGCATAGTTCGTTAGTGACGTTATATTCCACGTTGTATTGTTTGTCATTGGATGCCAAGTAATAGCCATATCTACATCATCAAACACACCATGCTTTGCCATGTATGCTTTACCTGATCCGTTTTCTTCCGCTGGACAACCATAAAAACGAATAGTGAACGGTGCATTTGTTTTTTCAACATATTCTTTCGCTGCTACTGCTGCTGCAAATCCACCTGCGCCAAGTAAATTGTGTCCGCAGCCGTGCCCATTCCCATTCTCTTCAATTGGAGAAAATTCCGCCTTCCCGCCTTCTTGACTTAAAAATGGCAGGGCATCATACTCACCTAAAAATGCAATAACAGTTGCACCACTGCCAAAGCTACCCATAATCGCAGTTTCAAGATTTGCTACATTTTTTTCAACTGCAAACCCTTCTGCTTTTAATGCTTCCTCCATTACTGAAACCGCATATTTTTCTTTAAAATGCAATTCTGGTTTTGCCCAGATTTTATCACTGATTGTTGTAAATGTTGTCTTTTTTCCTCGAAGGAAATCGCTTACACTAAATAATGAATTATGCAATGCTCTCATGTTCAACCTCCTTATTAGCTTGATTTTTTGGGGAGATTGTTAAAATCGCACCTACACAAATAATTGAAATCACCACTAACAGCCACATAGCAGCATTATAAGAACCATTGAACGAATCGACCATGAATCCTATTAATGCAGGCGTAACAAATCCCGCCAATTGCCCCCCAGTGTTTGCCATACCCATAGCTGTTCCTGCATAATCTGAAGGAATTCTCTTTAATACAAATGATGGTAATAACAATAGCACAAAAGTCAATAACAATGTTACGACACTTTGGTATGTGATAAATAATGTAATCGATTCTGCATTAAACATTAAAAATAGGAATCCAGCTAAAACAAGTGCACATATAGCACCAATAAATTTATTCACTTTCAAATCCAATTTATCGATTAGATAACCGAATGCTATCATTGCAATAATCTGAATGGCACCGGGAATCATTTGTAGCCAGCCAATGGAAACTAAATCAAGCCCACGTACATCTGACAAATATTTTGGCATCCAAGAATTTAAACCCCAGTTCACCGCATAAATAGTAAAGTAAGCTATAACTAAACTCCACATTAATGGTATTTTAAATAAAATCCCTAATATCCTTTTTACTTGTGGCCCTTGTACGGATTGATGTGCTACTTTATCCTTCGGTACATACTTCCAATATAGGAATGCAATAATAACTCCCAATAAACCAGCAATTACAAAGAATGCGCGCCAACCAATTGTTACTAATAATGCAGCTGATATAATTGGCACAAGCATCGCCATAATCCCTCCGGAAGAAAGCATGATAGACATTACTTTACTTCGTTCATTTTCAGGAAACGATGATGAAATGACTTTTGAAGCTGAAGGTTGGAAACCGCCTTCACCAATTCCGAATAGGAAACGAATGAACACTAAAATACCTAATGTCCATGCAACAGCTGTTAAACCTGTAAAGATGGACCATACAATCACCGCTATTAATAAAATCCGTTTTGCCCCAAATTTATCAGCCAAAATCCCCCCAGGTAATTGCATTAAGGCATATCCTAGGAAGAATGAACTTAAAATCAAACCTGTTTGAGTAGCTGTTAGGGAAAGGTCCTCACCAATATGCACAACCGCATAATTGATTAAGTAACGGTCTAGATTACCTAACGCCCAACCTAAGAATAGTAATGTTACTAGTGTTTTACGAACTTTTTTCTCAAGAATATTTTCTGCCATAAAATGACCCTCTCCTCCTTTAACGATATTTTCGTTAAATATACGTAAATTATATATCGAATTCTGGAGGCTAGCAATGAGTTTTTTGAGGTTTCAGAAAATTGGAAAATAGTTTTGGAATTTGGTCTTGGTATAAAAGGCTGATACAATTAAAAGAAAAGGCATTTTCTATCAATAAAAATAGGAAATGCCTTTTCGCACTAGTTCTTGTATAATTTATATAATTTAGCAGGGCGGCCCCTTGAACTGCGATTTTCCTCCCCACAATATTCAATAAGTTCAACTCTCACCAATTCAGAAACTATTCGCTGCGCATTCCGTTCTGTCATGTTTAATTCTTTTGCTAACATTTTTGCACTAAATTCCTCAATTTTTAACCCGTTCAGAATGGCCTCGATTTTTGCAAACATTTTTCCACTGATAGACGTCTCTTGCAGTCGTTCAATTAACTCCTTATCTTGAACACGACTTGTATACGAAATTTGAGATGAACCTTGGACAATTTCTGTTATTGCCCCATCATCCTCCATTATAACAATACCCTTCGTTCCCTTCTCTAATAAATGTTGCAATGCATGATGCGCATAATTTTCTGCATAATAAACCGTAGAGGCATGGCCAATACCAACACCTACCGGCTGTTCAGTCTTAGCAGTTAAACTATCAATCATTTCAAATATCGCATGAATATTTCGTTCAACAATGCCCCGCGAACTAAAAATAACAAAGCGCCCATTACTTTCTTCAATTAGGTATCCATCAATACTTTCGCATACTTGCAAAACGATATTTTTCATATTTAGCTGCAAAAAATGGATTCCATAGCCATTTTGATTCGCCATTTTTATATAATCAAAGTTTCTAATTTGAACAACTAAAGCAGTTGTTTGCGTTTCCTTGTAATAAAATGTTTGGATTTTTTCGCTAAATAGCTGAAGCGCATGATAAATAGCCTGGGTATGTGGACTAACCAAACAAACAGGTATTCCCATTTCCTTTAATTTTTCTTCTACTGACGGATATACCGTAATGACACTATCTATCTTTTGTTCATTCCAAAGTGTTGCATGATGTTCAATAATTTCATCGATAGATGTTTTGGCAGTAAATCGTTTAATATATACATGATCTAAAATTTTATCTAAATCTATTATTTCATCAAAAAAACTTTCCTCTGGAACATGTAATACATCGATACTAACGTTTTTCGCTAACTTACCTATTTCATGGCTTATTTCTAATACACCGCGATGAAACATATCCCCTGTAATAAAAATGTACTCCATTCTATCCTTTGAAAAATACTTCGATTGTTGTGCAATCTTATAGGGAATATAGCCTGAAAATAGCCAAAAGTCGACATTACTATGATGCTTTTCAAGTATATCTGTTGTTTCGTTTACAATATTATAAAAATATCCGACAAATGATAGATTGGATTCAAATTCTTTTGCATAATGTAAAATTCTCTCAACAGATCGTTTTGGTCCTACAATACCAACCTTATACATAGATGATTCTCACTTCCCAATTTACTTAGATGAGTTCTTTTTTTAATCATAACTCTACTTTCGCACCAATAAAGTAGGTGATGGTCGTTGATTATTATTGGTCAACGGCCTCTTCTTTAGTTTGCTTAACAATCTAGAATAAATGGGGATAGAAAAGGTCGTGGTTCAAAATATAACCAGATAAAAAAATAATAATGCGTTTCAAACACACGCGTGCGTTTGAAACGCATTATTATTATAACATCCATATCGGTGCGATAGCACAAATTAAAACGGCAGCTAGGCATGACATATAATGATTAAAGGTCCATCTGTCTAGCAATTTTATTTTCAAATTTTATATCATTCTAGTCTACTTGTAATCATTGATTGGTCCTTTATCCATTATAACTTCTACCATATTTGAAGACCCCATCCTAAGTTTAGGTCTACGCTCTGAGTTCGGTGTACTATAAAGTTCCAACGGACTTATAATCACTCCATCTGGCGTATTATGAAGAATTCCGGGCACACAGGAATAAATTCGATCATTGTTATTTGCATTTTTGGCAGATATGGTAACGGAGGTTCCATTATGATTATCTATACTCATGGACACTTGGTATCTGTAGAATGAGCCTGTTCCATTTGACTGAGCGGAATACACCACCGGAACAACTGCGACAATATCATCATTTAACCTTAATTTAATAACTTCCGTCTTCGTAGAGTGACTATTTCTCCCAACATCCCCCATATGTTCCACTGCTCCATTGCCAAAACTCCTGAGAGGAGGAGTTCCTTTCGCTCCAAACATGGCAACATCTATCTGCTTACCAGCCTTTGTATAGACTAAAGCATATATATCATAATCTGTCCCAGATTTCCAAGATACCGTAGCAGTAATTTCTGGCGTTTTTTCAATGATAACTGACTTTTGACCTTTTTCGAGGCTTACCTTACCCTTTACCTTTTCCAGACTGATCGGTGACAACGTATTTTGACTATTTTTATTTTCAGGAACAGGTAGAGTCTTATCAGGTTCTTTTGGGGTTTGTGTTTGAATCGTTTTAGGCTCAGACGGCTTGCTCTGCTCAGCAGATTCAACCTCAACACCGTAATTTTTACACAACCCCTCAAGCCCAGAATCAAAACCGCGCCAGATTGATTTTACCTTTATCTGACCATTCCTTAAATATAATTCTACTACGACAATTCCATTTTCATTTTTGAAACTAGATGGGGTTAACTGAATGATATTTTGATCAGTACATATCTCAGCCTTTAAATTCTTTACATTTAAGAATCCCGTGCTATTATCCTCTGTAAGAGTGATAGCTATTTTCGTAATACCTTCAGGGACCCTACTCATGTCAAAATTTAATTTATGTACTTTTGTATTACCTGCTATCTCAGCTGGTAAAAGGGTAGCCACGCCAGAAGAGCTCTCTGGTTGATTATAAAATATAATCCCGCTATCTCCTTGTACCTTGTCTGAATCACTTAAAAGGAAAGCTGTTAAGGAAATATCGATCGAATTAGAAATTTCGTAGCTAACAGTAACATTACCTTTTGGAGAACTTAAAACCGTATTGGCTCCCATCTGGAGAAATTGATTCATTTAAACCACTCCCTGCTTCTCTATCCATTTATTGTCTAACAATTATTTATGAATTACTACAAAATCTTCTTATAATTTTTATGATTTGAGCGCCTTTTTCAGAGTTAATTACTTTAAAATCCAAAGATACAACAATCACTCATTCATATTATAGTCCATTCTATCTTTTATTTTTTGCTTAATCACTGCCGCTAATTCCTGATCCTTTTTCATGTCCTCATGCAGTCTATCACAATTACTCCAATGCTCTTCCCATATCTCAGCCTCAATAATATTTTCAAAATCTATTGGCTCTACATTTCCCCATTTCTCATATACTGAAAGCCGGGTTATTTTTCCCTCTAGATCTGCGACTCCTCTTGTTTTTGGAGAAAGGACGGCATTACTGACAATCCATTCATTCCAGAGCTTGTTACCCTTAGATTGATTACATTTTCCGCATGCAGGAACTAAATTATATATATCAGAAATATAGCCAGTTGGTTTTTTATTTTTAACAATTGGCCGCAGATGATCCCATTCAGTTGACTTATCTCCACAATAGGCACAACAAAGATTGTCTGCATTTAGTTCTAGTATTTTTAGTACCTTTATCACTTCTGATTCTGTTGGATAAATATAGGGGATAATCCCGTTTACAAATGAATTCGTAATACTTGAGCTTCTTGCTGTAATATTTACTTGTTTTGGCATTTGAAAAGCCTTAAGTGGATTCATTTTGTAACTCCCTTCTCTCGATTAATTCCAATTAATTTTACTGGTTGAAATTACTGCACCACCGAATAAATTTTGCTCTATTCCGTTCATACCAGTCATTACAAACAAAATATTGCTCTCCATTTATGTGAATATCCTCTTCCCAATATCGATCATATCCATTGATTTTCCTCTGTTGTGAAGGAGTTGAGCCTACTGCAACCTTTTTTAATAATGCATAATTAATATCAAATGTTGATTTACAGTACCTAACATCTTGTAATAATAAAACTTGTTCATCGGATAAAGAATGGCCTTTTACCAAACTTTTTAAAATAGACCTTACTAATTGTCCAATCTTCATTGCGTCTTGCTGTGAGGGTTGCTCAGGGGAGTCTTTCTTTTCTTGTTCATACTCCCTTATCCACTTTTTCATATATCTGATTTTTTTCTCCCTAGTTAAGCCAGCAACATCTTAATCTAGTAAATTTACTACACTTAATTTAAATGTTCTTTTATCCATATGTAATCATCCCATCATGATTAATCTTTTAAAAAATAAATTTACCTTTTTTATTCAGTCATCTTTCTGCTAGGTTAATAGTCTTAATTCACTCATGTTCATGATAAATCACTGGGATTATTTTTCCAACAAAAAAATGCAGCCTAGATTATGATAACTTCAATCTTTCTTTAAACAAAGATGCAAAAATTATCTACAAATGTTGTTCTTTTATTAGAATTGGCAAAACCATGTTATCATTATTAATGAGTAAAAAATTTGGAGGCTATCATGAAAAAACAAGTGAAAGTTGTCGCTGCAATTATTGAAAATGAAAATAATGAAATCCTTTGCGCCCTTAGATCTCCTGAAATGTCAATTCCAAATCAGTGGGAGTTTCCCGGTGGAAAAGTGGAAGCAAACGAGGACATTTTCAACGCGCTAATAAGAGAAATTTCTGAGGAGTTAGATTGTACGGTCGAAACTACCAAAGAAGTATTCAATGATAATACGCATGAATACGAAACCTTTATTATTAATTTAATCTCGATTAAATGCAGAGTAGTGGAGGGCCTTCCAACAGCCAGTGAACACTCTAAGCTGATCTGGTTGAAAAGAGAAAATTTAGAATCGCTAAAGTGGGCGCCGGCCGATATTCCAGCAGTTGTACAATTAATTCAAGAAAATAGTCTTCTCGAAATGAGAAGACTACACTTTTTCTGTAAACTCCGTATATAAATTTGCTGGAACCTCATTTTCTAATTCCATTCGGACCGTAATCGGCTTGTCCCCTTCAAATTCAACAGAATTTCCTTTCCCGATGTAAATATAAGGCTCCGTTTTGCCATCCATTTCTTTGTACTTTCGAATAAACAAATGAAGATGAATCCCACGCTGCTGATTAAAAATGATATTTTTCCCTCGTTCAGATTGTTGCGTCGTATTGTTAACCGATTGCCATTGGAATTCATGTGGATTAATAAATTTATCTTTATAGTTGATACTTTCCTTTACGTCTTCCTCTTTATGCAAATCAATAAAGAGAAAATATTCATTGCCATTGGC
Source organism: Neobacillus sp. 19 (assembly GCF_049463095.1). Taxonomy (NCBI): domain Bacteria; kingdom Bacillati; phylum Bacillota; class Bacilli; order Caryophanales; family Bacillaceae; genus Neobacillus; species Neobacillus sp. 19. Next base: position 19,029 of record NZ_JBMPZU010000019.1, on the reverse strand, counting down.
CAGCAATCCCGATCCTCTAAAGGAACTATGGATCTTCCGATAGTTTGACAGCAACGCTGCGTCGATCATTTGATATTGCTCATACAATTTGAAATGTGGGACACCGTAGTATTCTCTTTTAAAATCTTTCTCGTATCGGAAAATACCATAAGTGATAATGTCATCAACAAACTTACGGTATTCCTCATTTTCTAATAGTTTTGTAAGGCTATCCGTCTTCGTCAGAATGCCGTGACTATATTGTACAAATTTAGGTTTATTCTTCAGCTGGACGCTATCATAGTAGTTTTGATTTAGACACTCAAATGCATGTAAAATACTATCATCATCGACATAATCCATCATTTTGAGAATTTGCTGCTTGGCCATTTCTAGATTAATTTCTTCATGCTCTAGCAAATAACGTAGGATAACAAACTCATAAATTCGCTTAAGCGGCAGCTTGCTTGATAATTCCTTCATCGTTGCCTCAAAGGCTTCATTTAGTAAAAGTTCCTTTAAATAGTCATCTTTCTCGACCTTGGCCACAAAGGATAAGTATGTTTTCTCGCGATTAATAAACTTAACGGGATCCGGAGCACCATCATATTTGAGGTAATCCAATAACAAATAGGGAATCCGACCCTGATTCAGCTTTTTAAATTCACCATACTCTTCCTTCAGATACTTCATAGAATTGAAGTTTTCCTTATCAATTTGCTCCAAAATTCTATCCTGTGAGATCTTATCCATTTGGATATGGGTACAACCAGGAATATTAGCGAATCCCGTTGCCACTGCTACCTTTAGGCTTTCTTTATCATAGTAGCGACTCCCATTTAACGCCAATGCAATGAGGAAGGTTTTCTGATGGTTTCCAATAAAGTCGAGCACCGTCAAGAAGCTTTTATCCGCATGTTTCCGTAATCCTCTCCCGAGTTGTTGAATAAAGATAATCGGTGAGTTGGTTGGTCGCAGCATTAATACGGTATTAATAGAAGGTATGTCGACCCCTTCATTAAAAATATCTACGGTGAAAATGAATTCTAACTCATCCTGTTCATCTTCTAATCGTTGAATATATTGCTCACGTTTTTCCGGTGTGTCAGCCCCATATAAGCAAATACTTTTATAGCCTCTTTTATTAAATTCACTTGCCATATATTGAGCATGTTCAATACTGACGCAAAAACCGAGGCCTTTTCTTTTCTCACCGTCATGACCGTAGAAATCCATTTTTTCAATAATAAAATCAACCCGTTCATTGACCTTTAACCGTTTGGTAATTTCAGTGATATCATCAATATCCACATCACTTAAATCAACACCATCAATATCGGTGATTCCAAAATAATGGAAGGGGATAACAAGCTCATCCTCTAAGGCTTCGTGTAAACGAACCTCCAAAGCTACATTATTATCGAACAGATCAAATACGTTATAGCCATCACTACGTTCAGGAGTAGCCGTCATCCCGAGCGTGAATTGAGGTTCAAAATAGTCTAAAACAGTTTGATAGGTCGGACTTGTGGCATGATGGGCCTCATCGATAATCAGATAATCAAACTCATCCCTTTCAAATTCATGAAAACACTTTGAGATGGTTTGAATTGTGGCAAATACATAATCCACATGCTTTTGCTTATGGTTCCCGGTCAACAAGCCAAACGTGAAACCCTCATTGGGTAACAGCATTTCAAAGGTGTCTTTCGCTTTTTTGAGAATCTCTTCACGATGGACAATGAACAGGAGTCGTCTAGGCTTTACATTTTTTACATCAAAAGCAGACATATAGGTTTTTCCTGTCCCAGTTGCCGCAATAACCAATGCCTTTATCTCACCATAGCTCCTAAGTCTCTCAAGGTTCTCGGTTGCTCGTTTCTGCATCCGATTTTGGACAATATATTGCTTATTTTCATATATTAATTGATGAGTTTTTTGCGTATTCTTTAGACTCTTCAGGAATTCTTCATATCTACTAATAAAAGCCTGATCGGCTTCTGTACTCATATCCCAAAGCCCATTATATTCCTTTAAAACATCCTGAATAAAGCGTCCATGTTCTTTGGTAATAATTTCGACATTCCATTCAATATTACTTTTCAGTGCACTTTGGGTAATATTGGACGAGCCGATAATGACCTTATAGCTATCCTCGTACTCAAATATGTACGCCTTTGTATGAAAGCCAATTTCTTTATCGGTAACGAAAACCTTTAAGTCGACATTTTGAAACTCTTTAATTTTCTCCAAGGCCTTGGCATCGGTAAAGTTGAGATAGGTTGACGTGATGATCTTCCCTTTGATGCCCTTTTGCTCCGCTTCCTTTAAAGGATCAAGCAGCAGCTGTAAGCCACTGAAGTTAATAAACGCGACACTAAAATAAAACCGCACACACTCATTCATTGATTTTACTAGTTCTCGTAATAAGTTCCCTTTATCGGAGTTGACGATTAGTTTCTTTTCTACTACTTCCATTGGCTTTCCCCTACCTATAGCTTTCTATCTCTGTATTGTTATTTATTGGATATGTAAAATTGTACTATAGTTGGAGGGAAATAAAAAAGATCCTCTATTTTAATAAATAGAGGGGTGAATTTTCTTACAAGTATTTTTAATAAAAATAGCTTACTTTAGTATTTATGATACGGTTCACCGTAATAAATCGAAATGAGAAAACACTCTTATTTAAAGAAGCGCGATTTTAAGTAATATGAATAAATAGGGTACCTTTAGATTAAGGTAAGCCCGTATTCAAACAACGCATATAAAAACAGCAGCACCTCCTGGTATGATCAACGTATCAATTTAAGGAGGTGCTTTTTCATATGCCGCAGCAAAAACTCACAATCGTCCCCGTTACATTACATTCCGAAAACAAAAATACTTCTGCACCAAATCCAGTAGTGATTTCTCCAAATCCTACTTGCACGATCAAAACCGGCAACGCCGAAATCTCCTTCTTCAACGGCGTAGATGAGCACATCATCCAAACGGTTATGAGGGAGTTGAAAAATCCGTGAAACACGATTTTACTAGCGTAAAAAATATTTACATCATTTGCGGTAAAACTGATATGAGAAAAGGTATTGACGGACTAGCCACATTAATTCAAGATTCCTTTGAATTGGATCCATACGGGGATTCCATTTTCTTGTTTTCAGGATGGAGTAAAGATCGCTATAAATGCTTATATTTCGACGGTGATGGCTTCGCCATGCTATATAAACGTTTGGATAACGGAAAACTCCAATGGCCAAAGGATGAAAACGAAGTACGGAATCTCTCTCAAAAGGAGCTCAGGTGGCTCCTCGAGGGGTTATCTATCCAGCAGCCAAAGGCGATTCAGCAGTCACCAAAAGGTGCCTTCTAAATTCGTTAAAGCCCTTCATTTTATCTTTATTCCACTGTTCGAACTCGTTATAATAAAAGAAGTGAATCCGAACGAAAAGTGGTGAATGATGTGGCGAATACTTCTTCTACGAATGAAAATCAATTTGATAGAGTAATTCGATTGCTCGAAAGAGCAGTTGGCTCATTCGAATCAACAAAACCAGGAGCTATCCAAAAAATTGGATCAATCGTTGAAACAGAACGAAGCGTTAACGCAACAACTTCGGCACTTAACAAAACTCTTATATGGTTCTAAAACTGAAAAATCAAGATATAACGCACCAGAAGGGCAATCGTCATTATTTGATGATGACCCGTCTTTTAGCGAATCTGAGCACACAGAAGAACAAAGCCAACAGACCATTTCTTATACTGTTGTTCGAACTATTAAAAAGAAAAAACGAAATGATTCATTACGAGATGATATAGAAGTTGAAGCATTTCACTATCATCCAGAAAATATACAATGTGACTGTTGCCAGGGACAAATGATTGAAATTGGAAGTACAATCGTGCGCGAAGAAGCAGAATTTATTCCCGCAAAAATGAAGAAAGTCCAACACATAGAACATGCTTATGAATGTAAAAATTGTAAAGGTGATTCATTTCAAAAAGCCCAAATTAAACGTGGTAAGGCACCGCAGCCTTCCATTCAACGTAGCATCGCAAGCCCTAGCGTGCTTGCCAAAGTCATCTATGATAAATTTGCGCAATACCTCCCCCTTTACCGCCAGGTTAAGGAATGGGATCGTTACGGCCTGAATACCAACGATAAGAATCTTTCGAATTGGGTCATTCGTGCATCACACGATTGGCTATTGCCTATTTATGAAAGAATGAAAGATTTGATGATGAATAAATCGCTTTTACATATTGATGAAACATATGGACAAATACTCCACCGTTCCGATGGTAAATCGGGTCAAACCAATGCTTATAATTGGGTGTCTCGAAGTGTTCCTTGCCAAGGACCACCAATAACTCTCTTTCATAGTGCATTATCGCGAGCCCGATCCGTCCTTGAAGGATTCATTGAAGGCTTTTCAGGAACGATTATTTGCGATGGTTATTCTGCCTATGGCAAGTTGGAAGGCGTTACTTTCGCAAATTGTTGGGCCCACGTTCGCCGTTATTGGCTGAAGGCGGACAGCAAAAATGGCCGTATAGGTGTGAGCTTTTGTGACGATTTATACCGTCTTGAAAGGAAATTTAAACATTTGTCTCCGAGTAAGCGAAGAAAAAAACGCCAGAAATATTCGAAGCCAATTGTAGATAAATTCCTTGAATGGGTTGAAACGTCACCATTCTATGGAAAAAATGCGCTGGCGAAAGCAGCTGAATATACATTGAACAGGGCAAATGGACTTAGAGCATACCTGAACGACGGGCGCGTTGAAATCGATAATAATCCCGCTGAAAACGCCATCCGCCCTAACGTCGTGGGGAGAAAAAACTGGCTTTTCTCAGTCAGTGAAGCCGGCGCAAAAGCGAACGCCATTTGTCTCAGTATCGCAGAAACTGCCAAAAGTAACGGTGTAGATTTCTACGAATACTTGAAGAAACTTTTGACGGATCTGCCCAATCTTGGCATCCATCAAAAACCTGAAATTTTAGATCAATACATGCCCTGGTCAAAAGTGATTCAGGCCGAATGTGGGCAAAAATTGAAATAAGCCGTAAATTCGATTGAAAAAAATCGGGATTTACGGCTATTCGTGATGCGTACCGAAAGGTGCGCTTATTTTTTATAATTCGGGCTTACAGATTAAGTACATATTAGCTATTTAATAACGCTGTTGATTGTTAAATAAATTTTGCTACGCAATTTGAATTGCATCGTGCAACCAATTGGTACTAAGAATTATTAATAAAAAGAGAGAGCCTGACAGTAAATATCAAGCTCTTTCTAAAATTACTATTAGAAATGCTAAGAGTTATTATAAAACGTTCTCTCTTAACATATATCCAGCAACTGATCCTTTCTCCACTAAAAAGTCCAATATGACGAGAACTTCTTGTTTTAATTTAATTTCTCTTCTTATCTTTTCACGATTATTATAAATATATCTTTTCACCAGGTTTTCTAAATGGTAAATAGTATTACTCTCTAATTGCTCTGTCCATAATTTTTCGTGTTCAATTAAGATTCTAGAAATCCAAAGGATTCCATTATTAAGATACCTTTGCCCGACTCCATTTAATAATTTTGCTATTGCATATAAAACAGAAGGGGAATTCCCCATATTTCTTGCAACTTTACTTAAAAACCTTTTATTATTATCTTTAAGCGCATGCCATTCAGAAACATTTTCATTCCATGGTGTCTGAGCAAAGAGATAACTTTTGATGATGTTCTGATTGTAATAACCATAACTTTCACCTTTACATAACTCGGCGACTTTATTATAAAACAAGTCCCATACCAACCAAAAGTTATAATAAGTTTTTAGAGAATCTTCGGCAAATATGAATTCTTTAAATAAATCTGCCATAGATTCAGTGTTATTAAAGCCCTCAATAAATGGGTGTAAATAAACAGGAGCATCATCCCTTGAGGAAGCTAGAACAACCCTAGAAAGTTTCATCAAGAAATCATGTCTAACCTGGTAATCAACTTTTTCCTTTCTATCATCAGATAATAACTTCTCTGCAAAAGCAGATATGATGTTTTGAGTAATTATTTTATGGGACTCATCAAGTATCTTCAAGGGGATTAATTGAAATGCTGTTCTTAAGATGCGTAAATTTATATTTTTTATATTTTTTATTTCATCTAGTGTAATCGAATTTGCTATAATCTTTTCTATATCTTCTTCATACTTCCCTACAAATTTCTCGATTAACTCATTCTCATATAGTTCGTATTTATTTTGTTTATAATTTTCTTGTCTCAAAGTCTCTCGCATTGTTTCATATTTCGGTTTCAAATATAAAAATCCAATAAGTAGAGATTGTGCGTCAGAAAAACTAATGCCCCATAAATTATTAAGTATTGCATTTGCCGAGTAGTCTGAAAATTTCGCATACGCTCCTATTGAATGAGGATTGAATAAAGTTAATAACAGAATGACTTTTATATTTTCTCTTTCTTCAGGAAACTTTTCTAATATAAGGGGCAATACTGAAATTGTTGCTTCAACACCGTCCCATATCTGATACAAATAATTCGGTCTGAAAGAGGAAGATGCACATGTTAAGATAACATCTTTACAAAGTTCTTTATCTGATTTTGAAAGCTCCTCAAAATAATCCCGTACTAAAACAGTACAAACATGAGCAGGGATCTTCTCTTCGAAAAGGTGAAACGTCCCATGATTATTTTTTAAGTTTTCAAGAATCTCCTTAACTTCCCGCAATGCCTGTTTTGGGTTCTCTTCATATTGAGTATACTCTTTATACTTCTCATCATTTTTGACTTTATAGTCAGCCCACAGTTTTAAGGAAAGGTATTTCATTGCTTCAGAACTTTCTTGGAGAGCTACATCACTATACTCCTTTAAGCTAGGATCGATTTCTGGATTGAAATTTATCTGCAATCCTTCATCAACTTCTTCAAAAGTAGGCTTCATTTTTCTCCCGTCCATTCGAGCAAGAAAAAGTCTCCATGTTCTAACGTCTTCCCTTGTATCGTCTGTAATTTCCTTATAATACTGATCAAAAATAGCCCAAATAACCTTTTGTCTTTCTTCTACTTCCCCATTAGTTACACCTTCGCCCTTAAAAAATTGATATATTAGAGCGAGATCCTCAAGTGATTTTTTTCGATGGCTGTCATTACAGGAATTAATTCTCTCATTTTCATGAATTTTATTTTTAGGCATCAATCCAGCCCCGATTAAAAATTGACTTTTTGCAGAGTAATCTTCTGACCTTCTACTGGAGTCATAAAGAAAAAATTCTTTTGTTTGAAATAAAACCTTGGAAACATTAAATGTTTTCTCAGGGTATGCTAAAACAACACTTACCATTATTGCTGTTACCGAAGCAGAATTTGAGTTCTTTATTAAGTATAAAAGATTACTTTCCAGTATTTTAGAGTCAGTATTTTTTGCTGTTTCAAGAAGGAACTTTTCTAATGCCATATGAATCGATTGAAAAACATTAGGTGCAACCGAGGTGCCGCGATAAGTGTTCCAAAGTCTTTGACTTATATATTGCTTTACTACTGTGTTGTCTGTAACAACTTCCACTTCTTTAACTTCTGATTCTGATCTATCTAAATCTGATTTTACATAGCACTCAACTGTTTTATTTATAAATCTAAGTAAGAAATCAAAGGTTTCTTTAAGTGAATATTTAAGCAACCAATAAATAGGTGTTTGAAATGCACTTGGAGGGTAATAATCCCTCTGATTCTCATCAATACAGAAATCACCTTCGACGCCAACACTATAATGAAATGGATGACGTTTTTCCTGAGAATTGAACCAGTATAAATCTGCTAGACCTAATACATAATTAGGAAGTGACTTAAGAACCTCCTGATTTTCGCCCACTTTCGATAAAATAGCATTTACTAAGTTATAATAAGGGTCTCTATAATTCCTCCACTCATTTTTAATTACTTCATCAAAAATGGCAGTAAGTTCCTCCTTTATTTCGGCAGCTCCATATAAAATTGTTTGAATAAGTTTCTCCTCAATATCTTCTCCTCTTGAAAGGTATATGTCTTCCTTAACGATTACTTGGTAATATTTTAAGGCAATTAAAGCTGATAACTTTGTCGTTTCTCCGCTTTTAAATTTATTATTCCATTCATTTATTATCGGTAATATAAAGTTAAGTTTTTCTACCTCAAATTCATCTTTATAATTGTAAATTAGTTTAATTATACTTTCCCAGCCTTTTCCTTTTGGCTTGGTAAATATATACTGCAAATAAGAGATGGAATATTTATCCAACCCTACTCCTTTTAAAAATTCCTCATCTACTTCTTTACATGCTACTCTTAATAAAAATGTTACTCTATTTAATAGTTTTTGGTTATCCTCAAGTAACTTTTCCTCAAATAAATTAATAAATTGATCCGAGTAAGATGAAAGTAACACTGATACCAAAACTTCATCTTTCCAGAAATAAGGAATGTTTTCATCCTCAATGACTTCTTCTATAAAATTCTCAATGGAATCATCCTCGGTTAAGAGCTTATCAGACACCCATTTTCTGAAACTTCGCCGAATAGGCAGAGATTCCCCAATTTTCTTCAAGAAATCATGGTAATTTTCTTGCCTAATAAATTCAGATTCAATAATTTTTTCCAAAGCCCACTCTTCGTAAATATCATGGGTAATAAAGTATCCTGCTGTTTCATAACCCAAGATACCATCCTGCACTAAGGAATTAATGGTCGATTCATTACAATTAGGAGAAATAAAAAATTGACCTTCACTTGCTCTTTGAAATGCAATCTTCATAAAACATTGCTCTCTGGTTGGCTTTGATTTTTTTATTAACTTATTCCATAGTTTCTCTTTAAAATTTTGATAATCAATAACCTCGTCATTATTATAAAACTTTAAATATTCGTTTAAATAAAATGGGTTTTTGAGTAACTCCAACAGCTTCGTGTCGGTTGGCAAGTTAAAATTATTAGCTTGAGAGCAGCCTATCAGTTCTTCCACGCTCAGAGTTTCAATATAAAATTTGATGGGTTTAACTTGATATTGGTCAATAAACTGCATGTCCAAATCGGACAAGTAATTACTTCTCGCTGTAAATATAATTTTCCATTCATTTTTTATTAAAACAGAGACAAATTCTTTGAATGGGTCTGTGTTTTCTAAATCTAACAACTTTTCAGCTGAGTCAATTACGACTAACTTTTTCTCTTCCTCTTTATGAGCTTCAATAAAATCCTGCAAACTATATCCGCCGAACAAACTATTTATATCATTTATTTCGAACTCACTTGCCTTAAAAATATAAAATGGGGTATTTGTTTTTTGATCTTCATATAGCCTTTTGATAACCGCTGTTTTTCCAACTCCACCTGCACCAGTTAACGTCAATACTTGTTCTTTTTCGATTTCACTTATTATCCTTTCAAGAAGGGCGTTTCTATCTATTTCTATCTTCTCCCCATGGAAGTTTATGGATGTTTGAATATCCTTTAAAATTGACTCGGAATGGGTTTGTTTTTCCGATAAGAGTTGTACAATACTCTTTTCAAAACTAAAGAAATGTTGGATAATTAAATCATTTTTTATGGTAACAAAGGGTGACTCAAAGAAACTTGCAGTCCTCCATTCAATTTGGATTTCAAGCTCCTTAGCCTTACTTTCAATATCAACTTTTGCTTGGGGATCGTTTTGTTCAGGTTTTTTAGGATTATGACTTTGTCCCCATTCATGATTTGTATAAAAAATGATTTTTGTTAAATCTGAATAGTCTCTTTTGCTTTTTATTAAGGTTTTAATTAATTCGCCTTTATGATCCGACAAAGTGGTTTCATAAAACTTCGCTTGCCATCCTATAACTTCCTTATCTACATAAACTGGATTGGTCTCAATCCCAGATTGATTTTTATACCTAAAAATACCAAACTCTTTTCCGAACTCTAAGCAAAATAAAAGGTAACATAGCCATTCAAAGTTATTTTGTGGGTTCTCACTAAACTTTGCTTTAAAGATATTCCAATCTGGTTTAATCATAAATACCCCCCTCTTGTGTAGTACACCATTTCACATGTGTAAAAATATAGTTATATTTCTTATTAATTCAATAATTTCAATATAACATGATTGTTAAATATTGTATAATTGATAGTGAATTTGATTTTATCAGGAGGTTAAGCATGGAAGCAGATAAAAATAGTATTTTAGGTTTCTTAAGTGCTCAAAACAGAAGGTTTTCCATTCCTGTATATCAAAGAGAATATACTTGGAATTTAACACATTGTGGAAGATTATTAAATGATATAAAAACCATAATGAAACACCCTAATAAAAGACATTTTATTGGTTCTGTCGTTCAAATTTCAAATAAACACGGTCTTATTAGTCAAATCAATGAGGCTACAATAATCGATGGACAACAACGAATTACCACGGTTTCATTAATATTGATAGCTCTCAGAGATTACATAAGGGAAAATTTTGAACATATAGATGAAACCATTGCGGAAGAAATTGAAGAAACTTATCTAGTTAATAGTAGAAAGAAAAATGAAGACTATATTAAGCTATGCTTAACGAAAAAAGATAAAACATTATACGACAAACTTATTTTTGGTACTCCTCTTGACGAAGCTAATTCAAAAAACAACATTATTAGTAACTATCGATATTTTTATAAGCAAATAAAAAGTCAAAAAATCGATATAAAAGAACTTTATGATGGGTTGGCCAAATTAGATATTGTTGAAATTGCCTTAGAAAGGGATATAGATGACCCCCAATTAATATTTGAAAGCTTAAATTCTACTGGGGAAAAATTAGTAGAATCTGATTTAATTCGAAACTTTTTATTAATGGGATTGGAAAATGATGTACAAACCCATATTTATAATGAGTATTGGTATCCAATTGAAGAGAGACTGGATTCATTTGGTAAAAATACACTTTCTAATTTTATTAGAGATTTTCTTACTATAAAAAACTTAAAGATTCCAAAAGAATCTCAAGTTTTCTCTGATTTCAAATCATACTTTTCGAAAAACTATACAAGAAAAAAATCTAGCATAGAGAAGTTCATGACAGAACTCGATAAATTTTCAAAAATTTATAAAAAGATTGTATCCGCAGATGACCACGACAACAAAATTAAAACTCATTTAAAAGGATTAGAGCTATTAGAAGTAAAAGTTATTTATCCATTTATTATGTATATTTATGATTTTTACTTAGAAGAGAAAATTTCTAAATCAGACTTCTCTCGGATATTATTATTAATCGAAAGTTATTTATCCAGACGAATAATCTTAGAACATGGATCTCAAGGGCTTAACAAAGTCTTCGTTACTTTCATAAGAGATTTCAATTATAAAGAGCCTATAAAATCATTTGAAATTGCATTATTAAGCAAAAAAGGACATCATCGATTCCCAAATAATGAGGAATTCAAAAGTGCATTTTTAATGCGTAATATATACATGGTTAAAACTAATTATAAAAAATACATTCTATACTCTCTAGAAAAGTCACTTTCAAATGAAGTAGTTGATTGGTCTAGTCAAATTTCAATTGAACATATTATGCCACAAAATATAGGTATTAATATTTATTGGCAAAATAATTTAGGAGAAAATTGGCAGGAAGTACACCAAAAATATCTCCATACAATTGGAAACTTAACTTTAACTGGTTATAATAGTAACTTAAGTAACAAGAACTTTATAGAAAAAAAGGAAATGTTAGTTTCAGGTTACGACAATTCATCCTTTAATTTATCAAAAACACTAAAAAACTACACAACCTGGACAGAAAGCGATATATTAAATCGCTCGAAATTCTTAATTAATCAAGCATTAACTATTTGGCAGTATCCTAACTCACATAGTATCCATCAAAATTCAAATAAAACTGAGATTACTCTTGAGGATTCCTGGACAAGTATCAAACCTATGTGACTGCTAGAATAAAGTGTACAGTTTTTGCTTGATTTGTTGAAACACTTATTTACCCAAATATACCAGCAAAGAATATTAGTCTTCCCCTGTAAAATGAAATAGTTCATTACTTACAGTGGAGGGCAGAAAAGGTGGATAAGTGGGAAATGTACATGGAGATAAAACAATTAATAAAACAAGGATTTAGTCAGACTAAGATAGCTGAAAAATTAGGGGTTTCTAGATCAACTGTTCACAGACACCTGAAGAAATCACCTTCGGAGATGGCGGAATGGGTGGAATCTCTTAAGAGTAAAAAGAGAAAACTGGATCCTCATAAAGAACTGATATTATCTTGGCTTAGGAAGCATCCAGATATGTCGGCAGCACAAGTTTATGACTGGCTTCTAGAAAAATATGAGGATATGAATATTGGGGAAAGTACAGTTAGAACCTATGTAAAGGATCTTCGAGAAGAGTATATGATCAAAAAAGAGACTTCACCTAGAATGTATGAGGCGATACCTGACCCTCCGATGGGTGAACAAATGCAAGTGGATTTCGGCCATACAAAGCAAAAAACATCTGATAATAAAGAAGTGAAACTTAACTTTATCGCTTTTGTATTATCTCATTCTAGACATAAATATAAAGAGTGGCTAGATAGACCTTTTACAACTCAAGATGTTATTAGAGCACATGAAAATGCATTCAAATGGTATGGCGGCATGACCAATGAGATTGTATATGATCAAGATAGTTTAATTGTAGTCAGTGAGAATGGTGGAGATTTAATCCTAACTAAGGAGTTTCAAAATTACAAGGAATCTAGAGGCTTAAACCTTCGGGTTTGCCGTAAGGCAGATCCTGAAAGTAAAGGAAGAATTGAAAATGTTGTAGGGTTCATTAAGCAAAACTTTGCCAAACATAGAGTTTTCCATAACCTTGATGCTTGGAACGAACAAGGGTGGGATTGGCTAAACAGAACGGGGAACTTTAAAATACACAACTCAACAAAAAAAAGACCGGTTGAAGTGTTTCTCCTCGAAAAGCAACACTTAAAACCAGTCCACAAGAAAATAGATTTTCAAAATAACTATGATTCTAGTATAACAAGATGTGTTCATAAGGACAACACTATTCGTTTTGAATCTAATCGCTACTCTCTTCCACTTGGAACATATAACAAAATAGAAAAAGTATGCGTCAAGGAAACAGAGGCTAAAGAATTGGTTATTTATATACACGATACCGGAGAAATTATAGCAAAGCATTTGATTCCTGAAGGAAAAGGTCAGTTAGTTAAAGATAGAAAACATACTAGAGATCGAACAAAAGGAGTCGAAGCGTTTATAAACACAGTGGCAGAGAAATTTGAGAATAAAGAATTGGCTTTTCAATATCTTGAGAAGGTTAGGAAAAAAAATCCACGTTACATTAAAGACCAGCTACAGATTATCCTGCGTGAAACAAAAGATAGCAATAGCGATGTACTGAACAAAGCGTTAGCAGAGTGCTTAAAAAGGAATTTATATAGTGCAACAGATTTTGGCGATATCATTGCATATGTAAAACGCCAGCGCCAAGGAATTGAAACAGCTTTAGAGAATAAAAAAGAAATTAAACCTTTAAACAAACTGTCTGAATGGGTCTTAGAAACAAATGCACACAAAAGGGAAATAGATTCTTACACCGCATTAATGGAGGTTAAATAGGAATGAGTCAATTACAGCAGATTCAAGACATAATGAAGTACCTAAGACTCGCTGAAACGGCCAAACACCTTCCCCATTTAATCCGGGAAGCAGAAGAAAAAGACCTTTCATTCACTCAATTCTTATTAGAGGTGACAACCTATGAGCAAGCTCGAAGAGAAGAAAAGCAACTAAATAATCGATTAAAGTGGGCCACCTTTCCTTTTAGCAAGACAATAGAAGAGTTCAATTTGAAAGAACAGAAGTCTCTAAGCAATAAACAACTAAATAGATTAAAAGACTTAACTTGGGTTGAACAATTATATAGTTTAATACTACTAGGACCGCCAGGTGTAGGCAAAACCCACCTGGCGGTGGGACTAGGTATCGAAGCGATAAACCAAGGATATAAGGCTGTTTTTACATCGATGGGAGACTTAGTTCATAATCTGAAAACGGAAGAAATTACACGCAAATCTAAAGCTAGAATGAAGCGAATTAGAGAAGCTGATTTAGTCATCATTGATGACTTGATGTTTATGGCAATGGATCAACAAGAAGCAAATATGTTCTTTCATTTAATAAACGACTTATATAATCAATCTTCCATTATTTTAACTTCTAACAAAGCTCCAAAAGAATGGGGTGAATTATTAGGAGATCAAGCCATAACAACGGCAATTCTTGATAGAATTCTGCATCGAGTAGAAATTATTCATTTAAATGAAGATAGTTATCGTATGAAGCATCGTTCTACCATATTTGGGGAACAAAGTGTTTCAAATTAATGAGCAGAAATTGTGTCATTCTACTTGACGGTCACAACCTACTAGCTTTGAATTTCTAACCGAAAAAACCTCAGTTAAAACATTTATTGATGTATATTTAAATGTAATACAACAACTATACTTATTTGATTCAGATGCATTTTACCAAGCATTGAATGAAGAAGAAATATTAAATGTGAAATTTCATTCAGTTGGAGAAAATGAGTTTGATGAAAGCAAGTCTGCAAAAATTGGTGAAGATATTTATATAAATACCAATATTAGTAATGAAGCTAAAAGGAAAAACTTACATGTTCTATTTGACTCAATGGAAATCGATGAAAATGATTTAGTAATTGAAATTGAGAACCCCCATATGATTACAAATTAAACACACAACACCAATCCTATTATGGATTGGTGCTGTTCTATTTCCCTAGAAAAAACTCATTTACTTATGGTAAGGTTCACCTTATCTAATGGTAATAATAAATATCCATGGAAAAGTTTTTTGCGGCCTGGGCTAACCTCATTAAAGACCATAAAAATCACCCTTTAGACTTCGCTATTTTTTTCACAAGGTTAATTCCTCCTTAATATTACTTCTCTAATTGAACAAACCTCCCAAATTGCTTATTAAACCCAAGCTCCACCGTCCCAGTCGGCCCATTCCGATGCTTGGCAAGAATGACTTCCATCCTATCCTTTAGTGGAGAATCATTCGTATAATAATCATCCCGATAGAGAAAGGCGATTAAATCAGCATCCTGCTCTATTTGTCCGCTTTCCCTTAAGTCAGACAGGATCGGCCGTTTGTCCTGGCGGCTTTCAACGCCCCGGCTCAGCTGGGAAAGGGCAATGACGACCACATTCAGTTCCCTCGCCATCGTTTTTAAGGCTCTGCTTAATTCACTAATCTCTGCCAGACGGTTTTGTTTGTATTTCGGATCACCCGCGATCAGCTGCAGATAATCAATCACGACCAGTATCCTTTTTTCACGATCGTACTCCCTGCGAATCTTGCGGAGCTTTGACCAGATAAAAGGGACATCCATCCCTGCCCGGTCAAAAATATGGAAATTGGCCTTTGATAACGTTGCGATACTGTCCGTGAAATGTTGCCAATCGTCCTCTTGAAACTCCTTCATTGGGTTCTTCATTTTGAGACTATCGATGTATCCAGTAAAACCAGCCATGCGCTTCAGCAGCTGCTTCTTTCCCATTTCTAAGGAAAATACGACACTTACATCTTGAAATGCCGCATGCAGCGCCAAATTCAAGGCGAATGCCGTTTTGCCCATACTGGGGCGGGCGCCAATGATGACTAAATCAGATTCTTGGAATCCTCCCGTAAGACGGTCCAAATGGGCAAAACCAGACGGAATGCCGACGATCTCGCCCAAATCTTTTTCACAGTCCGCAAATAAATCCACTAGCGATGGTGTTATATCACCATTATCTTCATCGGCTTCATCCTCCTCAACGGCCATTAATTCATGGATCCCCTCACTTAATGTCTTACTGATATCGGACGCTTGTGCCTGCTCCATGATTTTTCCGGCAATCTGTATGGTCTTACGTTTCTGGGCATATTCCCTGACCAGATTTTCATAGAAATGAAAGTTGGCTGTTGTCGGTACACTGCCGGCTAATTGGGTAATATAGCTGATCCCGCCCACCATTTGCAGGTTCGAAATCCCCAGTTCCTCCATAACCGAGATCATATCAATCGGCTTGCCTTTTTCATCCAAACGGCGGATGGCTGAATAAATTTGTTTCAGTTTCCAGGAATACAGCTGTTCTGGACGAATGGTGCATTCTTTCACCAAGTCCTCTTCTAAAAAGAACGCTCCTACCAACGCCTCTTCTGCTTCTTGATTAAATGGCTCATGCCCTTCCATCTTTCTCCCCCCTATCAATACCCAAGATGGCTCTCATTTTGGCCAGCTCTCTTTGAACGACAATTTCACTCGCAGGTTTCAGCCTGGAAGAAAGTTTCATCGTCTCTTCTGCATTTGGAATCGTCTTTGAATTCGCAGACTTTGAGATTAAATCCGACACTTTGGGTGGAAACGAGGACTCCTTTACAAAGGCCAACAGGTTCCCTTGTATCTCGTCAAAGGTATAGCCCTTTAACACTTCATGCCACAGGTTCACTTTCTCTTGGTTCACCTCAAACTGATCATAAAAAACAACTATTCTCTTTAATAATTCAAAAGTCTCACGCTTCATCATCTAAATCGTAATCCTCCTCGTTCAAGGATTTCTTGCAGGACTTCTGGTTGATATAAGATTCAAATTTACTGCCAAATAACGTTGTCGGCCTTAGGTATTTGCACATTCTCGGGTCACGCATCCATTCAGCAGTCTTCAAATCTATGACCTTTTTAAAATCCTCCACCGTAAAGCCTTCTCGCATTCTTGCTCTGATCATTTCCTGGGTTTTATCAAAAGATAGCGTAAAACCCCTTTCTTTAGAAATGGGGATATAAGCCATACTTTATCATTTTTACTTCCAATTGAAATTCAATAATGGTATAATAAACATATAGAACAAATGTTCCCAATAGGGGTGAAAAGAGAAATGGAACCCTGTAAAAAGAATATGAAAGAACAAAAGAAAAAAGAGTCCATAGGCGATATCGTCATACGGAAATTTCCCCTCCGATTAACCGCCGAGGAGAGAAGATTAGCCGATTCTCTGCGTAAGGAAGCAGCGAATCTATGGAATGACTGCTTAGATCTCCATTGGTGGCTATTTGACGTATATAAGATTTGGACAAGTGCATCAGAAAAAAAGAAATGGTACAATGCCACCACCCATAAATTACACTCCCAAACGATTCAAGCGATCATCGAGTTACATGAAGAAACATGTAAAAGAACGAGAGAACTGCGCGCTAAAGGGGACAAACAATGGCGTTACCCCTGGAAACACAAAAAATTCTTTTCTGTCAAATATAAAAAAGCAGCCATTACAAGTACGGGAAAACAGCTGCTGTTTAGCAATGGAAAACGACAAATCCCCTTAGTGATCCCTCAACCGAAGCATATTGATTTCCATACCATAAAAAGTGCTGAAATTGTTTGGCACAAAGATCAATACTGGATGCATATAGCAGTGGAAGTACCAAAACAAAAGCAAGTACAAGGTAAAAAGGAGGCCGGCTGCGATTTAGGGCTCATACATGCGGCCGTATTAAGTGACGGAAAAAGTCACTTCATTGTGACAGGAAGAGAGCTTCGCTCGTTACAGCGTTATAGAAACAAAAAGTTAAAAGAGTTTCAAAAGCTCATTAGCCGGAAAAAGACAGGTTCGAATAAAAGGCAAAAACTCATTTTGCGTAAACGCCGTTTTTTAGAAAAAATGGAACGGAGAATCGAGTACCTATTGCATGCGATTTCGAAAATGGTCACCGATTGGTGTGTGGATCATCACATAAAAACGCTTTATATTGGAACACCAAACGGCGTTCAAAAGAATACGAAGAAGAAAAAGAAAACCCGAAAAGAAATTCGCCAACAATTATCAAATTGGAGTTTTGGGCAATTAATTGAAAAAATAAAATACAAATTAAAACTTCGTGGTGTCACCGTCCAACTTGTGGAAGAATCCTATACTTCCGGCACATGCCCTTTATGCGGAGAATTCAGCAAACAATGGAATCGGAACTTCCACTGTCAGTGTGGTGCGATCGGACATCGGGATGTAGTAGGCGCCATTAATATTTTGGACAAGTCAGTTCATAAACAGTTCACGAAAAATCGGGAATTACCTAAATGGGAAGATACAAAGTATCACCGAGTTCTCTTAACTCCCATTGTTTCGCATAAGGGGTTAAAAAGGGCAGTGGCGTAGTGCCTATGATTGGGCTTCGGTATGTGGTATTCACTACATGTCGTAATGAACTGGAAAAGCAGTAAGACCTAGAAGCCCCGGCAGATAGGCAGCTTTGATGAAGGTTTAAAAAAGAATCCCCTGGATTTATCCATGGGGAGAAGTCAAATGTACTGGGTTTGTATTCTGCCTTTGTTTTTTCATTAAGGTAGTGGATGATTTCGACGACAGGAGTTTCTTTCTCTGAAGTAATCTCTGTAGTACTCTCTGGTATTGCTTGGTTCAGGCTTGTGTCCTCCATCGTGCAGGCTGATGAACTAGATGATTCAGTTTGAGCAAACGACAGCTCAGATTCTGTTGGCTCTAATGCTTCCAATCGTTCATAATCGATCGTATACCACTTGGTCTTATCGATTTTCAATTGATTAAAATTACCTGACAGTAAGTAGCCTTGGGCCTCAAGCGAACGAATCGTCCGTTTGATCGTACTCTCCGACCAAAATGGCAGCTGCTTCTGCCAATCCTTATAGGTATTGTAGATCCATTTCCGTCCCTCGATCACATGGCTGCTTGATGTAACCCAATAGTGGATTTGCTGAAGGACCACCGCTTCATTTAAGCCCAGCCTTACTGCCAATGAAGGAATAATCATCACCGGCGACTCATTAATTAATAATTTACTCATCCTCTTTCACCCTTTCCTTTAGGCCGAATCTGAATAAACCATCTGAACTTCCATTTCATCAAGTTGATTCATCCATCGAACCATTGCTTTCACTTCTTATATATAGAGGAAGGGCAAAAAAGGATGAA